>RGZI01000131.1 GCA_010031635.1 Actinomycetota bacterium
ATCTGAAACGGATTCAGCAGTTAAATTATTAGCGTTAGCAACTACTGTTACCGTGCCGCGAATATACCTTCCAATTTCTGAAACAGTGATTACATAAGTTAGATTTGTTGCTGATGCAATATCGGCACAACTGCTAATTTCTAATGAAGTACATCGCTGCCATTTGTAATTGTAAATTGGAGTTATTACATCAATCCAAGTGCCAGACGTAAGGTTCAGAGTCGAACCTAGTTGTAGTACTCCAGTTATTGCTGGGATTACTGATGCAAGCGGTTGAACGACCACTCGAGCAGAAATTAAACTTGACGCCGTAGTGCCGCCGCCCGCAGATAAAGCAGTGACTTGAAGTTGCAAGTAATTTCCACCATCTGCTGAAACTAATTTCAATGAGGCGGTTGTTGCACCAGCGATTTGTACGCAACTTGTCACCACCGCAGTTGAACAGCGATACCACTGATAACTAATACTTGAAGGCGCAACATCCCAACTACCAGATCCTGCATTCACGGTTTGGCCAACAGCGAGAGTGCCGGCAATTGTTGGCAAAACTGTATTTGTTGGACCAGCGGCGAGCGCACCACTTGGAGTCACGAAAGTTGCAATAAGAATCGAAGCCGCAACCAAAGAGATTGTACGAGAGATTTGGCGCAATTTCATATCGTCATTATCGCCGTTGAGAGCCAAAAATTAGCGGAGTGAACCGCCTTCAAAGGCCGCTCTTTGCAACCTGTCCCGAATCGCAATCGCTACCCCATCCCCAGCACTAATTGGCGCAGCTAGCCGGATCGCTCCATCCGGAGTTGGATGGCTTGCAGGTGCAATAAAACCCTCACCGGCGATACATCCAACTACTGGATTTTCTGGATCTAACAAAAATACTTTTGCTTTGGGTGCGTAATGCGCATCAAGTAACCCAGATGCTCGGGTTTGTGATTTTGAGTTCTCAACTTTTAATCCAGTGGACTCTTCAATCATCTCAACAGTAATCGCACCAGGGCGAAGCACCCGTGGAAAATCTTCAAGGCATTCAATAATCGTCGACTCGACTCCGACCAAAGAAGGTCCACCATCAAGAATTAAATCTTGCTTAGCGTCTAGATACTCACCAATCTCATCTTTCACCGCTTGCGCTGTTGTAGGTGAAATCGCACCAAAGCGATTGGCACTAGGAGCAGCAATTCCACCACCGAATTCACGCAGTAGGGCCAACGCAATTGGGTTTGCCGGAATACGCACGCCAACGCTCGTCTGTCCACCCGTAATAAAATCTTTTACCTTCTCAGATCTATTTAAAATTAAAGTCATCGGCCCTGGCCAAAAATCACGCGCTAAAGCAATTGCATAATCTGGAATTTTAATTGCCCATTGATCTAATTGTGACAATTGCCCAATATGAACAATTAATGGATGATCGGCTGGACGGCCTTTGACACTATATATATGCGCAACCGCAGATTCATTTGTGGCATCAGCCCCGAGTCCATAAACCGTCTCTGTAGGAAATGCGACTAGCGCGCCTGAATGCAAGGCAGCAGCCGCGTTTGAGATCGCATCAGCGGTGCAATTAGATAGCAGGACCGAATGATCGGAACGCTCAGGGCTATTAGAACTCACGGAACTATCCTCTCACTCAAAGGCATCTCTAAAGAAAATGAGGGAGAATAAAACCATGAAAATCAAATCCCCCGCCATAACGTTACTCATCCTCTCTCTTGCTGGGCTATCTCTTGCTCCTGCAACTGCCGCTACAGATACATCAGCGAAGGGGATTACAGTTTCGGCAACCGGTACTGTGAAAGTAACTCCAGATACGGTCCGTTTAAGCGCAACTATTAGCGCGGTGGCTGCAACAAATAAAGAAGCGCTAGCGAAAGCAAATGAGAGTGCAAATACTTTTCGGACAGTTTTATTGGCCGCAAAAATTGGAACAAAAGATATAAAGACACAATCTTTTTCAGTTTCTCCAGAATATAACTACACCCAAGATAAAGGCCAGGTTCTGTTGGGATATCGCGCTAGTCAAAGTAGTGAAGTGATCATTCGAGATGAAAAAAATGCTGGACCAATCATTGATGCAATTGTTGTTGCAAGTGGAGATGGTTTAGTAATTAACTCTGTTTCGCCATTTGTTTTAGAAACTTCAAAAGCAACAATTGCTGCGCGAGCTGCTGCAGTGAAAAGTGCAAAAACAAAAGCAAGTGCTTATGCAAAACTGTTGGGTGTAAGACTTGGCAAAGTTGCTTACTTAAATGAAAACTTATCCCCGGTTTATGCCGGACCGGTTTATGCGATGGCAAAAGATTCTGTCGCTGCGACTCAAATAGATTTGGGTCAACAAGAGATCACCGTGACCGTCGAAGTACGCTGGAATATCGGCTGAGTTAAAGATTTAGCCACCATCTAAGCCAAGAATTACCTTTGGGGTCTGCCGGTTTTGGAGCCAACCCAATCTGCCGTTACTCTTAGCAGGCTCCACAACGGTAGTAAGTC
>RGZI01000132.1 GCA_010031635.1 Actinomycetota bacterium
GGCTTGCGTTCACTATTACCGATGTATAAGGACGTCTCTCCAAATTATATTGTTTGGGGCGAAGGCACTCGAGATGAGATGTGCTTAGGAATTATTAATTACACCGAATAGATAGACTGTAACCATGTCCCTCCTCCACGTCTTAGACCTCCTAGCCACTTTCGTATTCGCTCTAGTTGGTGCTCGAGTTGCCGCTGATAAAGGGTTAGATTACGGCGGCATCGCTTTTGTCGCAGCGATCGCATCGGTATCTGGTGGAACTTTGCGAAATCTCTTTCTAGGACTTCGCCCCATTTGGATAGTTGATCCTTGGATTATTTCTAGCGTTATTACCGCGGTAATTCTCACACTGGTTTTTCGACGTGTGACACATGTAAGTAAATCGTTGTTGGTTATGGATACCTTCGGTTTAGCTGTTGCGACAATTTCAGGAGCGCAGCTTGCTTTTGAAATGGATGTCACTTGGTTTGGTGCAATCATGCTTGGTGTGGTGACAGCAGTTACTGGTGGCTTATTGCGTGATCTGCTTTGTCAGATAGAACCCGTTTTACTGCACCGGGAAACTATTGGGACTTCATCTCTGATCGGATCAATTTTCTTTGTCGCATTACATCAATTTGATGTCTCACAAAGCATCGCGGTATTTGTCGGGGGAGCGGTTGTTGTTCTCACTAGAGTCATTTCGATTTACTTCAACCTTCATCTTCCGAAGTTCACTAAAGGATAATTTTTAGGATTTTCCCTATCTCTAAAACAGGCATTTCTATGGAGTCGGTTACAGTTAAGGCATGGCAAATAGACGATCAATAGCTCTCTTGAGTGCGAGTGCACTTCTCGCCGCGACAGCACTTCTAGCGGGATTGGGTTCGGCTAATGCAGCATCATCCACTGGTAATTGCACTGCGCCAGCTGCGCCCAAGGTCAATTGGTCTGGCTGTGACTTAAATCGAGTTGATCTATCAGGGGTTGACCTTTCAGGTGCGAATCTCTCGGGTGCCAATCTTTCTAATGCCGTTTTTACCGGAGCAACTCTCACGCAGGTTAAATTTGTAAAGACAAACCTGACGGGCGCAGACCTAAGTAATCAAAACCTTAAGAGTTTAGATTTTGCAGGTGCTAATTTAACAAATACAAATTTAGCAAATGCGAATCTGACGAGTGCGAAATTTAATCAAACATGTAAGAAACTTACTTGTGGCGCTTCCTTTGATTTACTTTTTGCAAATCTCACAGGCGCCGATCTCTCAGGTGCAACCCTGATTAAGGCAGACTTATTGGGCTCCAATTTAACTGATGCGAACTTAACAAATGCTAATCTCACCAGCGCGAGCCTTAGAGCGGCGAGAGTTGATAATGCGAATCTGATGAATGCAAAACTCAATAAAGCAGATTTAATGAAGGCAACATTTGTGGGCGCGGATCTCACAGGTGCTAATCTAACTGGAGTAATTCTGACTTATACGATGATGATTAATGCGATCCTGACAGATGTGACATCAAGTGGGGTTACCGGAAAACCTTTAAAGCTTCCCATTGGCTGGACCATTAGCAAAGGTGTCTTGACACCTCCAAAAACTAAATCGAACTCATCACCTCGTTGTGACGTAGTAGTAGCGCCGAACGTGGATCTGTCTGGATGTGATTTGAGCGGAATGAACTTCGCAGGCGCAGATCTTTCTGGAGCAAATTTTTCCAACACGAATCTAACTAGAACCGATTTCCATGATGCTAACCTCGCTGGTGCCAACTTCACGGGATCAAATTGGCGGGACGCGATTATGACTTTTATTTTCCCTGATGGACACAAGGAAAATATGAGTAATTGTAAAAACTGCACGATTGTTAAAGGAATTCCTAGAAGTCCAAAAGATCCAAAATGAAAAAGTTGTAAGAGCTATAAGAGTTGTGCGTCTGGCCTCCGCGTTAACAGTCGATCTGTGGGGGAACCGTAATCAAAACTTCAAATTATTCCCTTTGACTCACTATGCGGATCTATCCGTTCTTGACTGATCTGATCTTCCCGCTACCCTTTTAGAATGTGGATGACGGGGAGTATCTCCAAGGTTCTGTTCATCGGCCTGGCCTTTGCTTTGACCCCAATTTCTACTTATCCAACTATTGCCGCAGGACCCCAAACACCAAGTTGTGGTACCTACAAAGTGACGAAGAATGAGGTAATTGTTGGAGTTATATTTTCAAAAGGAAATTATCAAATAAATACTTTTGGAATTTCCTGCGCAAAAGTGGTGGGAAGTAAGGGTTTATTTGCCCAATTCCTGAAATTGAAAGATACAGATCCGTTACCTAAGCCTTGGCGTTACTTAGCAGAAGCAATTGGAGCACCAAAGTTCTCTTCAGGGCCGGGAGTTGGATTCAGAGTTCAAAAAATTGAAATAGCGACACCAACACCAAGCCCAAGTACAACTCCATCAGCAACTCCATCACAAACTCCGACACCGACAGCATCAAAAACTCAAACACCTGCAGCAA
>RGZI01000133.1 GCA_010031635.1 Actinomycetota bacterium
TAATCAATCCAGATATCGAACAAAAACTTTTTCTTATAAATAAAGCAATTTTAAACGATGGTTTAATTCACGGAGTTGGCGCTGGAGAGTTTTACCGAGTTCTCACAGTTGCACTCGTCCATGGCGGCCTCATGCACCTAGCATTTAACATGTACGCCCTTTTAGTTTTGGGAAATCCATTAGAGAAAGCTTTCGGAAAATCAAAATTCCTAACAGTTTTCATCATTTCACTAATTGCCGGATCCCTAACTTCTTTATGGCTTAATCCAACTAACTCACCATCTGTTGGTGCATCAGGCGCTCTCTTTGGATTATTTGGAGCAATGGCGATTGTGGGTCGACGAATTGGCGTAGAGGTAAAGAGCATCGCAGTGATACTTGCAATTAACTTTGCAATTGGTTTTATATTGCCCGGAATTGATTGGCACGCACATTTAGGTGGGCTAATCGGAGGAGCGTTAAGCGCCGTTCTTTTATTAAGAAAGCGCGTATAAGTTATCCACAGAGGTTTTCCACCGTGTGGAGAATTACATGGATGTTATTTAACGCCACTTCGTGGCTAGAGAAAACCCAACTCCAATAAAGGCAAATCCAACAACCATATTCCAAGCACCAATACCAGGGATTGGATAACTGGTCTGAGTTATGTAAAAAATTACAATCCAAATCAATCCAATAAGGAAAGCACCAACCATCGTGGGAGCAAGCCAATTAGGGCTATCCAGCGGGGCAGGCTCATGGCTAACGATCTGGTCGTAATGGGTTGCAGACTCTTTTACCTTCTTGCGCAACTTTGATTTAGGCATAGGGCGAGAGTAACACGCAGGCCTATACCTATGGCAAGCCGATAGGAGCGCGAAGGGCGATATATGAGAGAGAATTATCCCATGACGTCTAAGAAGATCCTCGTAATTGATAATTACGATTCCTTCGTCTTTAACCTCGTCCAATACTTAGCCCAGCTTGGCGCCGAATGCACTGTTGTCAGAAATGATGAACTGAAAGTCACAGATGCAGATAATTACGACGGGGTGCTTATTTCTCCAGGGCCCGGCACACCAGAACGTGCAGGCATTAGCGTGGAGATGGTTCATCACTGTGCAATAAAAAAGATTCCACTTTTCGGTGTTTGTTTAGGACACCAAGCAATTGGCGTTGCTTTCGGATCTGTCGTTTCTCAAGCGCCTGAGCTACTTCACGGGAAAACTTCGATGGTTAGCCACAAAGGTCAAGGTGTATTTAAAGACCTTCCATCTCCCTTTAACGCAACTCGATATCACTCACTCGCTGTTGAACGAAACACCATTCCAAATTTTATTGAAGTAACAGGCGAGACAGACAGTGGAGTGGTCATGGCAATGAGACATAAAGAACTTCCCATAGAGGGAGTTCAGTTTCATCCAGAATCAGTTTTAACAGAACACGGGCACGCAATGTTGGCTAACTGGCTAGAACAATGCGGAGATGTCGATGCTCGCAAAAAAGCAGTTGGCTTATCACCAGTGGTAGGGAAAAAATAAGTTACGGTGCGCGATTTACAGTGATTGTTACTGAAGAACCAATAGTGTGTGTAGTACCCGGAGCTGGAGCTTGTGCCAACACAACTCCAATTGGCTGATTCGCATCATAAGCTTGAATTTGATTAACTAAAAAACCAGCTTGGATTAAAACAGTTAACGCTTGAATTCCATCAGTCCCAACAAGTGAGGGCACCTCAATATCACCACTAGCAATTTGCAACACAACACCACTTCCAGCTGAAATTGTTGAACCAGCGTCGGGGGTTACATTCAAAATAGTTCCTTGAGGTTGATCAGACGGAACTGGGTCGGTACGTGAGATAACCAAACCTGCTGCAGCTAATGAAATTCTTGCATCTGCAAGTGACATACCAACTAAATCTGTCGGAATGATTGCATCTCCTGGGCCATCAGAAAGTGTCAAAATTACACCGCTACCCTTTTTCACTTTTGATGTTGGTAGTGGTACCTGGCTTGCCACACGGTCTTTAGGCACTCGACCATCGTGAGCGCGTTGAATAGTGATAACGAAATCATTGAGCATTGCTTGTGCTTCGGGTTGAGTTAACCCAACAACATTAGGTATTTCGACAAGGGTGCTACTAACAGTTGTTGAGGAATTTAAAACTCCATATGAAATTACACCACCGGCCAGAACGGCAACTAAAGCTCCAACCAGAATCGGAAGCCACCTAATTGGCTTACGAGCAACCCTTGTAGTAACTATTTGTCCTGTGCGCAACTTACGAATATCGTCTAACATTTCTTTTGCGCTTTGATAGCGATCTTCTGGTTTCTTCGCCAAAGCAACAGTAAGAATGACATCTAAACCATTGGGTAGATTTTGATTGAGCGTTCTGGGTTTAATCAATTCACCAGAAACATGCTGGAAGGCGATCGAGACTGGTGTGTCACCAATATATGGGGGACGACCAGTGAG
>RGZI01000134.1 GCA_010031635.1 Actinomycetota bacterium
ACCCAAGAACGTTAAGAAATTATCTCGCCCCTCTGCCCAAGTAGATCCAACCTGCGGCTGAGAGAGCACGGTCATGAAATTTTGTGGAATATCTGGTCCACTGCCTGCCATTATTCTTAAATCTGTAGCACCTGACCAATAGGGCCTGCTATAAAAAGCGGTAATAAATGGAAGAAGCAATAAGAGTGCATCCCAGCGCCCAAACTCTTTCCAAACGCTCAGGGATCTTCTAAATCTAGGCACAATGAGCAAGCCACATGAGAACAAAGTCAGGGCAATTATTATTGCTAGGTAGTTATTAGCACCCAATAATCCAAATGCCCAAGCCGCGGCAATACTAGAAAAAGCAAAACCAATCCCGATTGAGATGCCCAAGGCAACAGGACCGCGGCTCTTTGACCCACCCGATATAGCCGAGGTGATAATAGATCCTGGGACAAAACCCAATACCAGTGCAATTGCCAAGACGGCAAAGGTGACAGCGACTAACGTGAACACAACATCCCCAATCAGAGATAACTATGAATTAAGAATAATTGATTAACCTTAGAAAATCCTCGAAACCTGCCGCTCACAAGGCTTTCTCACTTTAAATCAGGGTTAAATGGATCCAACCGCTTCAATTGAGCCTTTGCCGTGGCCAGATCTGCCGGCGATGCCGTGGGAATCGCTGACCATAGATTCCAGAGATCATATGAATCTGGATAGCGAGCATTTGCATCTCGCGCCATCGTTATAGCCTCTGCCTCATATTTATTATTAAGAAGAATTCCTGCCACTTGGATTAGGCGCCTCTCATCGATTGGTTTCAGATACGCGGAGGATTGAATTTTCTTGAGATCGCCAGATTTTAAAGCCGAGAAGAGGCTTGCATTTGCGTAATATGGAGGAATAGCAACGAGAGCTCCCAATATCACGCCGGCAAAGACAGAGATTACTGCCTTTGATGACAGAGGTTGCGCTGAACTCTTTACTTTATTGCTCTTCTGCTTACGCTTTACCGGTACTGATTGGATTGTCTCGCTAGCTCTTGTATTGATCTCATAGCCGATAATTACTCCCGATAAGACCCATCCCCAAATAGCTAGGCCAAGTTGGTTAATACTGATAAATGATTGCACATGATAGGCAACCCATGCGCCAACGGTGGCAAGAAAATAAACATCAAAGCCCTCATTGCGCTGTATTACTCTCACTATTGCAACAACCACAAGAGCGGTGATGGCTAAATAAATTACAAGGAGTGGGAAGCCACCGTTAGATGCTACATCCAAATAGACATTGTGAGCAGAATTTGAATGTGTCGAAAATCCATTCTCCATAGCTACTTGGCGATTTCGTCCATACCAAGACCCATAGTTATCCATACCAACACCAAAGATTGGGTGTTCAATCAGCATTTTTATCCCAGCCTGCCAGTAATATCCACGCGCGGCGATTGAGGCTTCATAGATATATTTTGCGAGCGGGCCAGAATTGATTAAACCTAAGAAAACTAATCCACCACCGATAACCCCTAAGCCAGCAACTGCTATAGCCAGCGACTTTCGCTTACTCATAAATAGCCAGAGCATTACAACGACACCAGCGCCAGCGATAAAGTTCAAATATCCCTGAGTAGAAAGAGTTTCACGGACCACAACTATCGCGGCAAGACCCATTAGGCCAAGACCAAGTCGTGTCAGCATTTTAAATCGAGGGTTTAAGACCATCGTAGAGGCGACAACGGCGATTAAGCCCATGAAGGCAGCTTGAAAATTTGAGTTACCAAAGGTGCCAATTGGTGCATTGACTGTATAGGCGTTGGCATAAGGAAATGGCTCTAACCCTAGATACTGGATATTTCCATAGACAATTAAGATCGCCCCGATAATCAGGGTAGTACCGATAAATTTTTTCAAGAACTGCTTATCAGAGACAAGTGATGAGCTCAGTAGTAGAACTGCAAGAGATGTATAGGCAAGTGCGCCGGTATTGCGTGTGTAGGTGCCGTAGACCTGTGCCCCGATATTGGCACCAGAAAATAAAAGTACTAAAATGATCTGAACAATAAAGATAGTTAATAGTATGACAAGCGCCCTGTACCCCGAACCAAAGAAGCTTTTGATTACTGGGACCATAATCGATAGCGCAATAACTGCAGAAAACGCCAGCATCGATAGTTTCGGTAACCCCATGGGATCCAGCAACGTGTAAGGAGCCACCACCAACGTCACAGCCGCGAGGGCGACCAATGTAACTGTCCCCAAAATCTCTCTGCTTCTTAAATCCAACATGGGCCAAGCCTACTTAATAACTCTGTAGAAAGGCCGAAGCCCGACCCCACCTAAGTGGGAGCCGGGCTTCGGTTCTAGATCTTTATCAGATCAGCTGGGGCAATTAAGCCTTTAGCTTCTTCTGAATCTTGATAACTAGATTTGTAAGAGCTG
>RGZI01000135.1 GCA_010031635.1 Actinomycetota bacterium
ATTGGATGCGCAACATGATCGGCTGCAAGTCCAGCCGTTGCTACCTGATAGAGCAGTGGTAGGAATGTTTGAAAATTATGTCGATCGACAAGAGTCACATCCGCGCTTTTTCCAAGTGCGCGGGCCGCTGTTAGTCCACCAAAGCCGGCGCCAAGAATAAGAACGCGAGGCTTCTTAGATGTTGGCATGGCGGTACTCCTTTGCAACGAGCGAAAATAATGATGTAAGTCTAGGCTTTACACCATGAACTCGCCTCTCTATTTAGTAACTGGTGCGTCGGGCTATGTCGGAGGGCGCCTAGTACGCACTTTGCTAGAAAATGATTATCGAGTCCGTGTTTTAGTGAGAGATAAATATAAAGTTATTGGCCAGCCATGGGCATCACAGGTCGAAATATGTGAAGGCAATGCAGATAACCCTAAGGATTTAGTGCAAGCACTCGCGGGAGTTCATACTGCCTATTACTTACTTCATTCAATAAATCTTGGAAAAACATTTGATGACATTGAAGCCACAATGGCGCGATCATTTGCTCAAGCTTCTGAAGCCGCAGGCGTGGCTCAGATTGTTTATCTGGGTGGAATCGCAAATGATAAAAATATAAGCAAGCATCTTGCATCTCGAGCTAGTACTGGAAAGGAATTAGCATCAACATCTGTACCTGTTTTAGAACTTCGAGCGGGCATCATTATTGGTTCCGGGTCTGCATCATTTGAAATGTTGCGTCACCTCACTCACAGGCTTCCAATAATGACGACTCCAAAATGGGTTTCAAACCGAACCCATCCCATTGCGATTCGAGATGTGCTTTACTATTTGAAAAATGCTGCTGCACTACAAACTCCTGTTGGAAAGATTTATGACATTGGTGGTCCAGAAATATTGTCATATGCCGACATGATGCAAAAATTTGCAAAACTTTCTGGACTTCCACGCAGATGGATTATCAAAGTTCCTGTTCTTACACCTGGACTTTCTAGTCTCTGGATTGGCTTAGTAACACCAGTCCCAACAGCACTTGCTAGACCATTAGTTGGTTCTTTAATTAGTGAGGTAGTTGCCGATCCCGCTAAAAGCATAAATGGATTAATTCCCCCACCAAAAGAGGGTTTACTCTCTGTTGAAACTGCAATTACGTTAGCGCTGTCAAAGATTTCAGATCACGGTGTTGAAACGCGATGGTCTGATGCAAGTATTCCAACTGCTCCATGGCAAAAAGCTCAAGGAGATCCTGAGTGGGCTGGTGAAACAATTCTGCGTGATCGCCGCGAAGTAGTTACTGATAAATCTGCTGAAGCAATTTGGAAACAGATTGAGGGAATTGGCGGTGAACATGGTTGGTTTGGCGCAGATTTCTTATGGTTCTTGCGAGGCTTGTTAGATCGTTTTGTGGGTGGCGTTGGACTTAGACGCGGACGAAGAGATCAAGATCTACTGCGTATTGGTGAGAGTTTAGATTTTTGGAGAGTTGAAGAATTAGAGCGGGGTCATCGTTTGAAACTTTATGCAGAGATGGTCTTGCCAGGAAAAGCATGGCTTGAATTTAGTGTTGAAGAAAAGGACGGAAAAACTTTAGTCACTCAAGAGGCAACATTTAGTCCACGAGGACTTGGTGGGCAGCTCTATTGGTATACAGTCGCGCCTTTCCACGTATTCGTTTTCCCAACTATGCTGCGTAATTTGGTGAAACGGGCATAGCGCTAACAACTGCAACAACATCAAGTAATGCAAGTGCCATAACTGCAACAAATCGAAACTTCGTAGGCAACAAAAGTAATGAAAATCCGATTGCTCCGAGAATTAGCAAAAGTGTTTCTTTGGTAACAAAAAATAGTTGAATAGAAACTAATAAAAGAAGTAATCCGGAAAGCACAGTACTTTTCTGGGATCCAAGAATCTGTGGTAAACCCATTATTCCCGCTGCTCTATCGCGCTCCATATCCTTGACGACATTTGCGAAATGTGCTGAAACACCTAAAGATGCGCCAGATACTAATAGCCAAAGTTGAGGAGCATCACCACGACTCAATGTAATTGAGGCAGGCAGAGCTGCAAATGAAATTGCATATGGCAAAAAGGAAAGCCGATTTGATTTGAAATAAAAGTTATATGCAACCCCTGAGCCAACTCCTAATAAGTGAACTAATCCACCAGTAATTCCCATTGGCCCGAAGAGGGAAAAAAGTGTGACGAAAACTAGTGCAACCCACGTAGCTCGCTTGACGGTAGTTGGAGAAAGTTTTCCATCGACCATTGGTTTATTTGTTCGACCCTCTTTTTGATCTAAAGGTAAATCCACTAAATCATTAGTCCAACCCACAACTAATTGACCACAAAAGACCGTAATGGCAATTACATATGAAGGCCCTTCCCACCAGAAGCGCAGCGCAAGGAGAAAAC
>RGZI01000136.1 GCA_010031635.1 Actinomycetota bacterium
CGAATGGACGACGGCGGAGCAGATCTATACGGCTTTCGAGATACTGGAGAAACAGAATGAGCGACAACGTTGAGATTGCTTACGACAAGCAAGATCTTCGCGCCATTACTTCTGCTTTCAAGGCGATGGATTCAGAAGCGACCGATGCAGCTAAAAGAGAATCATCGGCGCTGGCTGAATATGCTCAAGGAAAAATCCAGCAAAAAGCCGGCTCTCGAGGTGTGGCAGCCGAAAGAATTGCCGGTGGCTCCCGTGTATCTAAATCTTCAAAGATTGGCGAAATCTCTTTTGGATTCGTAAGCCAGAAATTCTCCGGCGGTGGAACAACAAAGGATCTCTGGGGCGGTAACGAATTCGGATCTAATAAATTCAAGCAGTTTCCAATTTGGTCGGGTACTTCTGGCCGTGGATCTAAAGGCTGGTTTATTTATCCAACACTTCGCGAAATCCAGCCAGAAATCATCGCCAAGTGGGAAAATGCTTTTGACCGAATCTTGAAGGAGTGGTAAATGGCCGGACAATCGCGCACACTCAAACTCTCGATTCTTGCTGATGTAGATCAACTCAAGAAATCTCTGGCTCAAGCCAATGGAGACGTTGATGACTCTTCTTCAAAGATGGGCGATTTTAGCAAGAAGGCAGGAATGGCCTTTGCGGCTGCTGGTATTGCTGCTGCTGCTTATGCAGTCAAAATCGGCGTCGATGGCGTCAAAGCGGCGATTGAAGATGAACAATCTCAAACAAAATTAGCACTGGCTCTTAAGAATGCAACTGGCGCAACACAAGGTCAAATCGATGCAACCGAAGCGTCAATTCTCAAGATGTCTCTGGCAACAGGTGTGGCCGACGACAAACTTCGTCCGGCTCTTTCGCGTTTAGCAATTTCAACGGGTGATATTTCAAAGGCTCAAGATCTTCTTTCACTTAGCCTTGACATTTCAACGCAAACCGGAAAACCGCTGGAAGCGGTGGCAAATTCGTTAGGAAAAGCATTTGACGGGAATACTGCTGCTCTAGGTAAATTGGGAATTGGACTTTCTTCGGCTGAATTGAAAACAATGTCATTCAATGAAGTCCAAGCAAAACTTAGTGATTTATTCGGCGGAGCAGCTGCTAAAAATGCTGATACCTTTCAGGGTCGATTAGATATTCTTAAAGTCACTTTGAATGAAGCAAAAGAAACTATTGGATATGCCTTGCTTCCAATTTTGCAAAAACTTGTTGGATATTTTGTGGAATTTGTTGTGCCAATTGTGGACAAAGTTTCAAATGCATTTTCAAATAAAGAAGGCGGTTTAGGGGCAGAGATTGTCAATATAGGAGAAACACTTAAAAACACTTTTACTCCAATTTGGAATGGATTAGTAAAGGCATTTGGATTCGTATCTGATGCAATAAGTGACAACATTGACAAATTTAAGTCTTTTTGGGAGGTTGTAAAATACATCGCGCCTCTTGTTGGCAAATTACTTGGAACTACTTTCAGCGTAATTGGTGATGTAGCTGCATCACTCATTGACGTTTTTGGATTTGTTCTTGGCGCAATAAAGCCAATTCTTGATTTCATTATTGATCGAATTAACAACATCATCACAATAGTCAATTTTCTAAAACCTGGAAATGATATTGCTAAAATTCCAAAAATTGGATCCAGTTCAGGATTTGCTACAGGAGGCGCTCCAGGAGCAATTGGTGGGGGCGGTTCATCGGTTCCAAAGGTAGTTATTCCAGCAGTTGGCGGAGGATCCGGCGGCGGTGGATCTTCATCATCTGCTATGGGCGGCGGTGTCGCCTCTGCCGTGGCCGGCGTTGTAATGGTTGCAGCCGGAGGCGGATTTACCGATTCACAGAATGCAGCACGTTTAGCTGCTGCTGGCGGTGGAGGTTTTACTGATTCTCAAAATGCAGCCCGAATCAATCTAACAGTCAATGGCGCAATTGATGCAGAAGGTACGGCTCGCACAATTATTAACGCATTAAATGATTCTTATTATCGCGGCACAGGTGGCGGCGGTAATCTGGTCGCTCTCTAATGACTAACTGGTCGCCAGTCTGGCGCGTAACAATTGAAGGCGTTGTCGTCACAAATACAGTCTTAGCCAATCTTTCAATCTCATCAGGGCGCACAAATATCTACACACAGGCTCAAGCCGGCTATTGCACAGTCAATCTCATCAATCTTGACCAGGGAGCAATTCCTGCCAAAATCAATGATACAGTCACAATTGAGGTCAAGAATACGGCTGGGACTTATGTGGCAATCTTCGGCGGTTCAGTTGTTGATGTGACAGTGGCCGTCTCACAGGTCGGCTCAGTAGCAATTACCCAAGAGGTCACAATCACGGCTCTGGGAGCCTTAGCACGGCTTCA
>RGZI01000137.1 GCA_010031635.1 Actinomycetota bacterium
GTTGCCGATGCTCGTGCCAAGATTGCTAAATTTTTAGGACAAGAAGCTGATCAGATTGCTTTGGTGCGTAACACCACAGAGGCTGCAACAACCACAATGCGCGGCTTCCCATTTAAATCTGGGGATGAAGTAATTGTCTTAGATCATGAGTATGGCGCGATTACTTACGCTGTTAAACGCGGCCTAGAGCCTGCTGGTGGCAAAGTAGTAGAAGTAGTTGTTCCACGTTTAGCTGCTGATGCAGATGTGGTAAAACTTGTCGAGGCTGCAATTACTAAGAAGACAGTGATGTTGGTAGTTGACCATGTCACATCTGCAACTGCTCGCACATTTCCAATTTTTGAACTAAGCGCATTGTGTAAAAAACATGGCATTGCATTTACGGTTGATGCTTCTCACGCCCCTGGAAATTTTGATACCGACTTAGATGCCCTAGATGCAGATTTCTGGTTTGGAAATTTACATAAATGGGTGAGCGCACCTCAAGGTGCTGGTGTATTTCGTATTGCTCCACGTTGGCAAGGAAAAGTTCAATCATTAGTTGTCTCTTGGAATGAGTTTGAGCCTTATCCATTGCAATTCGACATGCTTGGCACAGTAGATCTTTCAGCTTGGCTGGCCGCCCCACGTGCTATTGCATTTTATGAAGCATTTGGTTGGGAGCGAGTTCGTAAAGCGCACCAACAACGGATGCGTTATGGCCGCGATTTAGTTATGGCCGAACTTGGTGTTGGTAAGGATGAATTGCGTGAAGAAAATCTACCGATGGGTGTAGTTCCAATCCACAATATGCAAGGTGGAGCGGAAGGTTGTGCTGCACTCGGTCGTAAATTAGCAACTGAGTACAAAATTGAAGTTCCAATTACAATTTTTAGTGACAAATACTTCTTCCGCATCTCTGGTCATCTCTACAATACGCCTGCAGATTATGAGGCTTTAGTAATGGCTGTTCGAAAAGAATTGAAGTAGCAACTCATGGTTCTTTCTGAAAAAGATCTCTCGGTTCTAGAGCGCATTCAAGAGCGCATTCTTTGGCTTGCCGTGCGAATGGTTGATCACGCAAATCGCGAGCGAGCTAATACTGATGGCATCAAAGTTGGCGGACATCAAGCATCAAGTGCCTCACTAGTTTCAGTTATGACTGCACTTTATTTCCACCACTTAAATAGCGAAGACCGAGTTAGTGTAAAACCACATGCTTCACCAGTCTTTCACTCGATTCAATATTTACTGGGTCGACTAGATAAAAAATATTTGACGCAACTTCGCTCATTAGGTGGATTGCAAAGTTACCCATCACGAACTAAGGACCCAGACCCAGTAGATTTTTCAACTGGCTCAGTTGGACTAGGTGCGGCCGCTCCACTATTTGCTGGTGTCACCAGAAGATATGTAGATGCACATTTTGGCAAACGTCCAGAGTCGCGCTTCATTGCCTTAATTGGTGGGCCGGATGGCATGTAGTTGAAACTAAATATGGCCGTAAATTAGAAGCAGCGTTTGCAGAGCCGGGTAATGCAATCTTCAAGAAATGGTTTGATGATATTCCGAATGAGCAGTACCAATCACTTTATGGGCAGAAACGCGAAGATCTACGCACTCGATTTTTAGAAGGTGCCCCAGAAGGCGTAAAAGCTGAGATTGCAAAATACTCCGATGACGAATTATTTACCTTACTAACTGATCTTGGTGGACATAATTTAAATTCTTTGCTTGCGGCTTTCAGAGAGTGCGACGCCGAAACCGAGCGACCAAGTGTAATTTTTGCCTACACAGTTAAAGGGTGGGGACTTCCAATCGCTGGAGATCCACGAAATCACTCCGCATTATTAAGTGAAGCCCAAATCAATGATTTACGAACCAATAAAGGCTTAACCGAAAGTGATGAATGGGATTTATTTGTACCAGGAACAGCCGAAGCAGAGCTTTGCGCACAGCGGGCAAATGCTTTGGCCAGAGAATCAACTACTTCTAAAATTGATTTAGTTTTTCCAACTGAAACTGGTGTAAAAACTACCGGCATGACATCTACTCAAGAGGTCTTCGGAAGAGTTTTAAGTGAAGTGAGTAGAAACGATGAGATTAGAAAGTATTTAGTAACTACTGCACCCGATGTAGCCACCTCTACAAATTTGGGTGGCTTCATTAACCGCGCAGGTGTTTTCCATCCTCAAGAATTACGGCGCTGGAACGAAGATCCAATATTGAAATGGGCTGAAGGTCCAACTGGCCAACATATTGAATTAGGCATCAGTGAAATGAACTTATTTATGTTGCTTGGTCAACTTGGACTTTCTTGGGATCACTCAAGTCAGCCATTAATTCCAATCGGAACTGTTTACGATCCATTTGTTTTACGCGGTTTAGATG
>RGZI01000138.1 GCA_010031635.1 Actinomycetota bacterium
TGCATTAGCCACAATTTCACCACTCATCCCAACCAATGGAAGTCCGCCACCAGGATGAGCTGAACCGCCAACACAAAAGAGGTTCTTTATGGGAGAGCGGTTTTTTGCTCGCATAAATGCAGCTCTAGCACCATTACTCGATGTCCCATAAATAGATCCGCCAGGGGCATTTGCTGAGATTTCCAGATCTGCTGGTGTTCTAATTGTTAGAGATTCTAACCTTTCACGAACGGGAATTCCTCTAGCTTCAATTTGATCGATAATCTTTTGTGCGTAATCTTTAGCAAATTTTTCGTCACTCCAATCAAATCCGTTCGCCCCATGGAAAGGTGCATTTACCAGCACACTCCAACTTTCAAGATCAGGGTGTTTCACCATGGTTTCATCATCAGGAGAACAGATATAAATTGTTGGTTTATCTACGGGACTTCTGTCATTAAAAATTGCGTTGAATTCAGCGTCATAATCTTCTGGGAACAAAATAGTGTGGTGACTCAATTTCGGGCTTCCATTTTTACGCAGTCCCAAAAGTAATGTGAAACCAGCAATTGAGGCATCGGCAGTTTTTAAGTTTTTACGAACTTTCCGAAGCTTTCTATTTTCGCCTAAAATTAAATTGTTATAGATGAGTTCGGCATCGGCATTTGCAACAATACGGTCTGCGGTAATTTTGGTACCGTTCGTGAGTACTATCCCAGTAGCTACCCCCTTTTTTACCGTAATTTGTGCAACTCTTGAATTGTAAAGAAAATTAACTCCAACATCGATACATCGCTGTTGCACCAACTGCGCAAGAGTTCCAAGTCCTCCTTTTATATGCCATGCACCAAAAGCTTCTTCGACATATGCAATAGTTGCTAACACTGCGGGTGCTTTGCGTGGATCCGAACCACTATATGTTGCATAGCGATCAAGGATGTATCGAAGATGGTGATCCGGCAAATTTTCATTAGCAAAAGTACGTAATGATTTCCAAGGTGCGATAGTAAGAATGTCTCTAAAAAGACTCTTTCGCCTCAACAGAGAAATTGGCGAACGAAGTTCGGACTCGACAAATGGTTCGCGCGAAACATCCCACATTCTGGTGGCCCGCTTCATCATTAGATTCCATTGCTCTGATACTTCATTACCGTAAGATTCTCTGATTGCATTCAACGTGTGGTGTCTTGAGAGGTTTGCAAACTTCACATGTGTTCCATCTGCAAACCTGTAGTCGAATGATGGGTTTACAGGTGTTATTTCACAGAGTAAGCCGAGGGGTTTTCCGGTGCGAATGAAAAAATCCTTATAGACGGCGGGTAAAGTTAAAAGCGATGGACCAGTATCAAATGCAAATTTTCCAATCCATTCAGTTCTCAACTTTCCGCCGTATGTATCAGATGCCTCATAAATAGTGACCGAATGTCCAGCGCGAGCTAATCGGGCGGCAGCAGTCATCCCACCCATTCCGGCACCGATTACGGCAATTTTCATAACGGGCGGCCTTTCCACTGAATCTTTTTGTGATTGAAAAATGAATATGCGATGAGATATACCAACAAGGCAGATGATAGAGGATGGAAGAAAGCATAGATCAAGCGACCTTTAGATTTTAGGGCACTTAATAATCGCGAGAACACAATAAGTAGATATGCAGATAAGCCAAAGCTAGGCGAAGTCACAATCAGAATAAGGGGGAGAATACCCGTTGAAAAGAGAAATACCGCTGCCAAGACTGCGCCAAATTTTGTTCCAAAGGCATAGCGTAACGACTTACCGTAGCCAGCTTTTATCTCATTCCAAGAAGCATACATTCGGCACTCGGCGATATCAGCACCATTTATAACTACACCATGTGCACCAGATGCAACTAAAGTGCGCGCCAGGAAAACATCATCGAGAACTGCACTTTTTACAGATTCATATCCGCCGGCTATTTTTAGAGCACTTCTTTTCACGACAAAGAACTGGCCATTTGCAACTGCCATTGAAGAAAAAGACACTCGCTCGGCGACGCGAAGTAAAACTGTAGACATCCATGACCACTGAAGTAAAGGTTGAATTAAATTTTCAGCAAAAGTAAGAGCTAATTGGCGTGGATATGGAGATATGAAATCTAGAGATGATGACTTCATTAAGGAAATAGACTTACTTATTGCATCAGGCTTCAATCGGACATCGCCATCAACTGAAACTATTATTTCACCCTTTGATATATCTAGTAATTGCTGCAATGCCCAACTCTTACCGATCCAACCAGAAGGAAGCTGGGAACCCTCAATAATATGAAAGTTACTCAAT
>RGZI01000139.1 GCA_010031635.1 Actinomycetota bacterium
GTTGTCATCGGCGACATCAAGGTAAGGGCCACCGTAAACGGCAACTGATGAGGTGAAGACAACTCTTGGACAGTAATCATTTGAAATCAAACGGATAGCCTCAAAGAGGTTACGCATTCCATCAACATTTACGCGGTAACCTTTTTCAAAATCTGATTCAGCTTCACCGGAGACAATCGCAGCGAGATGGAAGATCACATCTGGCTTCTCAGCGATCATTGCATCGCACTCTGCACGGTCAGTGATATCAACAATCTTGGAAGTGATCTTGAAATCAAAGCCATCAAGGGCCTGTGATTGCTTGTAAGCATCTACAACGGTGATTGATTCAATCTTCTTGCCATTGAGTGAGCCCACTTTGGCAAGGCCAGCGATAAGTTTTTGGCCGAGCATTCCTCCGCCGCCGGTGATGAGGATTTTCATTCGGTCAGCCTAGTCCACGTAGTTATTTAAGTAGATAGGTATTTGCAGTTATTTAGTGGTGACCATCGCTAGGGCTTACTTCTTTTTATATCCCGCCGGGCACTTAGGACTTGTCCCACTTATCTGCTTGGTCACCTTGCCTTTAACGCAGGCAATAGTCACAGATTTCTTCACAACCGGTGCAACCGAAGCGGCAGCAGATGGAGTTGGAGTTGGAGTCGGTGAAACTGCAACCTTCTCCTGCGATAACTTCACATTGATCGTAGGGGAGGAGAAGGTAAAGCCTTTGGCTGATAGATAAAGCCAGCCGTTCTTCTCATTAACGATAGTAGTTGGCACTATCTTCTCACCATCGGATGAGGTAATTGATATCTCTGCCTGAATTGGTGCTGTTGAGAAACCGTAAATGCATCGCGCAACAACGCTATTAATTGCTAAGTCGTAAGTACCTGTTGCGACCGAACCGTTTGCTTCAAAGTGTGGGGATGCCACCTTGTATTCCAGTGATCCAGTGGTCTTATTATAAATAGGCGGGCCGGCGCTATATGTGAGTGCATTAGTCGTCACAACTCCACCGAGCTCATCTTTAGATTTAGTACACTTCTGGATTTCTGGGTTATCCCCTAAATTTAGCGCACTGTAAGACCAATATTGCGAGGTTTTAGTAGCCTTATCTCCAATAGTCGGCAACATATCGTTCATGATCTGCATAGTTAATGGATCCGAGAGGCCATTAAGCATTGTTTGTTCGCCACCGTTTTCATCACCCATAACTCCCCAATCGGAGCCGTTAAAGATAAGTTTTCTAACAGATTCAGGAATCTGTGCGTTCGGAATAGTGAAATCGAGAGTTGAAATCTTTACAGGTTCAGCTTCGATACTAACAACTTGACCCTTACCATCGGGGTTAATGCTGATTTGCGGAAGTGCAATACGTCCGTGGAACCAACCGCTTACTTTCTGGGCAAGCTGCACGGACATTCCAAAACGGTAACCATCAGGAAAGTCTTGAGGAAGTTGGCAGACGCCAGTATCTACAACCGTACATCTTTCATGTTGCGGCGTATATGTAGGGGGCGTATTTGTCGTATTCTTATCTCGACCCCAAGAAATACGTGAATTTACTGGTGCATAATTTCCACTTACCGGCTTAACTGGAATGATCGCTGAACTAATTTGGCCATAAAAATATTGAGTTGTACTTAACTTCTGGCCTGCAGCCTTTTCATTCCATGAACCGATTCGAGTAGAGACGAAGTAGTTTTCAGTTCCACCACTATTTACTACTCCTGGAATCTTCCATAAACCACCAAAGCCATTTGCAGCTGATAGCAACATTGATGGAATCGCTGGACGGTCTGTCGTTCCTTTAACCGGTAGCGAATTTAGAAATTGTCCTTCTATTTTCTTACCAGATGGATCGATAGCCCAAACTGATTTAATGCAATCAAAGGATGAATCAATAACACACGTTGGAAGATTATGAATAACCGCGACGGATGTGGCTTTGGTGCAGATCTCATCATCAACACTGGCGCAACGTAGAATTTTAGATGAATCTGGATTTTGAGGATCAGCATAGAAATTATCTGGCTCTAGATTTAAGTCAAAGATTTCACTTAGGTATAGCCCAAAGTACGGAACCGTCGATGGAATCTTGACACCACCACCGGCATGAGCCACATTTGCCTGGACAAACGACCCTAACAAAAGCGCCGCGATTAGCGCTGCACCATATTTACGGACTGACTTCACGGAAAGGTCCATTCGGTCAGCCTAGTCCACGTAGTTATTTAAGTAGATAGGTATTTGCAGTTATTTAGTGGTGACC
>RGZI01000140.1 GCA_010031635.1 Actinomycetota bacterium
GGATCAATTTCAAATGGCACCGCGCCAGAACCAATGAGGCCGCGCATTTCACTTGCAAAGACCAAGCGGTTTTGGTTCCACGCCAAGAAAAGTGGTTTCTCCCCAATACGGTCGCGCGCAATCAACACGCGGCCTTTCGTTCGGTCCAACAATGCGAACGCGAACATGCCCCGAAGGTGTTGGACGCAATCCGACCCGTATTCCTCGTAGAGATGAATTATTGTTTCGCAGTCACTTCCAGTTTTAAAGCGATGGCCGCGCGCCTCTAATTCACGGCGAAGTTCAATGAAGTTGTATACCTCGCCGTTGGCGACTAATGCGATTGATTCATCTTCATTCCAAAGCGGCTGCCAACCGCCCGCAAGATCGATAATGGCGAGTCGTCGCATTCCCAAAGCGACCTGTTTAGTTTCAAGAAAGCCCTCTCCATCTGGACCGCGGTGAACCAAGGCAGCGGCAAGATCCCGCAAAAGTTGCGGATCTCCTTCGCGAAGACCAGAAGCAGAAATGATTCCAAAAATTCCGCACATTGGATTTAGCTCAGCTTTACAAGATGAGTTTCTTGATTCTCCGCGACAGTATTAGAACTACAACAAAAAAAGATCCCGCGGCCCAAAGGTATCCTTGTTTATTCATCAGCAAAATTTGATAGGCAAAGAAAGAGAAAAGCACAGCCAGGGTTGCTCTTTGTGTCGGTTCATCTCTAAACCGGCGAAAGAGCCAGATCGAACTTCGGGTAGTGGTGTACATGCTGATGGAGAATAAAATAAACAGCGGAATCCCAAGCTCCGCAAAAATATCAATAAACATCACGTGGGAATATGGTTCGGATCCAGCGGTACTGATGGACGTAAATGCGTTAAATCCCAGTCCCACAAGCCAGGCGGCGGGATTTGTGACGAAGCCCCCCAACAAATCCATAATATTTTCGATTCGAACTTCCGTTCCGCCCGCGATTACGTCGGCATCCCAACGTCGCAATCCCACATCTCCAAGAACTAGTTGAGCTACCCATAAAATAATTGGCAGCAACACGATCAAACCAAATGCTGTGGCGAGGAATGAAAATAGATTTTTAACTCTCACCGACACTGGGTAGAAAATTAATGCCAACAATACGGCAAAGAGAATTTGGCCGCGCGAACCAGACTGAAGCGCAATTGCGGTGCCACAGAAAAATCCTACGACGCGAATGATGTTAATAAAGATCGACTTGGCGCCAATTCGAAAACCCATCGCCAGAGGATTTGTTCTCAGGGTCGCTCCAAGGTTAATACCCAAGCGTCCAGATGTGACTGTAAATGTTGGATTAACTAAAATGAGAATAATTACTACTGATCCCAAAATTAGAAATGCGCGGAAAAAATTATTAAGGGAATCAATACCGTCAATTAAAAAAGGGCTGACGATCACATATAAAATAAAGTAAGGAATTCCCGCAGAAATAAGCTCACTTCCTGATTTGAATGACGGAGTCCAAATCAAAGAAATGCACGACCAAGTAAAAATAACAATAGTGACGATCCACTCAAAGGTAAAATAACCAAGAAGGGGCCTGTGCTGCTTGGAAATGGCTCGTAAAGATCCGATACCAACCGCCAACGCCACGCAAATGTTTGCAAGTGACAACTGGTTCAAGAATATGGACGAAGTGGCTTGCAGGGCCTGCTCCAAGGTAAACATCACTGAGACAAGGGCAAGCCCCCACGCCGGACTAAGAAGCGACATTACGCAGGCAGCAATAAAAACACCGACAGTCAATACTTCGAGCATTTCAGGTTTCCAAGCGATCAAATTGTATGAGACTAATTGACTGACATGAAATCTGGCGTTGTCGAGGCAATAGATCTTTCTGTCCAAATTTATTAATTAACTCCCAAAACAAATCACGGTCAACTGCGCATATAAATTGATGGTTATTCGCAACCGTAGAGTTCATGCTGAAAGTGTACATGGGCGCATATTTAATTTGGCGATCAAATCAATGCCAAACCAAATGACTGCCCTTTGTCTAAAAATTTGATTTTATTTCAGTGATTGGCGGGAGATCTCGCAGAATCTGCAGCACCTGTCGTCGCAAAGAGTCGGGATCTGCTTCATTGTGCAAAATATCATTAGCTGCCAAGCATTTTCGGTCAAGCGGCCACTGGGCGGATTCTCTGCGCTGCAAATCATGCGCGCTCCAACCGCGGGTGCGCTGAACGCGTTCAAGACGGGTTGC
>RGZI01000015.1 GCA_010031635.1 Actinomycetota bacterium
TGGGCCTTATCGAGTGCAATAACCTCATAACCCTGGCGTGCCATTTCATAAGCAACCGAGCAGCCGATTACCCCGGCGCCAATAACGATAACTCTGGCCATTTATGAACTTTAACCCTTAATTTAAGATTCATCTTCAGTAATTGCTTGGGGCTCGAAACCTATGGTTTTTTACTCACCCATGCCCTGTTCGGGTAGCGAACTTGTGGCAATATTTCGACTCTTTATGTGAGTTATAGCTTAATTCCTTGAACTCAAAAAAGTTTTTCGTTACATTAGGAATGAAATCAAGAAAGTCTTCTCAACGCATTGGCTTAATTAGGGAGTTCACAGAGCAATGAGTGAAAATGATGCTACGACTAATGATGAAGTACACGCTTTTCTCCAATTGAAGAACGTCTCTAAGAGTTTTGGGAGCCATAAAGTCCTTGATGATGTAAATATTGACATTGCTGAAGGTGAAGTCCTAGTAATTATCGGCCCTAGTGGTTCGGGTAAGAGCACCTTATTACGTTGCATTAACTTTATTGCAGCTCCTGACATCGGAATGGTTATCTTCCAAGGTCATTCCTGGAAAGTTTTCCATTCTAAATTCAATTTCTTGGCTAATCAGAGATATCAAAAAGCATTAATTGGGTTACGAGGTGATATCGGCATGGTTTTTCAGAACTTTAATGTCTTCCCACATATGACCGCAACACAGAATGTGATGTTGGGACTTATGAAGGTAAGAAACATGAACAAGAGTGAGGCACGTAAAACGGCCGAAGTTGAACTCAGCCGGGTGGGGCTCTCGGATAAGTTTGACCAGTATCCAGAAAAACTATCTGGTGGCCAAAAACAGCGCGTTGCTATTGCCCGTGCTTTAGCCCTTAAGCCGAAAGTCATGCTCTTTGATGAGGTTACTTCTTCTCTCGATCCAGAACTAGTCAGTGGAATTCTTGAAGAGATCCGCCGGCTCGCCGGAATAGGGATGACAATGGTCATCGTCACCCATGAAATGAACTTCGCATTCCAGGTGGCTAACCGTATTGTTTTCATGGATGGAGGAAAAATCATAGAAATTGGTTCTCCTGAAGAAATTCGCAATACGGTGGAACCTCGTACCAGGACTTTTCTCGCATCGATTTTAAACTAATGAGTGACTCAGCGTACAAAATCGACTGGAATGTCATCCATAAATATCTGCCCGAACTCCTTAAGGGCTTGTCCATAACTCTAGAAATCTCAGCTGTCGGAATGGCGCTAGCCCTTATCTTCGGATTAATCTTGGCAGTTGGACGTCTAAATTCAAATAGACTCATCAGTGCAATTTCCGATGGAGCCGTACAGCTGGGTCGATCCATTCCCCTATTTGTTCTTTTATTCTGGATTTATTATGGCCTTTCTCTCAAATTCAACCTCCTGCTTACCGAATTCCAGGCAGGCGCATTAGCACTTGGAATAACTGGTGGCGCTTACATGACTGAAGTTTTCCGAAGTGGGTTACTTGCTATTTCTCCTGGCCAATCTGAGGCAGGGCTTGCAATAGGTTTAAGCAAAGGTCAAGTTTTTCGAGGAATTGTTCTACCTCAGGCATTGCGCATTGTTATTCCACCAACTGTAAATGTTTATGTGGGGCTTCTTAAGGGTGCAACCATCGTTTCGGTTATTGGTGTCTCAGACATGATTTATGTTGCTCGATATGTTTCACTTGCCACTTTTACACCATTTGAACTCTATACAGTTGCAGGTTTAATTTTCGTCTCACTTACACTCACAATCTCTGGATTTGTATGGCTTTTAGAACGCCGCCTAGGAAGGAGTAAGGCACATGTTTAGAGCAGAACCTTTCTTTGACTTCACATATGTCTGGTCAAGTATGGGAATCCTATTAAAAGGATTTGGTCTTGCTATGGCATGTGCAACATTCGCAATTATAATTGCAATTATATTTGGGTTAATCATGGCCTTAATGAGGTTATCTTCGGTTAAATCTCTCAAGGGTTTTGCTTTTCTATACACTCAACTATTTCGCGGAATTCCTCTCTATGTCCTTCTGATCTGGGTATATTTTGGACTTGCAATTGCTGTCGGGATAAACATGCCCGCAATTATGGCTGGTGTGGTCACTTTAGGTCTTTTAAATAGCGGATATTTAGCTGAAACTTTCCGATCTGGTATCTCCGCAATAGATCGCGGACAAGTTGAAGCGGGTATGGCACTAGGTCTTTCTAAAAGAGATGTCACTCGTTCAATTGTTTTACCACAAGCATTTCGAATTATTATTCCACCACTTGGTAATCAATATGTGGATGCAATCAAAGATACCGCGATTCTAAGCATCATTGGTGTACCTGAATTAATGCGCGAAACTCAGCAATTAGCAGATTTACACTACAAGCCATTTGAGTTTTATACTTTCGCAGGTCTTCTTTATTTAATAGCCGTATTAACCATTTCTCGTCTGTTAGCCAAACTTGAGAAGAGAGTTTCTGCGCATAGCGCACAATCGCCTATAGAGGCTATCCCTTAGCTCCTAGTGTGGATTTTTCTCTTTTATTTTGCCATTGACTCTTGACAGGACACTGTAGTAAGTATTGAATTGCTTGAAACCAAATGACCAATCATTCTTGTCTGGTTATTTTTAAATAAGGAGGAGTTACATGTCACGTGTTTTACCTACTACAGAAGATGAAGCAAAGATTTCACAAGCAACAGACCGTCGACATTTTATCAAAGGTGCTGGACTCGCACTTGGTGCTAGCGCATTGACCGGTTTAGCTATGCCTTCATCAGCTGAAGCTGTAACAAGTACAACGAAGAAAAGTGAATCTGCTACTTCAGGTTATGATTCAGTAATTGATAAAGTGTTAGCAACTAAAGAAATTAGTTTCGGTGTTGATCTCACTTTTAAGCCAATTCAATATAAGACGGCTTCTGGTACTCCAACGGGATATATAGTTGACTTAGCAAATAAGTTAGCAGCCTCTCTTGGCGCAACTCCAAAGTGGGTCGAAATTCCATTTGGTGAGCTTTTTGCCGGCCAAGTAGCAGGTAAATTTGATATGTCTGGAATAGCAGCGACAATCAAGCCAGAACGCGCTCAGAAAGTACTATTTGCTGGATTGCCAGCATTCGTTGAGTCAAATGTTGTTCTGTTGAAACCGGGATTTAAGGTGAGTTCACTGGAGCAACTCAATAGTTCTTCTGTCACTATTGCCGTTGTTTTAGGTTCTTCACAAGAGTCTGCTGCCCAAATTCTTTATCCAAAGGCCAAGCTCAAGCGGCTTGCAAACCAGGCCGCGCTTGCCGATGTGAGCGCTGGTCGATCTAATGCCATGATCGTTGGTGAGTTCGAGGTTGCAGATGCAGTCAAGAATCAACCTAATTTAACGGTATTCAAGGGTAAGCCAGTTTTCGTTGATGAGAACAGTTTCTTTATGCCAGCAGGTGACTATAAGTTGAAAGCTTATGTTGATACTTGGTTGCGTTATGAAACTTCACACAACAATCTTGCAGGACTCTGGGATAAATATGTTGGAAATGATGCTCGCAAGATGGGTCTCCAATCTGTCTCTGTAACATCTTCTTGGACCTAGTAGGGACTCGGTAAACAAAGGACCTCCAGTTTGACTCACTGGAGGTCCTTTGCTTTACAAATAAATTTTGCTCAATAGTAGGTTGGAGGCAAAAATGAGTATTAGTCATGTAAAGCCCGATAATATCGAATTAATTCGTGAGGATTCCAATAATTTAAGCTTTCGCCAGTTAGCTAACGTTAATTCTCATGGGGCCGATGTAAGCCTAACCTGGGTTGAGATTAATGGAGCGCATCGTAGTCTCCTTACAAATAAAAGCACGAGAGTATATTATCTGCTTGAGGGCTCTTTCGTTTTTAACGTATTTCCTGAAGATGAAATTTTGGCAAGTGCTGGAGATATCGTCGTCATTCCACGCTCCCAAAAGTATTCCTTTTTAGGATCAGGTAAGTATCTTGTAATTAATGGCCCAGCATTTCAAGAGGGTGACGATATTTATCAACCGTAATGGTTAACGAATATATGTAGCCCCATTTATATCAATAGTGCCACCAGATAAATGCTTGCTAGCCCCAGTTGCTAAAAAGACAACCATCTCTGCAATCTCTTTGGGCGGAACCCATTCTCCCATAGCTAATGTAGCTGTAATTTTCTCTTCTCCGCCTTGAGTAATTGCCGAAGCAACTGACATTCCGGTACGAACAACGCCGGGTGATATCAAATAGGCATAGATACCATCTCTGCCATATGCGCGTGCGATAGTTTTCACAAGTGCGGCAATTGCAGCTTTAGAGGCTGAATAAGCTCCTAATTTAATATTTCCTGCACCCCGCTGAGCTGCCCAACTTGAGATGGCGATGATGGATCCGCCAGAATTCTCAAGGAAGTATTTTGTCGCCTCACGTATGAGCTGCGCTGGCGCAGTTGCATTCACACACATAGCCGCTTCCCATGTCGAATCCCATAGTTCATCAGAATCCGTGAAAGCTGCTTCAGGCATGATTGCCGCATTGGCTATTACGATATCGATTACGCCTCTCCATTCGAGGGCTTCTCTCCAAAGTTTCTTAGGACTGCCTGATTGCGCCAGATCAGCTTGTACTATGAATTTGTGGTTTTCAGGAATATTTTTTGTTGCATTAATGGCGCCTTCTCTATCTGAACCATAATGTGCGATGACATAAGCTCCTTCACTTCCTAGAAGTTCGGTAGTCGCACAACCAATTCCCTTTGATGCCCCTGTTATGAGAATCGTCTTTCCACTTAAGCTTCCCACTACAATTACCCTTCTAGAATTATCTCATTTAATCTCGTAGAGTCTATGTTAAGAGAAAGTAATTGTAATTAGCAATAGTTGAGATTCGTTGGAGGCGCGCATGAGAGCGAAAACTACAATGCGCGATAGCGCACTAGATATTTCATTTATTTTTGATGAGAATTTTATTCAAGCTAAAGAAGGCGATACTTTTGCCTCCGCACTAACAAGGGCTGGAATTTATGACTTGAAAGAGAGTCTTGACGGTTCTCGCCGCGGTCTTTACTGCGGAATGGGTGTTTGTAACGAGTGTGCAATTGTTGTCAATGGAACTCCAGGCAAATTAGCGTGCATGACTTCTGTCTGTAATGGAGATGAGGTTTCGCGACAGCCTGCATACCCGAGCATCGATAGTGTTGACTACGTAGCTCTTCCTGAATCAGAAATTTCACCTGATGTCTTAGTAATCGGGGCTGGTCCTGCAGGATTAGCTACAGCGGCCGTCTGTGCTGAAGCAGGACTACTGGTCGTGCTGTTAGATGAGCGGGCAAAATTAGGTGGGCAATATTTTAAACAGCCAGTGGATCCTCTCCTACGCGAGGACCAACTAGATAGTCAATTTCTTGAGGGTCGGGCCTTAATTCAAAGGGCAAGAACATCTGGCGTCGAAGTTTTAACTGGAGCGAGTATCTGGGGTGCTTTCGCCCCTAACCACCTTGTTGCAGCAAGTACGACACATCGGTGGGTGTTGAAGCCAAAGAGTTTAGTAATAGCAACCGGGGCCTATGAGAAAAGTTTTCAGATTCCAGGTTGGACTTTACCTGGAGTGATGACTACGGGAGCTGCACAAACATTGTTGCGATCGTATCAAGTACTTTTGGGGTCAAAGATTTTTATATCAGGAAATGGTCCACTCAATATTCAAATGGCGGCAGAACTCATACGCGCCGGCGGTTCTGTAGCTGGTCTTGCTGAATTAGGTCGCCCGTTTAAGATAAAAAATATCTTCACCTCTCTGACCCTGGCCTGGTATTCGCCAAAACTGGTTCTAAATGGCCTGGGATATTTTTTTACTTTACTCAGAGCAAAGGTCCCGATTTACTTCTCAAGTGCCGTCATTGAGGCTTCAGGCACTCCCTCATTGAGTCTTGTCAAGGTAGCGTCAATTACCTCGGATGGGTCTGCCTCTAATTCTGGAGTCAAGTTATTTCGCGTCGATGCACTTGCACTAGGTTATGGTTTTATGCCATCGAATGAGATTGCCCGTTCTCTCGGCTGTAAACATGCCTTTGATATTCAAAGTCAGACTCTTCAGGTTTTTCGTGATAATTTCGGAGAAACGAGCATCAAAGGAGTTTATGTTGTGGGAGATAGTGGCGGAATTTCTGGTGCTCAAGTAGCCAAGGCTATTGGCATCATGGCTGGATATGCCATTGTTAAGAGTGCGGGCAAAGTTATCCCTTCTGCATTAAAACGCGAAATTAAAACTGCGCAACGTCGTTATAAGCGGAATTTGAAATTCCAGAAGAGTCTTTGGAAGGTTTTTCGTGGCAGCCTCAACCTAGATCAATTAAGTGACTCCACAACTATTATTTGCCGTTGTCTATCTTTATCCAAGGGAGAAATCTCTGGAGAGATTTCAGAGGAGCTTTTAACAGCTGGTGCTCTTAAGCGAGTTACGCGGGCAGGTATGGGAATCTGTCAGGGACGGTACTGCAGTTCATTTACCATAGCCAAAGCTGCGGAAAAAACTCAGAGCACGCCTTCAGAATATTCAGGGTTTGCGCCCCAACCTCCTTTCAAGCCAACACCAATAGGAATTATTGCCCAATCCACTGCTTCATAATGAACAAGCGAGGATTAGCCCTTTTCATCTGTAATTCATTTATTTGGGGAGTTCCATTTTGGCTGACTAAATACCTACTGACGGAATTTTCCCCTAGCACGATAGTCTTCCTTCGTGCTGGCATAGCAGCTGCGGTATTGCTGCCATTCACATTGCATTCAGGAGATTTTCAAAAGGCTCTTCGGAGTTGGCGATGGGTTTTGGTATTTGCTTTAGCGCAGATGACTATCCCTTGGGGTCTAGCGAGTATTGCACAGCAACATTTAGATTCGGCTTTTACAGGATTAATGATGACAGCTATCCCAATTATTGGTCTTTTTTATGCGTTTAGCTCTGGAGAAAAAAAGGTTTTAACTAGACAGGGCGCTGCGGGACTATTGATTGGTCTGTTGGGAATTAGCGCACTAATTGGATTAGATAGTCTAAGAAGTCAGATCAATCTCCTTGCTGTTGCGATGGTACTACTTTCTACGTGTGGATATGCCTACGCACCTAGAGTAGTCAATCGTAAGTTAAGGGAAGTTCCTTCCCTTGGCGCTGTTTCACTAACAGTTCTAATAACTTCACTCGCGTGGTCCATTCCTGGAATTGCCACTTGGCCACAGCATGGCTTACATATCCGAATAGTTATTGCGGCACTGGTTCTTGGTGTTATATGCACAGCCTTAGCATTTTGGATTTTCTTCGAACTTATAAAAGAAGTTGGTCCATTACTCACAACTTATCTTGCTTTTACGAACCCACTTGTTGCAGTACTTGTTGGGGTAATCATAGCGAAAGAACCAATAACAGTCGGCATTCTTGTGAGTTTTCCGCTCATTGTCACCGGTACTTATCTTGCACTTTCTGCTAGAGCAAAAATAGCGTTTGTTTAAAGCTTTTTTGGCGGATTTAATTTACGCAACAGAACTAGCTCTTCATCTGTTGGGGGTGTAGTGATTTCAAGGCTTTTTGATATCTTTAATTTCCAACCTGTAGCTGCAATTACAGTGTCAATATCTACATTTTGGTGAATTTTAGTCAGAACTAGCTCGCATGTTTTTAGATCGGGCTCTAAAATTCCAAGGTCAGTGATAACAGTTGTTGGACCTTTACCGATTAATCCAAATGATTCGCGAGATCCGGGGCCAGTTCCGTAACCCACAGAGGTAATGAAATCAATCTTTTCAAGAAACGTACGAGTACTTTGACGGCAAATTATTGTTGTGTCTCTGCATGCTGCAGCAATCTCAGTGGCTCCGCCTGCGCCAGGTAAACGTACAACAGGGTGATCGTAAGTACCGCCGATAATTGTTGTGTTGATATTTCCAAACTTATCTAACTGAGCAGCGGCAAGAAATCCAACTTTTATCCGACCGGGTTGTAGCCAATAATTAAATATTTCTGTAATACCGACAACTGTGAGCGCAGTTTGTGCTAATTCGCCATCTCCAATAGATAAAGGAAGTTTGGCTGGGTTTGTGTCGATTGTGCCGGACTCATAAATAAGAACCAGTTCTGGAGCATGTGTAGCCTTGGCCAGGATTGCTGCAGTGCTTGGAATACCGATGCCTACAAAGCAAGAGTCGCTGTTTTTTAAGGTGCGCGCTGCTGAAACTGTCATCATTTCATCGGCGCTCCATCCTTGCTCCTGCATCATGAGCGAAGACCTTCACTAACTAACCATGCCTCAAAACTTTCACGTTCCTTACTGATGGCATTCCAGGCTATGTAAGCTTCGTTATCTCTAGGGTAGTAATCCAATGCATATGAGGGGATAGCGCCATTTGGTACATGGGCAATTGCAGAAACAACGAATGATGGAATCACAAGTGAGTTCGAGCGGGTATTAAAAGTATCTACGATCTCTTCAACAGTGACAATTACTCTATTTGCAGCAAGGGCGGCCTCTTTTTGAACTCCCGTGATGCCCCACAGGCAAATATTGCCTTTTCGATCTGCCTGCTGAGCATGAATAATCGTCACATCTGGATTCAGCGCTGCAACTGCAGTGATTCGTTCACCAGTAAAAGGGCAGATAACTGAGTCAACGTTACTTGTTTGAGCCAATAAGTCCGTCCCCTGATATCCCCGCATCACTGCGAATGGAAGCCCGGTTGCGCCAGCTAAGTATCGATTTGAGAGACCAGCATGAGTATGTTCTTCAATCTCGAGTTTATTGGGCCAGCCATTTTGAACTGCATCACGGAATCGATTGAGAGAACCAACCCCTGGATTTCCTCCCCAGGAGAAAATTAATTTTGATGCACAACCCGCACCTATCATTTGATCGTAAATCAGATCTGGAGTCATCCGTACGAGTGTTAAATTACGCAACCCTTGGCGAATGATTTCATGGGCTGCAGCAAATGGAATTAAATGCGTAAAGCCTTCCATGGCAATCGTGTTTCCATCATGAACATGTTCCTTTATCGCCTCAGCGATACTTTTGAACTTGCTCACTGATTTACCATTAACATTTCTTAAAAACCTTCCAAATACTTATAACTATTGAGTACAATATAACTGAAATGCATATTAAGTGAAAGTATTTCATGAGTTTCTCTTTGGGAAGAGGTGCGTATGCCGAACATTTCTATGCTTGACAAAAATGTTTTACTGACTGGAGGTGCTCAAGGCCTCGGCGAAGCAATGTTGCGTACATTTAGTGCCTCAGGTGCAACTGGAATAGTCTTAGACAAAATCGCGCCCGCTCAATTGCCTAGCGGGTGGGTATATATTAATTGCGATCTAACTAATGAGAGGGTCACAAGCACTGCTTTTGAATCCATTCCAGTTCATTTACGTAAAATTGATGTACTTTTGGCAAATGCTGGGATGGTTCCTGTATGGTCGACAATAGCCGCCACCCCCCTTACAGTTTGGGATGATGTAATGGCACTTAATTCTCGGGGGCTTTTTATAACGTTAAAGGAAAGTTTTGATTTATTGCGCAAACCTGGTGCATCAATTGTTATTACTGCCTCACTCAATTCCTGGAAAGGCGATGAAAATATTGTCCCTTACGTTGCGAGTAAGCATGCAGCCCTTGGTGTGATGCGATCAGCTGCCCTGGATTTTGGAAGAAGTGGAATACGTGTGAATGCAATTGCCCCTGGACCTGTGGCAACGCAGGCTCTACTTTCAAGAATAAAAAAGCGTAATGGTGGCGATGAGGATGCTTTCCAAAGTGCCATTGAAAAACTCGCAAAATCAACTGCTTTAGGCCGGTTAGCTACTGTTGAGGATGTAGCCAACACCGCTCTTTTCTTAAGCAGCGATTTAGCTAATGGCATTACGGGTCAAATGATCAATGTTGATGCCGGAGTCATGTAACCAAAATGGGGGAGAAAATGTACGATCTTATGGGTAAAACAGTTTTAGTAACAGGAGCATCACGTGGCATTGGTGCTGCGTCCGTGAAAGCTTTAGCCGAAGCCGGGGCAAAAGTTGTCGCTCACTACAGCTCATTCGAAGATGGAGCACGGGAGGTACTCAAGGGTATACCTGATAATCGCAAGGTATTTATAGGACAAGATCTCTCAATCCCGGGTAGTGGTCGGTCACTCTTTCTTCAAGCACTTCAACAAGTCGATCAGATAGATGTTGTGCTCAACAATGCCGCCGTTAACCTAGATAGTTCATTCACGGGTGATAATCAAACGTGGGATGAGAATTGGGAAATGACGCTTCGAGTAAACGTTTTGGAATCTTCTAATCTCATCAAAGAAGCTGTTCAGCATTTTTTGGCTAAAGGCGGCGGAATCTTAATTTCTATGTCTAGCTGGTCGGGCCAACGGGGATCAGCAATCGCTGAGCTTTCAGCCTATGCAGCCTCTAAAGCTGCCGTCAAGGCTGTAACACAGACAGTTGCACAAAACTACGCCAAGCAAGGCATTTTGGCCTATGTGCTAGCTCCAGGAATAGTTAAGACGAGAATGGCAGATGCGGCTGCACTCGCCCGAGGTGGTGAAGAAAAGATGAAAGCGGCTTTAGTATTAGGTGAACTCGTTCCACCTAGCGAGATAGGGGATCTTGTCGTCTTTCTGGCTACAGGCAGATGTAGACATCTCACTGGTGCAACTATTGATGTTAATGGTGCCTCCTATGTTCGATAATTTACTTCACTAACCCAGCTAAAGATGGAGCAGATTCGAAATGCCTAACTCAATGTTTGATCCTTTAAAAATACGAGAAGTCGAATTTCTCAACCGCGTCTGGGTAAGTCCAATGTGTCAGTACTCTGCAACAAATGGTGTTGTAGGTGAGTGGCACCGTATTCATTTAGGTGCATTTGCCTCTGGTGGTGCTGGACTTGTAATGGTTGAAGCAACTGCGGTTGTTGCAAATGGACGTATTTCGACTGGATGTTCAGGTTTGTGGAGTCATGAACATGCACAGGCATTCGCCCCAGTAGTTGATTTCGCGCACTCAATGGGTACGCGTATAGGTATTCAGCTTGCACACGCAGGTCGAAAAGGCTCGACTCTTCTTCCTTGGGATGACCATGTAATTGCCTCGGCTGATGAAGGAGGATGGGTAACCGATGCACCAAGTTCTATCTCCTATCAAGACTTCCCTGTGCCACACGCGTTAACAATCTCTGAAATATCTAATCTTTCCCAGCAATTTGTTAGTGCAGCCAAGCGTGCAATCACCGTTGGCTTTGACGTCATTGAACTCCATGCAGCTCATGGGTACTTATTTCATCAATTCTTCTCACCTCTATCAAATAAGAGAGAAGACCAATATGGCGGCTCATTCGAAAATCGAATTCGCTTCTTATGCGAGGTGGCAAGGGCAGTACGTGCTGTTGTACCTCAATCAAATCCACTATTCGTGCGAATCTCTGCAACCGATTGGGTCGGCGGAGGCTGGACATTAGAAGAATCCATTGAGCTAGCTAAGACACTTAAAGAAATCGGTGTTGATTTAATCGATGTATCTTCAGGTGGGCTCGTTCATGACGCCAAAATTACAACTGGGCCTGGATACCAAGTCGAGTTTGCACAAGCTATAAAAGAAAGTTCAGGAATTCTAACCTCGGCAGTTGGATTAATTACAGAGCCATCTCAGGCTGAGCAGATAGTTCAACTCGGTCAAGCTGATGCAGTCATGCTAGGTAGGGCCATGCTCCGTAATCCACATTGGCCAATGAGTGCGGCAGAAGATTTAGGCATCAGAATCGCTTGGCAAAAACAATTTGAACGCGCCCGTAAAATTGCACCGCGTCCATCTCCACAGTAAAAATTATTTAGCCAGCGATACCATTAGTGAATCGAGTTGGGACATAAGTGGTTTTATTTTTTCTACTCGATCGATGCCTTCGCTACCCAATTCAGAAAATGTAGTCAGTGGTGGACGGACATCTCCCACAGGGTGGCCAGCAATAGCGGCAAGCGCCTTTGAATAACATTGATGACCGTATGTTGGATGACCTTCGGCGATAATATGATCGATTTTGTCGATTAGGCGCTGGACTTTCCTTGCATCTTCCACACGTCCTACCTCCATTAAGTTGCATATTTCAGACGAGGCGTGTGGGATGTAGTTTCCGTAAGGATTTACATAGCCAATTGCACCCAATAAATATGAGTCAACTACTCTCTCGCCAGCAAATACCCTGATAAGGCCCTCAGATTCTTCAATTACATCTCGGACACGGGCAACATCAGTGCTTGCTTCCTTGATATATCTGATCTGCTCAAGCCTTCTTGCCAGACTTGCCACCAATTTTGCAGGCATGTCTACGTTTGAAGTGTATGGATTGTTATAGATCATAATCGGAATTTGAATTGCCTCACAAATAGTCTTGTAATAGTTAAATATTTCTTCATGAGTCGGGGTGTAGTAGTACGGCGGTAAGATCATAAGACCATCGGCACCTAAATCTTCAGCCTCCTTGCTATAACGAACTGCGTTGGGGGTGTAAGCATTCATGGTCCCCACAAGAACGGGAATTCTCTTCTTAACATGTTTGACCGTCACATCGACAACTTGATGGCGCTCGTCATCGGTCAAGGTTAGGAACTCTCCCGTTGTCCCCAACATGATGACACCGGGCACACCGACGCTTATCTGCCAATCAAGAAACGACCTGAGGGCATTTTCGTCGATGCGCTTTCGGTCCGGAGTAAAAGGTGTAACTAAGACTGAATAACTACCACGGAAATCATGACTCATTTTTTCCTTCAATCATTTCATGTTAATTTTGAATAAGTAGACCCTATAATATAAATATGGTTTTAGAGAAGAGTGCGCCAATACAAATGCAACAAATTCATCATTTTGAAAATATAATTGTTGGTGGGGGCATTACTGGCACTGCTGCTGCTTATTTTCTGGCTAAAGAAGGTAATGAAGTTGCGCTATGCGAACAATTTGATTTAAATACCCAAGCATCAGGCCGTAATGCTGGAAGTTTGCATGGGCAAATTCAATTTGATCCTTTCCATACACTCGGATTTGAGTGGGGCAAAAGCTTTTTACCTGCGCTGAAATTTCTGGCTGACTCACTTGATATTTGGAGCGATCTTTCGACTGATTTAGAAACTGACTTGGAAGTATTTCGTGGTGGAGGTCTCCTGGTCGCCGAGACTAAAGAGGAGATGGCTCTTCTTGCGACTAAAGTTGAACTTGAGCAATCCATAGGAATTGCTGCGGAACTACTTGATGGTAATCAACTTCGGCAAAAGGCTCCTTATATTGCAGAGAAAATGCTCGGTGCAGCCTTCTCGCCTATAGAAGGGAAAGCTAACCCTTTGCTTGCTGCACCAGCTTTTGCAAAAGTAGCCAAGAAGCACGGAGCAAAAATATTTACTGGAGTAGAAGTTTTCACAATTACAAAAAATGGTAATGGATATCGATTAGTGACATCAGCGGGTGACTTTACTTGTAAGAATATTCTTCTTACCTCGAATGCTGGATTAACTAAATTAGGAGCAAACTTTGGGCTTTCCTTACCAATTACTGACGAGCCAGTCCAAGTAAGTGTTTCGGAAATAGTCTCTCCTTTTGTAAAACATCTAATTTATTTTTCTGGAGAAAGATTAACTTTTAAACAGGCAAAGTCTGGCTCACTTTTGATTGGAGGTGGATGGCCTGCAAGGATTAATGCCGAGGGTGTACCTGTTCTTAATCCAGATTCACTGAGGGGTAATATGCGGGTCGCCATTAAAGTAGTTCCTTCGATTTCAGCGATTAAAATTATCAGAACATGGATTGGTGTTGGTAACGGGACCCCCGATCACCGCCCAATCATTGGTGAGGTTGCTGGTTATAAAGGCGTCTTCATTGGAATGTTTCCCGGAATGGGCTTAACGGCAGGGCCATTGTTAGGCAAGACCCTTGCTCAATTAGCCACCGGACAGTTAATCGATCGAAATCTAGAGGCTTTTTCTATCTCCCGGTTTCATTGACTTGGGTTGCCAACTGCAGTCAATATTGAGAAACTAATCCTATGCCCAATATTCGTGCAGTTCGTCTACCTTCTGATGGAAATATTGAACGCGGCGAAGCTGTAAAAATAACGATTAATGGCGTAATAGCAAATGCTTATGAAGGTGAAAGCGTTGCGGGCGCAATGATGTGCGAGGGGATATCTGCAATGCGCACTACGGTCGCGGGTGATCCACGTGGTGTCTTTTGTGGAATGGGTGTGTGCTTTGAATGTTTAGTGAGTGTCGATGGAATTACAAATACTCGGGCGTGTATGACTTGGGTAAAAGAGGGTATGGAGATTAGGACTCAAAATGGCCTGCAGGTCGATAAATAAGTCAGTAAGAACTCTCCACTAAGCAAACGTACTGATCATCAGGATCCCTAAAATATACATACTTATATTCTGAGTTCCCTACATTGAGTGTTTGAATCTCTGAATGCATTTCGATGCCTAATCGCTCAAGTTCAGCAACGCCTTTTTTGATATTTTGGACACCAATTCCAAAATCCATTGGTCCTACATGCCCCCACTCGCCTCGACAATCTTCATAGAGTGGTGTTAGGCGAACTGGTTCGATTCCAGCGCCTTGTGCAGATAAGTGAAGAGTCATGTGGTGCCCTGGGAGTGGCCGACCAACTTGATACCAAGGGGCCATTGGTTCAAAAAACTCGGTCGACTCAAATATCTGGTCGAGGAAACCCAATTGCTTGTAGAAATCAATTGTTGTTTTCATGTCTGATACTCCGAATGCAACGTGATTGACGCCTTCAACTCTTGGTAATCCTGGCCGAGATGTCCACAGCCCTTTCCATTCAATCAGTTCAACTTTCCCTCGCCATGGATCTGCTATGTATCCAATATCAAGTTCTACATCGTGCGGGCCAACTGAGGCATTGAGTGGAACCATGAGAGATTCGCAGCCAAGTTTTTCCACAAGTTCTTGGTAAATCTTCTGGGTATGAACCGTATGCAGGCAAACTTCAGCGAGCCCGATTTCACCATACCCGATTCCTGAAGGATATGGCGGTGCTCCTGCGCCATCTAAGCGTTGAACTAATTTTACTTTTCCTGGTCCAAGTCGAGAGGAATTCTTATTTCCCAACATCACGATACGGGCCTTGACTTGGTTCGTCTTTGTTATCTCTTCTAATCCAGGAATTGGGCCTGTGTAATCAAAATACAGTTCGGTAAATCCCAGCTTACGGCCCCAAAAATCAAGGGCTGTATCCATATCCTCGACGCCAATACCTGCATGATCTACTCCAAGGAACACAGTTAATCCTCCTTACTTAACTACCGGGATGTCGAATTCAATCAATATTGACCTAATTTTTTCAAGGCTTTGGCTATCAGTGATTGCAAGTCGAGGTCTACGTACAGTTCCCCCTGGTGCTCCCATTATTGCCATAATTGCCTTTAGCTGACTTTGATACCCTCCCCATTTACCGCGCCAACCGCCTGGCTCCCAAAGAGCTTCAAGAAGTTTGAGGTTTCGATTTGCATGTGCCCTAACTGGCTCAAGATTACCCGCCCAGTAATTCTCCCAGTATTGCGGATCTGCGGCCCCAAAAATACTTCCTCCACCGATTGTGCCATCTCCACCAAACTCGGTCATGAAATCCAAATTGCTCGGAGTCATAAAGTTACCGAAGATGCGAACGTCCTTAATGAGTGCCTTAGCAGTGGCAAAGAACTGATCTACATTACCCGTACTGTCTTTAATTGCTACAACATTTTCTAAATCAGCCAACCTGCGTGCAAGATCCCCTTCGATTTCAATTGACGTCCCATATGGCCAATTATAAATCATGGTTGGAGCAGGTACGCCTTTCCCGAGGTCTTCAAAATAAGCGAAAGTTTCATCAGGCAGCGTTTTAGAATAAGCAGGTGCTGATGAACATATACCAGCAGCTCCTACTGATATCGCATGCTCACCCAGCTTGATTGACTCTTTGGCCGTAAACGTTGTTACGCCAACTACAACAGGGATGCGGCCTGCAACACGATCTAAAACGAAAGCTGCAACTTCTTTCCTCTCTTCATGTGTTTGTGAGAACCATTCACCAGTTGTGCCATTTATAAAAATCCCATGCATTCCTAGATTTAAGTAGCTATCAATAAGTAAGCCTAGGAGTGTAAAATCAATCTCCCCATTTTCTTTGAACGGGGTCGGTGAGGCAGGCCAATAGCCTTTCCAATCAACTGAATTACGATCCATTCTTTAGCTCCTCTTCGTTGAGACTATTGGGATTGAACATCGATCTAACTTGATCTATCTACATTAAACTCTTCAGGAATAGGGTTAGAGTTGCCGAAAGAAACCATGTATTCGGCGAGCATCCTAGAAACCATTGGACCAAGTGTAAATCCAGTAGGCACCAAAGCTACATGGTAGCCAGGAAGCTTTTTTGACTCCCCTAAGATTGGCATGAAATCATTTGTGTAAGCCCAGATTCCTGACCACACACGAACAAGTCGAACATCTTTTAGTAGCGGGAGCACATCAATTGCCACTGCAGCATTTCCGGCTGCACTCGCCCAATAGTTTGAATACCTTTTTGGAAACTCCTGTGAACGAGAAGGCCAACCCCCACCGATAATGAATGTGTTATTGGCTGATTGCTTGAGTGTTAATCGACGCCCAATGTGTTGAACCATCGGAGTCAGGACATGCTCATAAGCCTCGGTGACGTTTACGTGCAATCCACTTAGGCCTATTGGCAGCGAAATTCCCAGCTTTAATGAAAGTTCCTGCGTCCAAGCGCCAGCTGCGTTAACTACTCGGTTACATAAAATATCGCCTCGGCTTGTCTTTACCTTGAATCGAAAACCAGGTGTGTTATCAAGAGAAGTAATTGAAAGTACTTCACAGTTTTTGCGTATTTGGGCGCCTGATTGAGCTGCGCGTAGAGCAAAAATTGGAGCAACTGTTAAAGGATTTGCATGGCCTTCCTGAGGGCAATACGAAATTCCACTGAGTTTCGGGGAGAGATAAGGAGCAAAATTTCGCATCTCCTCACCTGTCATGACATGAGTTTCAAGTCCTGCCAAATTCTCAATGTGCTGTTTATCGCGCAAAACTTGAAGCTCTTCCTCCGTCTCAGAAACCATAATTCCACCAGTAAAATGGACCCCTAAATCCGCTTCGAGTTCACTCTCTAATCCATGCCATAGTTTGGCTGCATCCAACTGTAAACGCACTTCTGCAGCTAGGCGTTTTTCGTCCTCTGATGTAACACCTTTTGTCAGTTGATGAATTGCAATTTGAAAATGAAAACTACCAGCGTTAGTTCCTGAAGCCTCGCGATTAAGTTCTCCTCGCTCAAGCAAGGTGACTTCAACCCTTGATTGCGACAAATAATAAGCTAGAGCCGAACCCAGCAGCCCACCACCAATTATAACCGTCTCTGAATGGGCCGGAAGAGCGGCATTTGCAGAATCATCTGGTAAAAAACTTGTAATCGTAGCGTGCGCATTATTTTGCATCAAAAAAGTATTTCTGATTGGTGACTGTCTTGTCCGCTATTAACCCTAATGCCACTGGCTTAACTGGGAATCTTGGTGTGCCCTGCGGAACTTTTGCGATGTCTATCCCGTGACGAAGTGCGACCATAGCTGAAATCTGTCGCTGGCAATTTCTACCTTGGCAAGAGCCCATTCCGGCACGGGTGATAGCCTTCACGACCGATAAGTCAGAAGTGGAACTAATCACGAGATCAATCTCTCTTTTCCGTATGATTTCACACCTACAGATAATGGTCTGATCATCTGCCAACTCAAAAATTCCAACTTTTACATCAAACATTGATCGTAAAGCTCTTTGAAATGCCCTTCGTCGTCTAGTTTCAGAGTGAAATTTTTTTGCCTGAATATTCGCCTGGTCCATTCCTATATGACTCAACTCTTTGGAAACCGAAATTCCTACTAAGTTTCCACGGCTAATAGCAATATAGGATCCCTCCACCCCTGATCCGTCTCCAACTGCATAGACATTGGGTACAGTTGTGTGACCCCATTGGTCACTCTTTATTACCTGACCACCTTTACTTTCCTCATATTCAAATTCACACCCAACTAATCTCAGGAGTTCGCTTGAGGGCAGGAAGCCGTAACCAAGACACAGAGTATCCACCTCTATCCGCTGCTGGGTACCCTGCTTGATTCTCCAGTTACGGTCTACTTTTGCAATTGTTACGGCTTCAACCCTGGACGTTCCATGAGCTTCGACAATGATGCTTCTATATCGCACAGGGATTCTTTTGCGCACAAGCATTGAACGATATTTCATGGCATCGACAATCAAATCCCAATTACCTAAAGATGCGGAGAGAAGTTTCACAACATTTATTGGAGTAGGTGCTGGTCCAGCCTCAAGAACTGAAACTATATTCGCGCCCAATTTGGCAAGTTGCGCAGGAAAAGCGAGGGCAACTGGCCCACTTCCTGCAAAAATTATTTTCGAGCCAGGTAATACCCTCTGGGTCTTCACTAATGTTTGGGCTGAGCCTGCTGTGATAACTCCAGGAAGTGTCCAGCCCGGAAATGCAACTGGCCGATCATATGCGCCAGTTGCTATGAGCAATTTTCTAAAGGTTATTCTAGAAACATGGTCACTATCGCTAGCAACCATTAAATCATTGTCTTCTATTGAAAGCACTGTAGTTTTTAGAAAAAAAGTGATTTTACTCTGCTCAGTTTTGGAAATTAGCGCCTGGCCTATATGTGGTGGTACTTGTAACTCGTTTGGATTTGTGACTTTAAAACCTGGGCCAAGTTGCTTAAATATCTGTCCGCCAAGAGAATCCCGTTCATCAATCAGGACAACACCTACTCCATTTTCAGAGGCGCGCACTGCAGCAGCCATACCGGCAGGACCACCACCTATTACTGCAAAGTCGAAAACGAACTCCGCTTTATTATTAATGCTGCTCACCTCCCGTATCACAGAGCACTTATTTGATCCTCTCCTGATATATGCAGAAATTTTCACACAAATTACAAGTATTTACTAGGGCATTTAAGGATGGTTGCACCACTTTTTTGTTCTTATGACGCACAAAAAAGACTATTATCAATTATAAAGTTTTGATATGTTTCAATTCTTAGCACAAATGTAGAATACTTTTTTGGAGAGAAATGGGGAACCATGGAAAAATGTGAAGATCGCGTATCCATCGAAGATTTAGTAAAGAAATATTGTCTCTATTTTGACACCAATCAGCCCGAAAAAATCATAGAACTATTTACCGAGGATGTGCTTATCGATTACGGTCCAGAAGTCCCTCCCCTAAAAAGCAAGGCAGCCGCTTTAGCTATGTTTACTGGAGGCTTAGATAATCTTTTTGCTCAAACGAGTCATCACCTTTCAAATTTTATTCTCGATTTTGACTCACCCGAGTCGGCGCATTCGACTTCATATGTTTATGCTTGGCATAGATACCACCATAAATCAGAGATTGGCTACCTTTGGGGACATTACCATCATAAATTTACTTACGCGCTAGGGGTATGGAAAATCTCAGAGCTCAAACTCTTTGCTGTTCATATAGAAAACTTTCACCGAGAAAAAATGCATCCAGTAGCTCGGCATTAAATTAATAATTTACTTCTTATTATAGAAATCAAAATTATCACTTTTAGCAATTAAATTATTTATTTCTGCCAATGCACGATCCCGCTTCTCAACATTAGATTCCCATTCATCTATCTCAAATATCTTTTCCATCACTCCAGCTACAGACTCCACCATTTCTGGAGTCCAAGGGTCGTTTTGATTGCGATCTTTACCCATCTGGTAATAACTTTCGGCCATACGAGAGGCGTGATCGCGTATACCGCCTTGTGCATTCAATGAAGAGGTTCCAAATGGTCCAATAACTGCCCATCTCTTGCCCAGTCCCTGCGTAACAATTAAGTCAATCTCCTCTGGGCCAATTACGCCATCTCTTACCAAACAATAAGCCTCTCGGAGTACTGCCCCTTGCAAGCGATTAAATACAAAACCTTCAATTTCTCTCTTAACCTCAACAGGATGCATTCCTACCTGCTCTAAAATTAGAATCGCTTTAGATGTAATTGCGGGCGATGTCTTATTTGATGGGACAACTTCGGCAACCGAAAGTAAGTAGGGAGGATTTCCTGGGTGTACCACCAGCGCTCTTTCCGGGTATTGCATCCTTTGATTGAATTTTGAGGCTCCCAAAGCTGATGAGGAACTCGCAAGAATGACATTCTTATCAGTTAGGCGATCTAACTCTTCAAATATTCTTTCCTTTATCTCAATCTTTTCTGGCGCGCACTCTTGTACATAAGTAGCACCTTCCAGGCAAAGGGATAGATCGGTCGTTGTAGAGATTCTCTTCAAAATACTTTCGGGGTCCTCCGAAATCAACTTTTCAATTGCCAGAAAATGTAACCGTGTAGAAAGCCCCGAGTTGAGAGAATTTAATTTTTCTGGCGCAACATCATAAACCGAAACATCATGACCGGCACGAGCAAAAGTTATTGCCCAAGCAGCTCCGATGCTTCCAGAGCCAACGATTGAAAACTTCATTAAGGGGTATCTTTTTTGTACTTACGGCGATATGCCTTCCAGGTAGTAGCCCACTTCTCAGGATCATCAAGATTTGTGCCGTCTAATTTATGCACTACTTGATTATGCGGGGCAGTTTTGACAAGCTCCGGATTTGTGCGGGCTTCGTTACAGACATGCTCCAAAACATCAATCCAATAATCTATATCTTCTATCGACCATAATTCACCCGCTTCTGGGGTGAAAGGTTCGGGAACAAACCATGGTTCATGACTAAGCCAATATGCATCGACACCGAAATCAGTCATTCGATTTTGTACGTCGATGGTACTCACTCCAGTCTCTTTAGTGAGTTCACCTAATCCGTAACGTGTCATCTCAAGGCGACGCTTCTTCATGTCAGGAAAACCGATAGAAATTCCCTTAATCTTCATCAACCGTTTTTCCATATAGTTGTTGGCCAAAACCGAAATATTGGCCGCATCACGCAGGCCTTCGATACCCATTGCCCTGGTCCAGGCATAGGCACGAATGACAACTGGAACATTTCCCCAGAATTCTCGGACCGTGCCGATGATGGAATTTGGATTCTCTTGAAGGTAGTAGCTGCCATTGGCATCTTCTTCAACTAGGGGTCCCGGCAAGAATGGAATTAGTTTTTTATTACATCCATAGGCGCCTACGGCAGGACCTCCCCCACCCTTTGGCCCACCAAAAGTCTTATGTAACATATACATACATGCATCAAAACCAAGATCGGCCGCGCGCAGCCGAGTCATCACTCCATTGAAATTGGCATGGTCATAGAAACAAAGCCCGCCTGCTTCATGAACAATTTTTACCCATTCGGCAATATTCGGATTATAAATACCTACGTCATCCGGATTATTGACCATCAATGCTGCGGTCCGATTAGAAACAACTGCGCGGAGAGCTTCTACAGATGGAAATCCATCGGCCTCTAATGGAAGAGTAATAACTTTAAATCCCGCAGCAGCAGCAGTAGCTGGATTACATGGGTGCGCTTGTGAAGTCGTAATAATTTCATTGCGTTGAGCTAACTCGCCTCGTGAGGCATGGTAGGAACGTGTAATACATACCTGTGTGTATGCAGCATCTGCACCGCCGCCTGCTTGAAAGACAAATCGGTCTAGTCCAGAGAGTTCCCGGAGAAGGTGATCAAATTTATTAATTACTTCCAGGACGCCTTGAAGTGTTTCAACGGGTTGGTGTGGGTTTAATTCTGTAACATTATGCTGATAGACCAATCTTTCATTTACCCTCGGGTTGTACTTCATTGTGCAGGTCCCAAAAAGACTTATACCCATCATGCCCATCGTTTGCTGCGACAGGTGGAGGTAGTGCCGTTGAACTTCAAACTCGGACATCTCTGGAAGCTCTGGCAGGCTCTTTCGGCGCAGAGCTGCTGGTATTAAATCCTGTGCAGTACCGACTCGCTGCACAATCTCTGCCTCAATTGTTGGCAATATCGCGCCACGGCGACCTGAAACGCCAAGCTGCATCGCAAGTGGCTCATCCCAAACTTGAGCGTGATAATTCTTCAATTTCTTCATTTTACTTCACCACCTTTTTAAGTGCATCGACAAGAACGGCAATGTCTTCCAGACTATGGATCTCTGTGATGCAATAAAGGGCGCTTTGCCCCATGTGCGGAAAGTCCCTGCTCAGATCCTTACCGCCAAATATCGAATGTTCCAATAGCTTCTTATTAATCTGGGCAACCGTCAATTTAGATTTTGAAAAATCCACAACGAATTCTTTAAAGAAACCCTGCCTCCACTTAATGCTGACACCCTCTATTTCATCTATGAGAGAGGCGGCATAATGAGACCGCTGAATGATGGTTTCGCCAATTTCTCTAAATCCTTGAGGTCCCATTAGCGACATATAGGTCGCATTGGCAACTGCCCACAAATAAACTGAATTACCGGTCCAATCTTTGCCATTCTCACGCGAACCATAGGATGATTGATGGAAGAGCGTTAGACCAAAGGCTAATTCCCCAGGATGTGTGGTGCCAGTTAAGCTCACTTGCAGTGTCGGATACTCCTTGGCGTATTTGGCCTCATCGCGTGTAGCAATAAAACCTCCCACTCCGCCCCCGGCATTCATGTGGACGCCAAGCGGTTGTGTAGTTCCAACAACTATGTCTGCCGAATACTCCGAAGGTGGGGCAATCACTCCCAGAGATATTGGATCAACGCCCACAATTACTTCTGCTCCTACTTGATGTGCAATCGCACTGATTTCATGAGCCCTTAACTCAATACTTCCGAAATAAGTTGGGTTCTCAAAGTAGACAGCACAAGTTTTAGTGCTTATTTTTGCATGTAGATCATCGAGGTCCATACAGCCATCGTCAGCGTTTACCGCAACCATTACAATTGAAATGTAGCCATTGAGCTCTGGAAATCCACAGTAAGTCTTTAAAACTTTCAAACGCTCAGGATCAAGTGTGGAGGGAACTAGAACTTCACTTCTTCCATTTATCCGAGCCGCCATTCGAACAGCATGACCAGCTGCTGTTCCATAACTGTATAAAGGAAGGCCTACAAACTCCATTCCTATAAGTTCGCCAATCTGGCTTTGAAACTCAAACCAAACTTGTGTGCGTCCATGGTCGGATGACGGCGTGCCCCATACTGGGGTGAGGAATTCAGTGCGTGTAACCATTTCATCACAAATAGCTGGAACGTAATGCTGCCAGCATCCAGCACCCAGAAAATTCAGGTTGTCTTCGCAGGAAATGCTCTTCTTTAAGATTGAATTCATATGTTTATAAAGGGCGGCCTCTGAAGCAAGTGATGGGGGGAAATTCCATGTGCCTTTGTATCGGTGTTCGTTAGGAATCTGCTCAAAGAGCTCTTCGATGTCATCTACTTCTGCCACTCGTAACATCTCTTTATAACTGACCGCAGCAGAATTAGCCATGAATGGGTGCGGTTTTGGTAGTACTTCTTTATTCATTATTCCTCATCCTCACATGACCATGATTGCTTCGTGGCGGGCTGGTACTTCTATTGAACATAAGATAGTTCGGTTTGGGGCCGTATGCACCTGAATGTAGCGAGGAAAAACCATGTGCTCACCAGATACTTCAAGATCGACATGCAACGTGGCGGGTATAAGCGCTCCAATTTTCTGTGCGCTGGCTATAACTTTAATTGCGCCAAATCCCAATGCGGATATAACGGCAGTGCTAATCTGCTGATTCCCCCGACCTAAAAGGAACCCCTGCCCGCCGATGACACCTAAAATTAATTCTCGCTTCTCATAGCGCTCAAGCAGGGAGAGAATCTCTACTTCGCTGCAATCAGTTTTCAGAACTACCCCATCAACGAGTGCATCAACTCCCACAAAACTGCCCTTAACTCCACGCTCTTCTAGGAGCAAATGAGCGCTTCTTCCTGGACCGATCAAATAGAGTTTTCCTGGAATCATTTCTGTGACAATCTCTCGTGCTAATTCGCGCAAACCAACCTCACTATGTGACTGACCAGAGATTTTACCATTTTGAATCAAGCGCCTAGTCCTTGGAGTTTTGGCAACACCAAATAATTCTGTACTCCATAATCCAAGTGTGTCGAGCGTCTCTGAAACATCTAATATTTCCGCACTGTCGGATTGATGTCCTTGAAAATTTTTAGCAAGTCCGACCATTATCTCGGGGATTGATTCTGGATAGATTCCAAAGACTTCACTACGCATTTTTACGCCAGATGGAATCCCCAATATGAGCGAGGAATCACCAACTACGCAGAAAATATCACGGGCAGTGCCATCACCTCCAGAAAAGAGAATGAGATCTATGCCCGCTTCGATCATGGCTGATACAGTAACTTGTGTATCGTATGCCGATGTAATTTCGTGTACGGTATCAGTAGTTAAGTTTTGGTAGGTGATTCCCAATGCTTCCAAATAATCTCCACCCAATACACCTTTGACCGCATAGAAATCAAAAAGTTCTAAATCTCTAACTAGACCGCGGAGCGCACGTATTGTTCGTTCACCAGAAGTCGGGCGAGCTCCTAAGCCAATCGCAGTTCTAAATGACTCACGATCGGTTCCGTGTAAACCTACTTTCCCGCCCATGCCTGAGATTGGGTTAACTATCAAACCCACCTTAAGTTTAGTGCTCACTTGAACTAACGCCCAATTTCTTTCATGACATCATCGACAGCTCTGTGTACCGTTTTAACTATTGTGTCAATCTCTTCTTCTGTGATAACGAATGGTGGACTAAAAGATATAGAATCACCTGCCGGAAGTGCGCGAGTAATAACACCAAGGTCCATCGATCGTCGCGCAATTCGAGATGCTATTTTTTCACTTGGTGCAAAGGCAGTCATTGGCGCTTTCGAAGCCACAAATTCGATTGCAGCAACTAATCCCTGCCCGCGTACTTCGCCAACCATTGGGTCTGTCTCTTATA
>RGZI01000141.1 GCA_010031635.1 Actinomycetota bacterium
CGCTTACTGGTGATCCACTTCCTACTGCCACTTTGCCGACCATCATCTGCTTGGTTTTGCGACGCGGAGTAAGAACTGGTGGTGGAGCGCTCGGGATTCCTAAATCAACCATGGGGCTATTCTGCCGTATGAGGCCTGGATGCGCTAAAGATTGAGAACGAGCGGATTAACGATATCTGCCACAAGAAGCAGAATTGTGAGCGCAGCTAATATAACAAAGAGCACCATCGTTATCGGTGTCAGCACAGTCACAACCTCATTTTGAGGGGCTGTATGCCCAGAGCTCAATTTCTACCAACGCTTTTCTAGGCAATTCAACAACAGCAATAGTTGTGCGTGCTGGTCTCGGTTCGGCAAAGAATTCTAACCAAATTTCATTACAGTCCGCTAAATGTTCTAAAGAAGTCAAGTAAACCGTTGCTTTAAAAACCTCACTTTTTAAAGCACCGGAGTCTTGTAAAATCCTTTCTGCATTTTCAAGGGCCTTTTGCAATTGTTTGAGAACTCCTCCTTCTACAAGTTGGGAGCCGTACTGGTCTGGGAATAAACCCAGCGTGCCGGATATGACCACATGATCACCAAATCGCCTAAATAGTGAGTATGGGCGTTCTGTCATTATGTACTCATTTCTAGAGACTAATTTTGAACAAGGGTACGAATTCGGTCTACTGCCAATTTAATCGAATCAAAGTGCTGAGAAAAATTAATCCTAAAATGCCCTCTACCATTAAAGCCCGATTGATAGCCAGGGCTAACCAAAACACCAGCTAACTTTAAATCCTTAGTTAATACGAAATCGTCATCATAATTATTCTGATTGACTGATTTCACTTTGGAAAAATCTGGGAAAACATAAGAGCTTCCAGCTGGAATTGTTACTTCTACTCGAGGAATTTTCAATAGCCCTGAAACTAAATAATCTCGAATTTCTTGATGTAACTCAATCCTTTCCGCAAGCCACTCTTCATCTTTATCAAGCCAATGTATTAGAGCATGTTGTGCATAGCCCGCAGTTCGTAATGAAGTCATAGACAAAACACTCTCCATGGAGTTTATTAACTTGTGCGGTGCAACCGCTAAACCGACACGGAAGCCACTCATTGATTCAGTCTTAGAAGGGCCCAGTAAAGTTACAGTTTGATCCTTCATCCCAGGCAGTGCACAAAAGTTAGTAAAATCTCTGCCGTCAAAAATTAGGCGGCAATAAAGTTGATCTGCAATTACCGCAATCGAGCTATTTTTTGCCCAAAGAGCCAATTTTTCACACATCTTACGGCTATAAATTCCCCCGGTTGGATTATTAGGGTTAGAAAACACAAAGACGGATGCGCCTTGAGATGAAGCAGCCAATAAATTACTTTCTTCGATTTCGATATAACCATCTTTAGATATAGATGTTGGGATTCTTATCGATTCTCCACCAAGATAAGACACAATGCGCTCGTTCATAAAATATTCAGTGGCTGGAAATGCAACTATGGTGCCTGGGCCAACTAATGAAGATAATGCGCTATAAAGTGCCCCTTGAGTTCCTGGAGTAATGATTACTTCGGTAACTGGATCAACTTCAACCCCTAATAATTTGGTAAGCCGAGGCGCCAGAGCATTTCTCACCGTCGAGCTACCTCGATAGGCAGAATATGCTTCAGTATTTCTCTCTACAGCTTTCGCAAAATCAAGAAATGCGCTATCAGGAGGAAGAAAGGCTGTTGTATCGCCGTGCGTAAGATCAATTTGATTAGGATGGGGAGGAACCTTGGCTAACATTGAGTCCATCTCTAAAACGCTTTGCCCATAAAGTTTTTTATACCCCTCCAACTCAGCACGAACTAAAGCGATAGGTTTACCGTATTCATAGCTCATTTTTCTTCCCTTCGATTCTGACTTTACTACTCGGTGCGCTTTCAGGCAATCTTTCATCATTTGGAATGTAGTGTTCCTTCATTGCCGCCCGGATCACGTGAGGATCGCCGAGTTTTCGGTTAAGAACCGGCCGTTTACGATCGTCGCGTTCATCGCCCTGCTGGCAATGGGGCTGAACGCCCTGCTCACCATTCCGCGCACGGAAGACCCGTCGTTTCCGTTTCCGAACTATACGATCGTGGCCGTGTATCCCGGCGCTGGTCCCACGGACATGGAGCAGTTGATTATAGACCCCATTGAAAAACGGCTGCGCGCGCTCGACGACGT
>RGZI01000142.1 GCA_010031635.1 Actinomycetota bacterium
GGTTGGGGCTGCAGGTGCAGCAGGTGCAGCAGGTGCAGCAGGCTTTGCCGCAGGCTTTGCTGCTGGTTTCTTGGCAGCAGGTTTGGCAACAGGTTTCTTTGTTGCTGCACCGGCTGGCGAAATTGAAGAAAGGGTTAAGGCCAACGCCGCCGCTAGGCTGACTGCTAAACCTTTCCGGATAACTCTTTGCATACATTCCCCCTTTGAGGATTTCTGACCAAGGTAGCGAAGACGACCCGCGCAACCTTTTGGTGAATTTTGCCTAAAGGTATGCGAATAGGGGGTGTAGGGGTAGGACTAAAATGACCAAATAAATGGCTAAAGTGTTAGTATTTTTAAGAAAGTAACCTTTTGACTAAATAAATTTAGCGTTTAACTCCGGCTTAAGTACGACCCCGAGTCCGGGAGCGTCCGGCAAGTGCACCACACGTCCATCACTGTTTAACGGCGTCTCGATAATCCCAGCCGTGTAGTAATACTCACCGATAATATCTGATGGGAAACGCATTGATAATCCCGGCATAGCACATGCCACTTGAAGTTGTGCTGCTGCTCCAACGCCACATTCACCGTTTGATCCGATTACTGAATCCAACCCAAATGCATCAGCAATTCTTCCCATCTCTACAGCACGGGAGGGGCCGCCGCTCTTACCTACATAAATACTTATTACATCGGCAGCTTCTGCGCGAAGTACGGCAACTAAGTTGTCTAGCGTGAAAACACTTTCATCTGCCACAACTGGAATACCTAACTCTTTCAACTCGTGCATTCCTTGCAAATCTCCAGCAGCTACTGGCTGCTCAAGAAAGGCGGGGTTGTGGTCTCTCATCAATGAGACTGCAAGCCGTGCTTCAGATCTGCGGTATCCAGTATTTGCATCAGTTCCGAGGAAAGTATCTTTGCCCACAAGTTGCCTGGCATAAGCAAAACGGTCACCGTCATCTACTGGATCTTTGCCAATTTTTAACTTGAATGCTCCAAAGCCCATTTTTGTTGCTGCTTCATAAACATGCTTAATACGCGCTTTGTCTCCACTTAGTGAAAATTTGATTGGAACTTCAGTTCGAATCGCCCCACCAAGCGCATCGGCCATAGTGATATCTAGAGAACGGGCATACGCATCCCAAAGTGCCGTTGCAACACCAGCTTTTGTAAAGGGACTTGCGGCCAATGCAATTTCAATTTTTGAAAGCAAATTTTCAACTGGGGAAATTGATTGCCCGATCAACGCAGGTGCAATGACGCTCCTGATTGCATGCTCAGCGGTTCCGCTGTCTTCTCCACTCCAACCAAGAGTTCCGCTGACTTCCCCAATTCCTTCAATTCCAGAGGAAAGGATGATCTTTACAATTAGAAAATTGGAATGGTCGTGCGTTCCACTTGATCCCTGTACAACAAGAGATGGGTGCACAACTGGATCAACTTTTAGCGTTTGAATAGATTTAATGGTGGCTTTAACGGCTGCTGATGTCATGAGGTCAGTCTTACATGAACTCCAATAAAGTTGCTACTACTTTTAACAATAAAACTTTCAATTAAAATGCGAAAATTGAAATATTGCATCGGTTTATAGTCTTCCTAATGCAAATTCAAGTGCATTTTTGGTAATTAAAGCGACTTGGTCATCTACAGGTAGAGATGCAGTCCAGTTGATTGATCCAACGCTAATTACAACTCCACCACTATTAGTTTCAAGGGTCACTAATTCAGCTCCTGCACCTTCCCCATTCAAACCTCGAGCGTGCAATCTGGTGTTTGCTGGCGTACTTGAATCACGTTTATCAGTTTCGTGACCCGAGGCACCGCCAGGACATCGGGCAACTGGTGAGTTAAACCCAAATTTATCTCCATTTTTTAAATTGGTATTTTTAAAAATTGGATGATCAACGTCGATTGCTTCATATGGTGCGCCAGTGCCCATTCCGGCAAAACTCATGACAACACCTAACAATGAACTCTCTACCTCGTGACGTAACCCAAATCGACTTGGAATTAAAGCGCCTTCGCCACTGTATGCTCGGTGCGGTAGCCAATCAGATAAATCCATATTGTGGACAGTCATCGCATTGTCATGAAGTTCGACACTGCAATTAATTCCATTCCCGCCAAGGTAAAGTAATTTGCCTCCCTTGTTTTGCACCCAATCTTTTAATTTTTCATACATATTTATTGTCCAGTACTCAGGGT
>RGZI01000143.1 GCA_010031635.1 Actinomycetota bacterium
AGTTTGTTACCCCGCGAGTTTAGCAATTTATAACTTTAAAGCAAGTGCAGAAATTTTATGCGTGTTTACGCATGAAAAAAATGTCCTTTATTTCATAAAAAGTGCATTTAATCTTTTTGTTGTGAAAAAAAGTCCGATAATGATCATGACTACAAAATAAAACGCATGACCTAAAAGTGCTGTATTTATCTGCCCTAAGGTCAATCCGCGCACTAAATGAATTGCTTGAGAAAGAGGAAGCGCCTTAATTATAAACTGCAACCACTCTGGAAAAACTGAAAGCGGATAAAAAGAACCAGAAAATAGAAACATAGGCAATAAAAATATATTAATTATTTCAAGTTGCTGAAAAGATTTCATATATGTAGTTAGGGCCATACCAACCGATGCAAAACCAAATGCAATCAGAACCGCTGCCGGTATTGCCAAGATTCCCCACAAACTTGGAATCAATCCAAGAGGTGCTACGACTGCCATAAATCCAACTCCATAAAGAAAGCCGCGAAGTAGCGCCAATCCAATCTCACCAAGTGCAACATCTAGTGGTCCAAGCGAAGTTGCGAGCATGCCGTGATAAATACGATCGTGGTTGAGTTTGAAGAAAATATTCATAGTGGAGTCATAGATCGCGCCATTCATCGCACTTGTTGCAAGGAGTGCTGGTGCGATGTAGGCAGCGTAAGGAATGCTCAACCCACCACTTTCAATATTGCCAATTAGTTTCCCAAGACCGTAACCAAAGGCAAAGAGGTAGAGGACTGGTTCTACAAAGCCGGAAAGAATTACCATCCACGTAGAAGATTTGAATGCAATGTAACCGCGCTCAAAGATCGCTCGAGAACGCCCAGAGTAAACGCGCTCTCCTAATTTTCCGCGACGAGCATCTGCAATAGCAACGGCTGTGCTAATAATCATTTCGCCAACCTCTTCGTGAAGATGCGTCTGGAGAAAAATACGCCGAGCACTAGAAGGGTTACAAGGAAGACCAAGTGAGTTATTGCCATAGTTTGAGTAAGAGAGTGACCGTAAGTGAGGTAGCGACCAAGTTCAGTTGAATGCCATAGCGGTGAAATCCAACCTATCCATTGCAGATAGCTCGGCATTGAAGAAAGTGGATAGAAAGTTCCCGAAAAAAGAAAGAGCGGCATCATGATAAACCTATTGAAAATAACAAAAAACATATTTTCATCTTTAAGCAGCCCGGCAATTGCTTGCGTAATTGATCCGAATGCGACACCAGCCATTACAGCTGTTGGTATTGCTAACCACGCTTTACTTGACTCTAAAGCACCAAAAGCGAGCATTACAAACCAATAAATAACAACAGTCCCGACTACGCGCACGAGAGATGCTAAAAAGACACCAGTGGCAATCTGATTTCCAGAAATAGGCGTTGAATTCATTCCAAAGAAGTTTTTCCACCAATTGAAACCTTCAAGAGTTGGGAAAACAGATTCATCTATTGCACCCTGGATTGCTGCAGTTGCGAGCAGCGCTGGTGCTAAGAAGGTTAAATACTTCACGCCATCAATACCTGCCGGACCTGCACTCTTATCAATAAACGCACCAACGCCAACGCCAATAGATAAAAGGTAAAGAACAGGGTTGGCAACAGCGATTGCCAAAATCATCCAGACCCATTTCATCATTGCAGTCAGGCGAGCTTGTGCAACGTAGAGAGAACCGCGAGAGATTATTTTCTCTTGATCAACTATCTCTAACGATCCCTGACGCACCTTCGCAGTACTCATTAGTCGACAAGAGTTCTTCCGGTGAGGCGCAAGAAAACATCTTCGAGTGATGATCTGCGTACAAGTGAAGTCTTAGGGTGCAAACCAGCACTATAAATTTTCTCTAATAGCGCTTCACCATCTTCGCTATAGAGCAAAATACGGTCTGGTAATTCTTCAATGCGATCGCACATCCCGCGCAACTGATCAGCCATTGCACTATTGCGCTCCGAACCAAAACGAATTTCGAGAACTTCTTTCGTTGAATAATCCTTAATCAATTGAGCAGGGCTTCCCTCGGCCATAATTTTGCCTTTGTCCATAACAACAAGGCGATCACAAAGCTGTTCAGCTTCATCCATGAAGTGGGTAGTAATAATGAGAGTGACTCCTTGTTCTTTGAGGCGAAATAAGCGATCCCAAAGAATATGACGCGCTTGCGGGTCTAATCCGGTTGTT
>RGZI01000144.1 GCA_010031635.1 Actinomycetota bacterium
TTGTGACGGTAGGTCATATCGCAGCGATCGTATCTTCAGCGAAACTACGGAATAATTAAGCCATGCTAACTATTGTAAATCAGCTTCGCCTGGCGCTTCTTGAACTATTTACAACCACAAAGTATCGGATAATTTTAATCAGCCTTGTCTTAATTGCTGCTTTCATTTCAGTCTCCGAGCTAGCAGTAGCAAAGCTGTTTACAAAAATCATTCTCCACGAAGGCACACTTAGCCAAACCAAGTTGATTGTATTTGTTGGCGCATTCTTCCTATTTTTTGGTGGAACAAGAGCAGGTCATTTCTTGCAGCGAATTTATCGCGTAAATGTATTTGATAAGGCTTTTAAAGAATCAAGTTCAGAGGTAACAGGAGCGAAAGATAACTGGCGTTGGTCACTTGCCTTTGAATTAACCAACTTGTTAAGCACCTTTACTCAACTTGGGGTAATCGTTCTCTTTTTCACCTATTTCAATTGGATATTTGGCCTGATTGATATCGCAATACTTTTCTTGGTCTTTGAAGTGTATGGCAGATTATTTAAGCACCAGATGGAAGCGCAGCGGGGATTCGTTACTGCACGGAAAAATAAGATCCCAATTGCAAATGTTGTAAGAATTGGGACTCGCATCAAATCTGGTGAAACTGGAATCTTACTTTCAGGAATTGCGATGATAGTTCTACTGGGAGCACTCATATATTTCAGCTATAACGGTGACATCAGCAAAGCAAATACTGTTGTTTTATTCTTTGGACTGCGCATGCAGAACTCGAATTTATCCAATATATCTACTGGTTTAATGAGATTTGCAAGGGCGCGAACTCATAGTGAATAACTCCTTGCCTTTAACAATTGGCTATTCGACTTTGGCCATTAGGGCAAAGAATATTAAGTTTTTGAACTCAGTGAGCAGCCTTGTAATAATTCAAAATCCTGAAGCTAGTGGCCTACCTAATTTCAGTGATGAAATTACAGTGGTTGAATTACAAAGCAAGGGCGTAGCGAAGAGCCGAAACTCTGCGATTGATCATGCAAAGACCAAATACTTGATTTTTGGTGATGATGATATTGAATTTAGTGAAGCTGGAATTACCTCTGCTATTAATTTTTTGGATGCCAATCAAGACGTCTCCATATTGTTGATGCAGGCAGTTGATGAAAATGGCAAGCTGCGAAAGAGTTATCCAGCAAAAGCACATGCGCTAAAGCTGACTAATTCAGCGAAGGCGGCGACATATGAGATGGCAATTAGAGTCTCTGATATCAAGAATAAGGGAATCAGATTTGATGAGAACTTTGGTGCCGGGGCAACGAACTATCTAGGAGATGAATATATTTTTATCGCCGATTCGATTCGTGCAGGCCTGAAGGGTCAATTTGAACCTATTGTTATTGCTACGCATCCAACACAAAGTTCTGGAACTCTTCGGAATTCAGCTAAAGATCGAAGCGCGCGAGCAAAGGTATTCGGTCGAGTCTTTGGAATCTGGGCACCAGGCATGCGCTTCTTATTTCTTATTAAACCGCCCTTTAAGAAATTTGGTCTAGTTAATTCATTGCTCTTCATATTTGGCAAATGAAGATTTACGCACACCGCGGATCTTCCGGGGATAACCCTGAAATGACGAGAGCGGCATATCTGGCCGCTATTAATGATGGTGCAGATGGTTTTGAATGTGATGTCCGGTTATCGAAAGATTGCGAAATAGTTTGTTTTCATGATGCCACCACAAAACGAATTGCGCAAAAGAATTTACGAGTATCTCGTAGCAATCTAACGGAACTGCAAAGTGCATGCGAAATAATGACTTTAAATGAATTACTTGATCTCGCGATTTCCGCAGGAAGAGATTTGCTTATTGAAACCAAGCATCCAGTGCTTTCTGGTGGCCGGATAGAACGCAAAGTTGTTGAGCTATTAGATATAAACGCTGAGCGAATTAGTCTGGCTGGAATCGAAGTAATAGTCATGTCCTTCTCAAATTTTGCTATTGGAAGAGTGAATTCCAATTGGAGCGTTTGTAAGGTTTCTAAATACTATTTACCAGCCATACTTTCACGAAGCAAAATT
>RGZI01000145.1 GCA_010031635.1 Actinomycetota bacterium
TGCTTTCTGGTTAGGTGCTGTTCCAAATCTAAGTAACTTCACAACAGTTACTTACGCCTCGGTATTTGGCGATGACTCAAATCCAAAGGTAGTAGAACTTCTTGCTGCTTATAAGGAAAAAACTGGTCAAGACGCTGCTACAGGTGGACTGATTACTGGTGCATCAGCAATTGAAGCGTTTGCGCTAGCTGCAACACGCGCTAGTTCATTTGACGGAAAAGCAATGGCTGCCGAAATGAATAAGTTTGCCAACGAAGATTTAACCGCTGGCCCAACTTCATTCACAGACACTCTGCACGTAAACGTTTCCCGCCCAATGGCAGTCATAACTGTCACTAACGGAAAGCATGCATTTGTAGAATATCGTGCAGCAGTAAAGCCAACCTTCCCAACTAAGTAATTTAGTTTGAGGTTGTAATAATTAAATAAATAGAGGTGTGTGACCAAAAGTCACACACCTCTATTTTCATTATATTAGGCTGTGCGGCATCGGAGAGGTGGTAGGTGGTGGAAAATTCGTTTAGCGCGACTGGTATTAGTAAATCTTTTGGCGCGCTTAAAGTTTTAGAGAATGTATCCATCACAATTAAGTCCGGTGAGATGGTCGGCTTGCTTGGCCCAAATGGCGCCGGGAAAACAACATTTATAAATATTGTTGCAGGTTATGAACATCAAGATAGTGGCTCAGTTTCACTTGATGGAAACTCTCTTGATGGAATGGCCCCGCATGATCGAGCCCGTATTGGCTTAGCTAGAACTTTTCAATCCGGAAGACTTTTTTCAAATTTGCCAGTATCGGAAAATATTGCACTTGGTGCTCTTGGGCTGGGTACCACGGCCAAAATCGCAAATGAGCGCACCAACTCTATTTTAGAAATTTTAAATTTGGAACCGCTAGCTAACCTAAATGCCGGAAGCATCTCTCATGGAAATGCGCGCCTGGTTGGACTTGCCAGAGCGGTAGCGGCAAATCCTAAATATTTAATTATGGATGAGCCTGCAGCTGGCCTTAATGAACATGAAGTTCCACATTTGCTTGATGCGCTAGCGAAAATAAATAAGGACTTAGGTTGTGGAATGTTTTTAGTAGAACACAATGTTGGTTCGATGCGCTAAATAATGATGCAGTTAAGAGTGCTTATTTGGGCGATACCTCACTTGAAGAGACTGCAGAAAGTAGTGAAAAATAATGTCGCTTCTTGAAGTTAAAGACTTATATTCCGGATATGGAAAAGTAGAAGTCTTATTTGGTGTTTCTTTTAAAATTGAACCAGGAAAATCTCTTGGAATTGTGGGACCAAACGGTGTTGGAAAATCAACGCTGCTCAAGACTATCGTTGGTGAAATTTCACCAAAGTCTGGATCGATAAGTTTAAACGGAATCGATGTATTAGGAAAAGGCCCAGAAGATATTGTTAGATTGGGTCTCTGTTTAGTTCCAGAGGGCCGTCAAATTTTTGGCGGATTGAGTGTTACTGAGAATCTTCAACTTGGACTTACTGGTCGAAAAGATAAGTCAACCAGTAAAAAGGCACTTGATAAAGTAAAGGAAATCTTTCCGGTTCTGACATCGCATGCAAAACATCAAGCAGGAATGTTAAGTGGTGGCCAACAACAACAGCTAGCAATTGCAAGAGCGCTTATAGCTGATCCAAAAATCTTATTGCTAGATGAACCTAGTTTAGGTCTCTCGCCAACAGTAATTAAGGATGTTTTTGATCAACTTAAATCAATAATTTCCAATGGCACCTCTGTAATTATCGTCGAACAAAGAGCGCATTTGGTAACTAGCTTTGCTGATGAAACTTTAATAATGAGAAACGGCAAGATCCAAGCAAGAATTACACCCGAAGATGCGAAAGACGAATTGAAGTTAAAGCACGCTTACTTTGGATCGGATAACTAAATGGTTCAAGCGATATTAGATGCGATTAGCCTCGGTGGAACATATGCACTTGCAGCCTTAGGTTTGGGTTTGGTATTCGGTGTTATGCGTTTAGTTAATTTTGCGCACGCTGAATTAATCACAATTTCTGCCTACATCCTCGTTGTTACTAATGACCTACCTT
>RGZI01000146.1 GCA_010031635.1 Actinomycetota bacterium
ATTCTATGCGTAATAGCGATTCTAACTGCTGTCTATTCGGCGATGAGATTTATCGTGAAAGCCATACTTACAGAGCTTCGTCCGAATGGTGGAGCTTCTCTTAAAGATCAGGTTAACCGTATCGAAGCTAGGCTTGATCACGTCTACACGTTACTTCTAAGAGACGAGTAACGACTCGCCGAAGCCTAACCTTGCTAATGTCGGTGGTCGGTGAGACTCTACTTCTGGGAGCGACGTCAACGTTCCCACGGGAGCAGAAATGAACAGAGGATTAGAGATACAGATTCTCGTCTATATGGCGATAATTGCAGGATTATCGGGGCGATTCTTTTACTTAAAAGGTTTAGCCGTAGGAAAAGAACTAGGCTTTACCGCTGGCTTTATGCGCGGAAAGAAGGTAAATAAAGATGTTTAATCTTGCCGATTATGAAGATGTCAATTCAAGAATTAAACGCTTTCGGTTGGAATTTCCGTCTGGCAGACTAGAAGCTTTTATCGAAGATGTTGACTTAAAGGCTGGATATATTCTGATCAAGGCTCTGGCGTATCGAAATTATGAAGATGAGAAGCCAGCCGCTATTGATTACGCATTCGAGATCAAAGCTACTCACGGAGTAAACGCCAACTTCTTCGTCGAGAATTGCGTAACGAGCGCCTACGGTCGCGTAATAGGTGCGCTTACTCCAGGTGAGACTGCTAGAAGTACGCGACAAGATATGGAGAAGGCGGAGCGCCTAGAATCTACGCCAGTCAATCTAACGCAAGCTAAGGCGGTCGGACTTACACCGTATGAAATAGGCAGGTTAGCCGCTGGAGCGCCGATTAAAGGTCGCCAGGTAAAAGATAGCCCACACGTTAGCGACGCCTTAGACGCGCTTCAAGGCGTTCTAGGAGCCGAAGTAATTGGCGAACAGCCGAAGTGTGAACACGGTTACAGGATCAAGAAGGAAGGCGTATCGGATAAAACTAAGAAGCCTTATCTTGGTTATGCGTGTACGGAATTAAAAAAAGCGTATCAATGTCAAATTATCTGGTACAAAGAACTGGGCGGAAAATGGCTAAGTCCAGAAGATTACGCGCTCGCTATCGAGGACGCTGGTAGGTCTTGAAAAGCGAATCCGATCTATTTGACTATCTTAAAAAACACGTCTACCCAGACTTGCTATCTTCTGGCTACGACGTATTCGCTGGTACTGACTGCGCTTCTTACGAATCAAAGCACTTAATAGAGCTTAAATGTAGGGGCGCTCATTACAAAATGTTACTTATCGAAAAGGCTAAATTCGACGTTCTAGTAGATAACGCAGAGCGAACAGGATTCGAAGCCTGGTATATCAACTCAACGCCAATGGGTATCTATGGCTGGAAGATAACTAGAGAGATGGATTTAACGTGGGAACGTCGGGTCTTACCAGAGACAAGTCAATTCAAAGATAAGGGTAGCGTAATTAAAACAGTTAGTTATCTTAAAGTTATTAAAGCTGATTTTAAGAAGGAAGGTGTTGGGAATGGGTGATATGTTTATGAAATTCGAAGATGGTCGAGAAGCTATATTTCCGCGAGATGGAAAAGCGGTGGTTTATATGCCAGGAGTCCAAATGTATGATCTTAAATGTCGTATCTGTAAGAAGATGAAGCCGCATAAGGTAATCCTAGAATTCGGCGAAATGCCTAAAGGTCTGGCTTGCGTGGAGTGCTACGGTTGCGGCGTGGTAGGAATCGAAAAAGTTCCAGAAAATGACACGCCGTCTGACCTGCGGTTATGACTTCCTCTATTGACTCTACTGCTACGATCAGTCCCGCTTCGCGAGCCGCTACGCGGAATAGCTCGCGGGGGATCTTACGGGGTCTCTATTGTCTACTAACGGCGACGCTTATCTTTACAGGAATGACAAGAAGCGACGCACACGATTTCTCTAAAGATATTGAAATGTATAAGGTTTACACTCATATAAAGCTAATGAATGCCAAAGAATACAGATGTGTAGAGCTACTCTGGAATGCTGAATCTAAGTGGAATCCTAAAGCGAATAACAAGAA
>RGZI01000147.1 GCA_010031635.1 Actinomycetota bacterium
CGCAGCTAACCTTGCCGCTTGCATTTCGTACATATACCGAACTTCTGAAAAATCACTCATCAAAGCATTTGCATCACCGGCCACATGACACCAGTGGATTACATTGGCATCAAGTAAATTCCACTCTTGACGATTTAAAACAACCGTGCCGAGTTTGGTGCGCGCACGAGTCAAACCTAAGTTATGCAAAATTTGTAGAGCTTCTCGAACAACGGTGCGACTCACTCCATATAGCGCCTCGAGATGTGTTGAAGTTAGAACAGTTCCTTCGGCTATTTTTCCGGAAGCAATCTCTAAACCTAATTTTTCAACTAGTTGATCAGAGAGACCCGTCTCTGAACGTAGTAATTTATTAGGCACAGGAGCAGGTTACCCACTTAAGTGCAGAGATTAAAGGTCAGTTTCTCTCAATATTTGTGAAATCAATTGATGGGGGTAGCCCTTGCGAGCCAAAAAACTAGAAATCCGACGATATTTCACCTCTGTGCCCTCGCGTTGTAGAGAGCGTAATTTTTTTTCTACCAAAGCGGTGGCAACGGCTCTCTCACTCTCAGGTGCGATCTGTTCTAAGGCGACACTAATCTCAATATCCCCAACACCTTTTTGGCGCAATTCACGGGCCAGAACATTGCGCGATAAACCTTTGTAAATGTGACGGGAACGGGACCAATCATTAGCAAAAGCTTGGTCATCAATCAATTTATGTTCGGTAAGACGATCTAAAACTCGATCAATTAAATCTGGTTCAGTATTTTTCTTAAGCAACACTGCATATAGCTCACCCCTACTCTTTGCCCGACGTGAGAGTGCGTTTAGCGCAATCTTGGTCGCGACTGAATAGGGGTCAGCTTCGATCTGCATATCTACTTCTTTAGAAATCAACGTCCGCTGGTGCGATTGCTTCTTCTACCGCTGCAGCTAACGCTGGATCAATTGTTCCGATTGAGTAATTCTCTTTGATCTTGTTTTCAATCTCATTGGCAAGATCTGGATTGTCACGCAAGAAGGTGCGTGAGTTTTCTTTACCTTGTCCAAGTTGGTCACCTTCATAGGTATACCAAGCACCAGATTTTTTAACTACGTTACATTCAACGCCAAGATCGATAAGTGATCCTTCACGTGAAATACCAGTTCCGTAGATGATGTCGAACTCTGCTTGCTTAAATGGTGGAGCCATCTTGTTCTTGACGACCTTAACGCGAGTCCGGTTTCCGACTGCTTCTGTGCCATCTTTAAGAGTTTCAATACGACGAACATCAAGTCGGATTGAAGCGTAAAACTTAAGTGCTTTTCCACCAGTAGTGGTTTCTGGTGATCCAAAGAAGACACCAATCTTTTCACGTAGCTGGTTAATAAAGATTGCAGTTGTATTTGAGGTATGTAGTGCACCGGTGATTTTGCGAAGCGCTTGTGACATCAAACGTGCTTGCAGACCCACATGTGAATCGCCCATCTCGCCTTCGATTTCAGCGCGAGGTACCAACGCTGCCACAGAGTCAATAACCACAATATCGATTGCACCAGAACGAATTAACATATCCATAATTTCAAGTGCTTGTTCACCGGTATCTGGTTGCGAAACTAGAAGTGCGTCGATATCTACACCAAGACGTTTTGCATACTCTGGATCAAGTGCATGCTCTGCATCGATGAAGGCAGCGATTCCGCCAGCTTTTTGGGCATTAGCAATTGCATGTAAAGCGACAGTTGTTTTACCGCTCGATTCAGGTCCGTAAATTTCAACTACGCGTCCACGTGGCAATCCACCAATTCCAAGTGCAAGATCAAGTGCGATCGAGCCAGTTGGGATTACCTCAGTGATAACTCCACGGCGATCACCCATTCGCATGACTGAGCCTTTTCCGTACTGTCTTTCGATTTGAGCAAGTGCGGTATCTAAAGCTTTGCCACGTTCGGCTTTTGCTTTATCGGTCACTGGATTTGTTTCAAATTTATTGACCTCAGCTTTTGAGGATTCAGATTTAGGGGCCATTTTGGTTGACCTTTCGCTCGTAGGGGCTAACTGCTTTCCTGGCTGAA
>RGZI01000148.1 GCA_010031635.1 Actinomycetota bacterium
ACGGCGAGCACCTATTGCTTTACGAATTCCAATTTCACGAGTTCGTTCAACAACGGTAACCAACATGATGTTAGTAATTCCAATTCCGCCAACAAGAAGTGAAATTGCAGCAACAGCGCCTAAAAGAACTGTAAAAACTTTAGTAGTAGATGTAGTCGTAGCAAGCAAACTCGCTTGATTTAGCAATCGATAGTCACGGCTATTTACATTAGAGATTCCATGACTCTTATCCAAAATACTTTCGATTTCAATTTGAGCTTGGTCTTGTACTTTTGCTGATTTTGCTTGAACAACTATTGAAGAAATATTTCCATATCCAGTTAGTGCACGCTGCACCGCAGTAATCGGTGAAATAATTAAACTATCACCGTCGAGAAAACCATTTGATCCTGCTGTTTCAGTCAATCCAACAATGCTAAATGGGATGCCACCGCAACGCATTACTTTCCCAATTGGATTCTCTTCGCCGAATAAATCACTTGCTGTTGTTTTACCTATTACTGCTACTCGTCTTCCTTCAGTCACGTCATCATTTGTAAAGTAAGTTCCTTTTACAACTTTAGTATTTTTTGCCTCAAAATAAGATGGCCATGTTCCAATAAAACTGGCTGGGGTCGTTGAACTACTTCCATTTGTACATACTGATGTTGCATTTGAAACTGGTGCTGCTTGTTTTACATTTGGCGCACTCTTTTTATCTGACAGTTGAACGGCATCACCAACAGTTAATGGCTTACCTTGCGTATTTCTTGATTGGGCTCGTGCTCCAAATCCACCGCCACCTCGCATTACCGTAATTGTATTTGTACCTAACTTCGCGATGTTGTCTTGGATTTGTTTACTTGAACCATTTCCAACTGCAACAAGAATAATTACTGATCCAACACCAATTAAAATTCCCAAAGTTGTTAGAGCTGAACGTAATCTATTTGCTACAAGACCGCGTACTGCAAAGCGCACCATTTCAAAAAAGTTCATGCGAGCACCATGGCTGTATCTTCAATAATCTTTCCATCTCGCATTCGGATCGTGCGCTTTGCACGTTCGGCTACATCTGCTTCGTGCGTGATTAAAACTACCGTGCGACCAGCAGCATTAACTAAATCAAATAGATCTAATAAATCAGCGGTTGATTTTGAATCCAAAGCTCCGGTTGGTTCGTCGGCAAGCAAGAGAGCTGGTTTAGTAACTAGCGCACGTGCTACGGCAACGCGTTGTTGCTGACCACCGGAAAGTTCAGTTGGCTCATGGGTTAATCGATCAGATAGCCCAACTAAATCAAGTGCTTTTAACGCACGCATACGGCGTTCTTTTATTTTAATGCCCTGGTAGGCAAGTGGAAGTTCGACATTAGCTAAAGCTGATGTTCGTGGAATCAAATTGAATGATTGGAAAATAAATCCAATTTTGCGCCCACGTACTATGGCTAACTGATTTTCATCAAGAGATGCCATATCTATTCCATCTAGATAATAGTCACCGCTACTTGGAATATCTAAAGCACCGATGACATTCATTAATGTTGATTTACCAGAACCAGATGCACCCATGATCGCAACATATTCACCTGGGTATATCGCAAGCGATACTCCATCTAGTGCAAAAATTGCTGATTCACCGGAACCATACTGTTTTACAACATCGTGCAGATCAATAATTGGTGCGTTATCCACGTCCGCCGCCACCAAAGCCGCCGCCGCCAGCTCCACTTAATCCACCAAATCCTTGTGGAACTCCAACACCTGGGAATCCGCTACTGGATGTTGTAGTCGTTGCATTTAATGCAACTTTCTCGCCCTCTTTTAGACCAGCTTGAACTTCAGTTTCACCATCGCCCTTTAATCCAATAGTTACTTGGCGTGATTCGATGCTCTCCTTGCCACCTTTAGTTGTTATCACGCGAACAATGGAACGGTTGCCAGCGCTCCTGATTGCAGAAGCTGTAACTTTTACAACCCCAGCTGCTGATCCAGTTGTAACTGTTGCAGTTGCAGTCATTCCAGGTTTTAAT
>RGZI01000149.1 GCA_010031635.1 Actinomycetota bacterium
CAGAATTGCATTAATGACGGTGCGCAATCAATTATTTCTGGTGGGCGATTGATTTTGAATCAAGCATTTCCATTAACTTTACTGCCACTTTCTTCAATTATTCGTGCCTTTTGGCAATTCTTACCGACAATTCCGGTTTACTTTGTCGTTATTTTTATCGGAAAATTTATTTTCCCAGATGCCCAGATACCTTTTATTACTTGGAATTTGTTTTGGGTTCCCTTCATAATTCTAGCCCTCATTTTTACTAGTTTTGGATTATCGTTAATGTTCGCAACGATGAATGTGTATTTCAGAGATACAGGAAAATTTCTTACATACTTAACTAGAATCTGGCTTTACGCGTCGCCTGTGTTGTGGAAACCGGACATGCTGCATGGTTGGCATGAAATGATTTTGTACGTGAATCCACTTGGGCCAGCGCTGTCTGCAACATCCAATATTTGGGTGAATGGAGCACCGCCCACTTCATCCCAAGCGATTGGCTGCGTCGTATGGGCAATTTTAGCGATGCTCTTCGGCGGGTATCTCTTTATATCAAGGGAGCGCGATTTTGCGGTCCGAATCTAAGAAAAAAGTGGAGATGCCCATAGATCTTGCAGTGAGAATAGAAGATCTCTCAATTAAGTACACCATTAACGTAGACACGAAAAGAACCTTAAAAAATGCAGTAATGCGTGCGAGTCGAGGCGAAAAAGTTAAGACTCGCACTGTTGAAGCGGTTAATCATCTAACGTTAGATATTCCTCACGGGGCAGTTTTAGGAATTGTTGGTGCGAACGGCGCGGGAAAATCAACACTCATGCGGTCAATTGCAGGAATTTTGCCTCCAACCGACGGACGCATCATGGTGAATGGCAAAATCTCCACCCTGCTGGCTCTTGGAGTTGGATTCAATCCTGCTTTATCTGGGCGTGACAATATTATTCTGGGAGGCCTTGCTGCAGGATTAACTCGCCAAGAAATTGAAGCTAAGACGGATGAGATTATTGATTTCGCTGCTTTGCCCGAAAATTTCATTGACATGCCGATACGTACATATTCATCAGGAATGTACAGCCGAGTTGCATTTAGCGTTGCAGTAGCAATGACGCCGGACATCCTTTTATTAGATGAAGCACTATCTGCTGGAGATGCGACGTTCAAAGAAAAATCATTTAAAAGAATGAGACAAATGTGCGAAGAAGCAAGAACAATTATTATCGTCTCTCATGCAATTGCGTCTCTTAATGCTCTTTGCAGTGAAGTAATTTGGATGCACCAAGGGAAATTAGTGGCAAAAGGGGAACCTGAAAAAATCACAGATGAATACTTAAAGTTTCTCAATGTGGGAACACTGCCTTCTAACTTAGAAGACTTTTAATCTTGGTCCTCTTTTAGAGTTTTTCTTTGTAACCTGAAAATCTTCAAAGCAATGCCAACGACCCCCCAACTTGCTTCAGGGTTTTGTACGTGGAGACAGAAGTGCGCTTTGTCGGATAGTGATAATTAACGCCTGTGAGTTGACCGAGTTCACAACTTCTTAGGGGAGTGAGAGGTTTTACGTAAGTTGTTGCCGTGTGTGCTCTGTCTGACTAGGCTTTCCACTCGTGCGCTTCTTAAATGAACCTTCTTTCGACTTGACCTATGACGATGTCTTTATGGTTCCAAGTCATTCAACGATCGCTAGTCGAATGGAAGTTGACCTTTCTTCCAGTGACTCAACAGGGACGACAATTCCAATTGTTGTAGCAAACATGACTGCGATATCTGGTCGGCGCATGGCAGAGACAATTGCTCGCCGCGGGGGAATTTCAGTAATTCCCCAAGACATTCCACACGCAATTGTTCACGATGTAATTGCTTGGGTAAAAGCACGTCATACTTTTTTTGATACTCCAATAACCCTTTCACCAACTCAAACTATTGCCGAGGCAATGAGTCTTCTAAATAAACGCGCACACGGAGCGATAGTTGTTGTAGAAAACGGAAAGCCAATT
>RGZI01000150.1 GCA_010031635.1 Actinomycetota bacterium
AGACAAATGGAATCAAAACCACAAATGAAAAACCGAGGAGAAGAATAAGGAGCACGATTCCCAGAAATATTGCTACTAGTTCTCCGCGCCGTAAGTCTTTAGCCAGTATAGGGGAGACGTCATAATCGATAGCAGGTGGGCCAGAAACTAGTGAACCCGGTAATTGCACCGATAACGCATCGCGTAATTTTTGAGTGTATGGCGCTGCTTTATTCAAAGGAAAAGATGTAGTGATACTTGCTAGAAGAACTCCACTGATGGCTTTTTGCTGCGTTACAACTGCTGTAGGAATTACTGATGCAGCTAATTCGATTTCGTTCTTGTATTGCGCAATTTGAGAAACACTTGCATTGCCAAACGTATAGAGAATCGTAAAGTTTCCTTCGCTATTTTCTCCAAAATGTGTGGAAAGAATGACATCTGCTTTCTCCGATTGACTACCCGGAACATTGAGTGAAGTTGAAAGATGCGAAGTGAGGTTTGCTCCACCTGCTAGCCCAAATGCGATTGCAATGAACCAAGAGGCGAGAACTAGCCAACGATGGTGTAACGGTTGAAAACTCCATCTGATCGGCATTACGAAAGTCTATCGAGAATGATGTTGAGAACTAATGAAGCAAATTATCTCAATTGAGTGAAATCACATGTTTGAGCGCGGAGTACAGTGAAAATACTTCAATAAAGGAGATGCAAACAATGGATATTTCCGACAAATTTGTGGTTGTGACAATTACACACGATGAGACAAAAATTTGGGCAACAGGTATTGAAAAGGGAAAGAAACCAGAGAGAATTTTTTCACCCGAAAAAATAAATCACCATCATTTCCGCACAGATCAAAAGACAAAGGGCTCGAAAGTTGACGCGCAAACAATCGTTTACTACGAGGAGATTGCAGCATCTATTGCAGGAGCATCTCAAATTCTCTTGATTGGCCATGGTCATGCAAAAGCAAGTTCGATGCTTCATTTGATTCAGTACTTGGAGCGAAAGCACCCAGTTACTGCACACAAAATTGTTGATGCGCTAGATGAAAACCTTGCTGCAATGAGTGAACCAGAGGTTTTAAAATTGGCTCGAGCGTGGTTCGAACAACATCAAATGATTATTTAGCCAATGAATTCAGGGTCATATTTACGACCCTGATCATGAATACAAGTTTTGTTATCAGATACTTTGGCGCATTCGTCGCATAGCAAAACTAATTCATGACATGTGGCTGTTCGGCAGTTATAGAACTGCTTTGTGGGTGCATTGCAACTATCGCACTCACCAATAACTTTGGCTTTAGGAGAGAAATCAATTGCGAGGCGATCATCGAAAGTGAAGAGGGAGCCTTCCCATAAGCTGTCATCGCCGAATTTTTTCCCGTAACGCACGATGCCGCCTTTGATTTGATAAACCTCTTTGAATCCACGCTTCTTCATAACGGATGAAAGAATCTCGCAACGAATTCCACCGGTGCAATAAGTAATTACTGGCTTGTCTTTGATGTGGTCATATTTTCCGCTTTCAATTTCTTCTACGAAATCGCGAGATGACTCAGTATTTGGAACAATTGCATTAGTGAATTTTCCAATTTTCGCCTCGAAGGCATTGCGACCATCGAAGAAAACAACGTCATCACCGCGCTCGGCGACGAGTGCATCTACTTCTTCAGGGCGAAGATGTACTCCGCCGCCAACAACGCCGTTCTCATCTACTTCAATTATGTTTGGATCTCCGAATGCAACTAGCTCATCACGCACACGCACTTGAAGTCGTGGAAAGTCATTGCCAGTTCCGCCAGACCATTTGAATTCTGTCTTCTTGAAACCAGGATAGAGCTTTGTTTTGTGGACATATTTTTTGAGGTCATCCATATCGCCACCGAGCGTGCCGTTGATGCCATGCTTAGAAATAATGATGCGACCTTTGAGTCCAAGAGTTTCACAAAGTGTCTGCTGCCAA
>RGZI01000016.1 GCA_010031635.1 Actinomycetota bacterium
CGCTCTTGCTGTTCTTTTGCTTCTTTTCTTTTGATCCCATTGTGGTGCTCCCTAGGGGTGCCCCGCTTCTTTTGAAAGCGGGAATGGCTATTAATGTTTATTAATAGGTAGTCGGATAGATTTATTTAGTTATTAAATTATTAAAACGGTGGTTCGTCGCTAGCACCAACAGGTGCTCCCCATGAATCTGTTGAAGATGCAGCCCATGGATCGTCGCTCATTCCACCTGTTGCAGCAGATGCGCTTGCGCGACCGCCATCAGATGTGCGAGCAGCTTTAGTGACTTTTGCCGATGCATTGCGAAGGGACGGACCAACCTCATCTACTTCAATCTCGTAGACAGTTCGCTTCTCGCCCTCTTTTGTTTCATATGAACGTTGTTTTAAACGACCTTGCACAATCACCCGCATTCCGCGAGTAAGTGATTCAGCAACATTCTCTGCTGCTTGACGCCAAACATTGCATGAAAGGAATAGAGAATCGCCATCTTTCCACTCATTAGTCGCCTTATCTAAAAAGCGTGGAGTAGATGCAATGCGAAACTTTGCAACCGCAGCTCCGGAAGGAGTGAAGCGCAACTCAGGATCATCAACTAAATTGCCAACGATCGTGATAACTGTGTCTCCAGCAGCCATCTTTTTTCCTGTCTCTAGTTTTTTGGAAGTATCGCTAAATTATTTTTCGGGACGTATTACTTTTGTACGGAGTACCGCTTCATTTAGATTTAGTTGGCGGTCTAACTCTTTTACTGCGGCTGGTTCGCAATGCATATCAACAACTGCGTAAATGCCTTCTGGCTTCTTCGCAATTTCAAATGACATACGACGTCGGCCCCAGATATCAAGACGGTCTACACGACCACCGCTATCTTTAATGATCTTGAGGTAAGTCTCGAGACTTGGGGAGACTGTTTTTTCCTCTAGATCTGGGTCAAGGATGACCATCAGTTCATAATGACGCATTTATAACCAACTCCTTTGGACTAAGCGGTCACAGTATTTCTGTGACAGGAGGTTTAGCGCGTCTCACCTAATTCACGGCTTCTTCACTGCTGCCGAAGATGAGGTGGGTAAGGCTACCGGTTCTCACCCTCCCTCCGAAATCCCATCCCCAGCCCTAGGCTCGGCCTGTGGAGATCGCCCAAATTACCCCCGAACAGGCACAGGCTTTCCTGGAATCTGAAGTGGCCGCCAATGAGATTGACCCCTCATTTCTGCAAACTCCGGCATGGGCGCAGGTAAAAGCTGGGTGGGGATCAAAGGTAATTGGTTTTTATGAAGCGGAAAAATTAATCGGAACCGCGCTGGTGCTTGCGCGAAAAATCCCAAAATTAAATCGCTACTTTCTTTATATCCCCGAAGGCCCGGCGCTCGCCGCTAAATATCTAGAGCAGGCAATACCGCTATTGCGGGAATACGCAATCTCCCAAAATGGATTTGCACTACGCATTGGACCAATGGTGATAAAAAATCGTTGGGATAGCGAAACAATCAAAGAAGCTTTGGCGGATGAAAGTAAAAAATCTTTACAGCAAGTCACTCCTAGTTGGATAAATTCCGGCACAAATCAAATTGAAAATATTTTAAGAAGTAATGGCTTTAACCCCAGCGTTGATGATGTAAATGGTTTTGCCGCCGGACAACCTAAATATATTTACCAACTGGCCTTGACTGGGAAAGGTGAAGCAGATGTATTGGCAGGCTTTAACCAACTCTGGCGTCGAAATATTAAAAAGGGTGAAAAGGAAAATGTTGAAGTAATTGAAGGTTCTCGCGCGGATTTAGCAAAATTCCATAAAGTCTATTTAGAAACCGCCACCCGTGATCATTTTACTCCGCGACCACTTTCATACTTTGAAAAAATGTGGGATGCGATGCGTAAAAATAATGAAAACAACTTCACCCTCTTTTTAGCAAAATGGAATGACACAATTATCGCTGCAACAATTTTGGTGACGCTCAATAAACATAGTTGGTATCTCTATGGTGCCTCTTCGGCTTACGGCCGAGAAGCACGTGGTAGCAATGTTTTGCAATGGGCGATGATGCAACAATCACTCAAAAATCATTGTGATATTTATGATCTACGGGGTATCACTTCTACAGTTGATCAAAATGACTCCCATGCCGGATTGATTCAATTTAAAGTAGGAGTCGGCGGTTATGCCACTGAACTAATCGGGGAGTGGGATCTGCCGCTTAACAAATTGCTATATCGCGCCTTCCGGGCTTACCTCAATCGAAAATAACTGAGAGAATTCATCCATGTCCTTAACCCTGCATGTTGCCGCTGAGAAATGGCGCACTCATTTAACGGCTCTAGTGGCAAATAGTGAGGCGCAAGTAGTCCCAGTAATTAAGGGAAATGGTTATGGTTTCGGGAAAAAGGTATTAGCCCAAGAAGCAAAAAATATGAATCTCGCGGTTGTTGCCGTTGCCACAATAGCTGAAGCGCAAGAGGTGCAATCTGTATTTCCTGGTGAGATTCTTTTACTTTCTCCAAGTGCACATAGCGATAGTGAAAAAGTTATACACACAATTTCACCGCACTCTTCGATTTTTTCAGCCAAAATGCCAAAAAAGTTTGTTCTTGAACTTTTGTCACCGATTCACCGACATGGTTTTTTGGTATCTGAGTTAGGAAATGCTCTTGATAAATATAGTAAATCAGGAAAGTGTGAAGGAATCGCAATCCACTTACCGATAGATCAAAAGAGTTCTGCATCCGAATGGATTGACAAGAATTTGCGATTAATAGTGGAACGAGAGATAGATACAACTGAGTTTAATAATTCGGTTTGGGTTTCACACATCTCTGAAAATGACTTAATAAATTTAAAGAAAAATTGGCCACAGATTAATTGGAAAGTTCGAATTGGCACCGACTTATGGCTTGGAGATCGTGGCGCCCTCAAAGTAAAAGCTCAACTTTTAGATCTTCATGCGATCCAGAGCCCCACTCGCGTGGGTTATCGACAGTACCGAATTGGTCGTGGGTGGTTGTTGGTTGTTAGTGGCGGCACATCTAACGGTATTGGCTTGGAGGTTGCGACACCAAAGCGAGATTTCATTTCACAGGCTAAAACGTTGACTAAATCTTTTTTAAATTCATTTGGCTGGAATCCAAGTCCATTTACTTGGAATGGTAAAAAGTTAGAGTTTGCTGAAGCACCACACATGCACGTTTCTTTGTTAACTTTGAAAGGTAAAGCTGCTCCAGAAATTGGTAGTGTGATAGATGTCGAAGTGCGCTTTACTGCAACCACATTTGATCAAGTGGTTTTTGATTAATTTTTAGGTGTAGCAATAGGAAGTGGTACCGCTGGTGTTGGCGCTGGAGTTGGAATTACCTCACCTGAGATTGGCACCCGCGTTGATTCTTGCCCACCAATATATGCCGGTTCTGGAAAATCTAAAATAGGTTCACCCTTTAAGGCGCCTTTCATATAAGAAGTCCAAATCCGGGCCGGAAACGATCCGCCAGTCACAGTTTTCATGCCACCGGTTCCGCGCAAACTCTCCGTAGCGTCATCGCGGTAAAAACCAACCGAGGTGGCAAGTTGTGGAGTAAATCCGCTATACCAAGCAGAAGCATTCTCTTGACTAGTACCAGTTTTACCCGCGGAAGGCCGGCCAAGTTTTTGAGCAGCAAAACCAGAACCGGTTCGGACAACTTCTTGTAATGCGTAAGTTAAATCAGCCATAACATCTTTTGCGAAGACCTCTTGCCCTGTAGGAGTTGCTTGATACAACAAGCCTTTGTTTCTGCCACTTACCTCTTGCACTAAATAAGGTTTTGCATAAACACCTTGTGACGCAAATGTTGCAAATGCTGCGGCAACATCGATAACTCTTGGACTTGCTACACCTAATACAACTGAAGGAGTGGCCACCATCTCCACTGATTTTGGAATGCCTGCTCGCCTGGCGGCATCGACAACATTATCTGGGCCCACATAAATTCCAAGTGGTACATAAACGGTATTTACTGAACTTGCTGTTGCTTTCAACAAAGAAATATCACCAAAAGATTTCAAAGCAAAATTTCCTACTTCATAAGGTTTTCCAGCATCATCAAATGTTTGCGGTGAATCCCCATTCCACATACTGCTTAACGAAACTCCCTTTTCCAACGCGGCAATTAATGCAAATGGTTTAAAAGTAGAGCCCGCCTGAGCAATACCTTGAGTTGCATTATTTAATTGGCGCTTTAAGTAATCAGGCCCTCCGTACATTGCAACTATTGCACCAGTGCCTGGTCGAACCGAGGCCAACCCAATATGCAAATTTGCTGGTCCAGTTTTAGGTCCAAGAGTGTCAACCGCATTGACTGCAGCAATCTGGGCTTGTCTATTAAGTGTTGTTTTAACTACCAATCCACCGATCATTAACTTCTCATCTGGAAATCCAAGTTTATTTAATTCAGCCTGAATTGCAGCAACTAAATAACCCTTTGGCCCGGCCAATATTCCAGAAGATAACCTTGGTTTAATTGCTGGAAGTTTTTTCATTGTTAAATACTTTTTATCAGCCCAATCGGCAGCAACCATCGCACTTATTGTGTAGTTATAGCGCGCAGTTAATCTTTCCAGGTTTCCATCACGTAAACCTGGGTCGTAATAACCTGGCGAGCGCAATACAGAGGCAAGTACTGCACATTGTCTAATTGATAATTGGTCGACATCTAAACCAAAATACTGTTGTGCTGCAGTTTGCACACCATAAGCTCCGCGACCAAAGTAGATGGTATTTAGGTAAGACTCTAAAATTTCATCTTTACTCAACTGATTTTCTAATTTAATGGCAATAATCAACTCTTTTAGTTTTCGCTTAATTGTCTGCTCGCGAGATAGAAAAGCAGTTTTTGCATATTGTTGAGTGATAGTGGATCCACCTTGAATCGCTCCGCCTCGAGCCATTAAATAAAATGCCCGCAAGATTCCGGTCGGGCTGATTGCATGGTTTGTATAAAACTTTCGGTCTTCGGCGGCAAGTACAGCGTGACGTAATTCGATTGGAATCTTTGCCAATGGCACGCTGGTGCGGTTTTGTGCGCCCAATCTTCCGATCTCACTGCCGTCGTCGTACTGCAAAATTGTGGCTTGGCTTGTTACATATGCGTTTGGATCTGGAATTGAAATGGTGAAGTATGAATAAACAATCAGCGCACTAACAGCAACAAAACCAAGACCCCCAAAAACCATAATCCAGCGCAGCAAAATCCTTTTTGCTGAAACCCGATTGCGCCTGCGCCGTTTTTTTGGGCTTGCTTTACCCCTTGCCGGCACCTGCTCTTTGCTCATGCGCCCAGATTAGCGATTAACTGACCCAATCCTCATCCTCCAAGGTGCGCACCTTTCGTGGCGCTTTCCGCTCCTCGCCATCTCCTAATAAATAGGAGAGATGTAAATGATTCCAATGACAGTTTCGACAAACTTCAACTACATAAACTCTAAATTGACCAAACTCATTTTGCATTTCTATTAATTCATCCGTTGATTTAATTCGACCTGAGTATTGTCCGAGTTGATCTCCAAATGTGTAACGAACTTCCATCAACTCTTTACTGCGGCAGATTGGACATTTACGACCAGATGGTTCCCCATGAAATTTTGCTGCACGCAATAAATATGGATCAGCATCGCAAGCATCTGATGCGTGTGATGAACCCTTAAAGAGTGCATTTAACGTTGCCCGCTTTGATAGCGCGTAATCGATACTGCCGCGTTTAGACCACATAAAAGTAATTCTAATAGCAGCCTAACCCCAGTACACTCTAGGCTTACACCCATGCCAAGAGCTCACCGGTTGCTAAGTGAAAATCGGTTATGGCGATTAATAGCAATCCGCTGGAGTGCGCAATTAACCGATGGCCTATACCAAAGTGCGTTGGCATCTTATGTACTTTTTTCACCTGAACGACAGGCAAGTGCCACCGCTGCCGCAATTGCGTTTACCACCGTATTGCTTCCTTACTCATTAATAGGTCCATTTGTTGGAACAATCCTAGACAAGTATTCACGCCGGCAAATTTTGTTTTTCGCAAACCTTGCGCGCACAATAACTTTATTGCTCGTCGCCGCCGCAATATTATTAAATGCAACTGGTTTTGAATTAACTCTAATAGTTTTAATTTCATTTGGAATAAATCGGTTGATACTTGCTGGATTATCTGCCAGTTTGCCACGCGTTGTTACTCGCGAAATTCTTGTTGCTGCTAACGCCTTAACTGTTACTGGAGGTACTGTCGCAATTGTTTTAGGTGGTGGGATTGGAATTGGCCTAAGAAATATCTTGGAATCCCAAAATGGGGCTGATCAAGTAGATGCGGCTTTGGTACTATTTGGCGCACTTGGCTATTTTATTTCAGCTCTTTTTTCGCTTCGGCTTCGAAAAGATGAACTTGGCCCAACTAAAGGTGAAATTAGTGCCGCTAATAAAGATTGGAAAGATGGCTTTTCACAGATGCGTGAAGGGTTTGTTTACTTAAAAGGTAATAAAGATAGTGGGATTGGCATTTTGGCAGTCGCTATACAAAGAGGTGGATTAACTGCACTAACTTTGATGGCGCTAATTCTAGAACGCAATGCATTTCATAGCCCGAGTGACCCCGATGCTGGGCTAAGTGGTTTTGCTAGAGCAATTACTATTGCTGGAGTTGGAATTATGTTAGGTGCTGTTATTAGTCCTGTAGCAGTAAGACGTTTTGGTCGGCATAGGTGGATGCGCATAGCAATGATGATCGCAAGTTTTGGTCCAATGATTTTTGTTTTTTCACAAAGTGAAATAGCCATGATCGCAATGGGCTTTGTAAGCGGATTTGGTGGTCAAGGAGTTAAAGTCACTAATGATGCATTAGTTCAAGAAAAGATTTCCGATGATTATCGCGGAAGAGTCTTTGCCGTTTACGATGTAGTTGTTAATGCAGCAATTGTTTCCGGATCGTTAATCGCCGCAACGGTCATGCCAAAAACCGGCCTCGGAATTACGCTTCCTTTGATTATTACAACTTTATATCTAGGGGCTGCTCTTGCACTCCGTAAAAATTGGTTTAAAGACTCAATAAAATCCCTTTGATTTTATTTGCTGGTCTAGCTGTTCTCTTTCCACCATTTATTAAGTTCGTTTATGGCGCGCTCATGTCCCAGTGGGCCATGTTCCATTCTCAATTCGAGCAAGTATTCGTAAGCGTCACCAACTTTACGAGATGGCTTTAAATTTAAAATCTCCATAATTTCATTACCATCAAGATCAGGTCGAATTTTGCCCAACTCCTCCTCTTCAAGAAGTTGCGCAATGCGCGCCTCTAATTGATCGTATGTTGTGGCAAGTAACTGTGCTTTTTTTATATTGCGTGTTGTGCAATCAGCACGTGTTAATAGATGTAAGTGGAGCAGTAAATCATCCGCATCTCTTACAAATCGACGAACCGCGCTATCAGTCCATTCTCCTTCACCATAACCGTGAAATCTCAGATGTAATTCAACTAATTTAGAAACATCATTGATTGTTTCCCGGTCAAACTTAAGTGCGCGCAATCGTTTATTTGCCATATGTGATCCAACAACCTCATGATGGTGAAATGAAACTCCACCGCCAGGTATTAACGCCCGCGTTTTAGGTTTCCCAATGTCATGTAAAAGTGCAGCTAAGCGCAAAATTAAATTAGGCCCACCAATTCGCTCTTCTTGATCAATTGCTTGCTCAAGAACAATGAGTGAATGTTCATACACATCTTTATGTCGATGATGTTCATCTATCTCAAGTTGCAATGCCGGTAGTTCTGGTAAAAATTGTGCGGCTAGCCCAGTTTCTACCATCACAGTCAATCCAAGTCGTGGATTTACTGACATCAAAGTTTTAACAAACTCATCTCTAATTCTTTCTGATGAAATAATTTGCAGCCTTGCTGACATCTCAGTAATTGCAGTACGAACTTCAGGTGCAATCGCAAAACCAAGTTGTGCAGCGAACCGGGCCGCACGCATCAACCGTAAAATCTCTTCTACTTAAATCACCCTCAAGAGAATCTCCGTACTGCACATCAGGCTTGCGACTATCTGTGTCGTAACTTTCGCTGCGATAAGTTGTGATTTCGATACTTAAACCATTTTTTTGCGCTGCAACAGTTCCGTATTCAATTCCCGTACTCCACACAGAGTCAGCCCAACCACTTAATAATTCTTTTGTTACTTCAGGAAGCGCATCTGTAGTGAAATCTAAATCCCCTGCCGAATTTTTTTCGCGCCCTAAGCCGAAGAGTGCGGATCATTTGACATGGGTTGAAGGGTACGCGGGTAGGCTAGGGGTATGTCCCGAACCTCGGGTGAGGACGGGCTAGCGGCGAAAAAATCGCTACCTTCCTCGCCAATTCCTGCTCCGCGCGCACCGAAACCCCATCCCACTCCCAAGCCTGGGCCGGTTAAAACGGGTGTGAAAAAAGGCGAAAATAAAACTCCTGTAGCTAAGCCTGGTGAGGTTAAAGCGAAGAAATCTTCACCGAAAAAATCAGCCAAGTCAGACAAAAATAAAAACTCAAGCAGTTCGCGTCGGGTTGAAGAGATTAGCGCTGGCGGTCTAGTTGTTGATTTGAGCGGCGAGCGCGGTTTATTGATTGGCCGGCATGACAAACGCGGTTTGCGAGAGGTTGAAGAAGAGACCGGAATTGTTAGCAAAATTACGCGATCTCTGGGTGTAATTGATTTTTGGTTTATGGCAGATGGAAAACGTATTCATAAAACTGTCCATCACTTTCTCTTTTCTGAGGTTAGTGGGAATCTTGCTCCACAAATTAGCGAAGTTGATGTCGTTGATTGGTTCCCACTTGATGAAATCGCCACGCGCCTTGCATACCCAGATGAGCGCAAACTAATTGCGCGCTCCGGAGATCTTCGCAAGCCATGAAATACTTTCCGGTTCTCTTGACACTAACTATTGGGTCAATCGGATTCCTCTTTTTAACCCCGACTCCAAGTGGAAGTGCAGTAAGTAACGAATCGCTAATCATTGTCACTGGACCTACTCATCGCGAAATGAGTGGCAAGTTTCTGGATGACTCACTGATTGAAGATTTAACTCTTGGCGGCAAACTAGCTAAGGTCCTCATTCCAAGCATAAAGAACCGTACTTGGCTTATTGATCCATCTTTAGTTGAAGAAATAATCGACATGAGTGATGGATATACAGTATTACCAAAAGTTAAGGGTGCTGGCCAAGAAATCGCGACTCAATTTCTTGTTGATTTAAAGTATGCGATTGGTGATGATCCTGTTTACTCGCTTCCATATGGCTCTCCAAAAATCGCAACACGAAAGAAATTCTCCGATGTTGAATTTTCGCAATTACAAAGTGTCAGTTCAGTGCGTCTAGCACGCGCACTCGATAGAGCAGTGACAGCCGGAGCACCTCCTAATTGGAGTGAGACTCCACAAGAATTAAGTGCGACGAATATCGCAGAATTCAGAAGTTTACGAAAAGAGTTAGCGTTAATCTCAGAAGCCAGTAGCGATCCAATCATTAGTGAAACAGCTATTAGATTAAACTCACTCTTAAACCCTGCACTTGATCAGAAATCCTCGCAATATTTAGCAGTTTCATTTACGGGGTCAGTTAATCGAATCGCTGACAATCTTCGAGTACTTCCTGGTCGGTACACCCTAACCTCACGTGCAGAAAAATTGCCAATTACGGTAGTAAACGATTTCGATTCACCTGCAGAAGTTATCCTTACATTAAGAGCAAGTAATTCCCGCATACTTTCAATTGCAGATCGTTCTCTTTACCTAGAGCCTAATTCGCGAACTCAAGTTTTAGTGCCAGTCACCGCTATTGCAAGTGGCAAAGTTGAACTACACGCCCAACTTGAAACATTGCGTGGACACAAATACCAAGAGATCTCCACACTTGCTGTCACTATTGCGGTAATCAGTCCAATTGTTGGATGGGTTATGGCAATCGCCGGTTTACTACTAATAGGTGCGGCAGGTACGCGAATATTTCGCAGGCTTCGCAAGGCAAGAAACGGTTCAGGTGAAAAATGAGTAATGAACCTGATTTCGTCAGATCTTCTGCAGTTATGGCCGCTGGCACCCTAGTTTCGCGGCTTACTGGATTGATTCGAAATTTATTACTGGTTGCCGCACTTGGTACTTCAATTTTCGCTGACACTTTTAACGTTGCAAATACGCTCCCTACGATCCTTTACATTTTATTGGCAGGTGGCGCACTAAATTCAGTCTTTGTACCTCAACTTGTTCGAGCGATGAAAGATGATTCCGATGGCGGAGCAGCTTTCACTTCGCGTTTATTAACAATTGTGACGGTAATTTTGGCTGCTATTACAGCGTTTTCAATTATTTTTTCACCTCTACTGGTTCGAATTTACGCTCCCAAATTTACTAATCAAGGAATCGAAACTGAATTCTCATTAACGGTTACTTTTATGCGTTACTGCTTACCTCAAATTCTCATGATGGGAATTTTTGTAATGTGGAGCCAAGTTGGAAACGCAAGAGGCAAATTTGGACCCATGATGTGGGCACCTGTTGCTAACAACTTGGTCGTCATCGCAATATTGATTATTTTCTTAGCTGTCGCCCCTGATGTGACCGCCGAAACAATTACACCAGCCCAAGTTGCATTGCTCGGCCTAGGTACTTCATTGGGATTTGTGATTCAAGCTGCTTTGCTTTTCCCGGTGATTGCAAAATCAGGTCTAAATCTTCGCCCTCGCTTTGATTGGAAAGATTCAAATCTAAATAAATCATTCAAATTAGGTGCTTGGACTTTACTTTTTGTTTTTATTAATCAAATTGGATACTTAGTAGTTGTGAATGTGGCAACTGCAACTTCGGCCGCTGCAAAAATTGCTGGAATTACTACTGGAGTCGGATTTACTCCATATAGCTATGCCTATTTTGTATTTATCCTTCCTCACTCAATAATTACCGTTTCAGTAATTACCGCATTGCTCCCGCGCATCTCTCGTCTTGCTGCAAATAATGAGAAAGATAAAGTGCGAAATGAATTAGAGAAATCGCTAACCCATGTCGCTGTAGCAACGGTTCCGAGTGCAATTGCATTTTTATTTTTTGCCACCCCAATAGCAACCTTACTTTTTTCGGGAAGCAGTCGTGCTGACTCAGCCCAAATCGGATTAGTTTTAGCAGGCTTTTCACTCGGCTTAGTTCCATACAGCGCGCAATTGCTTTTATTACGAGGTTTCTATGCTTTTGAAGATACCCGCACACCGGTATTAATTAATTTAGCAAGCGTCGCTCTGGCAATACTGCTCTGCTTAATTTCTGGTGCGGTACTTCCACTTAAATGGGTAACAGTTGGTCTTGCAGTGGCCCTTGGCCTAGGAAACTTGCTCGGAACGGCAATAACTTTAAAGTCACTTGGGGGGAAAGTAGGTTCTTTTCATTACGCCTCATTATTGAAATCCCACCTTCGCTTAACTTTTATTGCGCTTTTAGCTGGCGCACCTGCATTCGCCTTATATTTTGTAATTGAGCAAAAATTTAGTACAGAATTAATCGTGGTTGGATTTAATTTAGCAATTGCCGGATCGGTGATGGGGGCTTTGTACTTGATATTTGGTTCTCTTTTCAAAGTAGATGAGATTAATTCGCTCAAAGTGCAAATAATTAGGCGCTTAGGGCGAAAGTAGGAATAATCCGAGTAATTGGAATATTCCAGAATAGGATTAGCGTTATCTTGAGTAGAGAAAGCGATGCGATTAATTTGCGAGAATTAGTAATTGTGGGTTCAGGTCCGGCCGGGTATACGGCAGCCATTTATGCAGCGCGCGCGCAATTAAGCCCATTGATTTATGAAGGCTCTGTCACCGCCGGCGGTGCACTGATGAACACGACTGAGGTTGAAAACTTTCCAGGTTTTGCCGAAGGCATTATGGGACCAGATCTGATGGATGCCATGCGAAAACAAGCATTACGTTTTGAGGCTGAATTAATTACAGATGACATTGTTGAAATGGATTTGAAATCTTCAGTTAAAGTTTTAATAGATGGCACCGGCCGCAAAGTTGAAGCTAGGGCAGTAATTTTGGCGATGGGTTCGGCTTATCGTGAGATCGGCTTAACAAATGAAAAACGCTTATCAGGACGTGGTGTTTCTTGGTGCGCAACTTGCGATGGTTTTTTCTTCCGCAACCAAAATATCGCAGTAGTAGGTGGTGGAGATTCAGCTATGGAAGAGGCAAACTTTTTAACTAAGTTTGCTGACAAGGTAACTTTGGTTCATCGCCGCGATAGCCTCAAAGCATCAAAAATTATGGCTGAGCGCGCTCATGCAAATCCTAAAATTGAATTTCTCTGGAACAGCGAAGTAGTTGATGTGCTCGGTGAAGATAAAGTAAACGGGCTTTCTATCCGAAATACTATTTCTGGGGAGTTGAGTGTTCTAGCTGTCACGGGACTTTTTGTGGCAATTGGTCATGATCCACGTAGTGAACTTGTTAAAGGACAGGTCACCCTTGATGGTGAGGGATATGTAGAGGTAGGTAACGGCAGCACTCAAACAAATCTTGCCGGCGTTTTTGCTTGTGGGGATCTGGTCGACCACACTTACCGGCAAGCAATTACCGCGGCCGGTTCTGGATGTGCGGCAGCGTTAGATGCTGAAAGATTCTTATCTGGGCACTAAAGTTTTTAACATAAGTTAAATCAAATAGAGAGAGAAGCTAATGGGAGCAACAACACCAGTAACGACAGCAAACTTTGATGCTGAAGTTCTGAAAAGCACAACACCAGTACTTGTAGATTTTTGGGCGGAATGGTGTGGGCCATGCCGTGCAGTAGGACCAATTTTGGAAGAGATTGCCGCTGAGCAAAATGGCAAAATTAAGATCGTTAAATTGAATACCGATGAAGAATCAGCCATTGCCATCAAATATGGCATCACATCTATCCCCACGATGAACCTCTTTGTTAATGGCGAAATCGTAAAAACCATTGTCGGAGCACGACCAAAGCCTGCAATCATGAAGGAACTCGAAGGCTTTATTTAACTCGTGGAAGAATTAGCCAGAGTTGGAGATGCGAGTGCAATTGTCACTGAAACAATTACCTCTTTATCGCGCCTTGGCTTATTAAATTCCGCAGAAGTTACCTTTACCAAAGAAGTTGTTGAGGCTTTGCGAGCATTTCAACAAAGTCGTGGATTAACTGCCACCGGAAAATTAACCCGAGATATATATCTTGCCCTCGAAGAGGCTAGGTGGCGGCTCGGAGATCGCAATCTCTCATTTATTCCCGGTGCATTGATTCGCGGGGATGATATTGCGACATTGCAAAACCGATTAAATGAAATGGGCTTTTCTTCCGGTCGGGTAGATGGAATTTATGGGACCTTAACTGAAGGTGCTGTACTCGAATTTCAAAAATCAGTTGGTCTCCCAGCCGATGGGGTTTGTGGTCCGGCAACTTTTACTGCACTTATTAGATTGACCGGAACTGTTCGGGGCGGTCTTGCTAGTTCTTTGCGCGATACATATTTGATCCACCAACGCGGTCCGGCTTTAGCGGGGAAAATAATTGCTATTGATGCAAGTTTCGGCGGGAATCTTCTTGGCGCAGAGGCATTTGGTTTAAATGAAGCACAGATAACTTATGACGTGGCAAAAAGATTAGAAGGAAGATTAAGCGCACTTGGTGTGACAGTTTTTATGACCAGAGGAAAAGATAATAATCCAAGTGAGATAGATCGGATTAATTTTGCAAATAAAGTTAATTGTGACTTGCTTATCTCATTGCACTTAGACAACAGTTCATCTACAAATGCACACGGCATTGCTTCTTACTACTATGGAAATGCCACACATGAAATTCATTCTGTTGTTGGTGAACGTTTTGCCCTTTTAGCGCAACGAGAAATTTGTGCACGTACCGATTTACTAAATTGCCGCACTCATGGAAAGAGCTGGGAGATTTTGCGTTTAACAAAGGCGCCTTCGGTGCGAATTGATTTGGGATATTTAAGCAATGAGGGCGATGCACAGAGATTGGCAAGGTCCTCGTTTAGGCAATCCCTAGCCGAAGCCTTGGTTGTGGCGGTACAACGACTCTATTTAGCTGCCGAAGAAGATGCACTTACCGGAACTTTGCGAATTGAAGATTTGAAGCGCGCTGGCCTGCGCAAGTGATACCCAAATTCACCAGTTGCAATCTCTGTGAGATGATTACTCCTCACAATTAATTGAAGGGGGCGAGTGGTTTGAGTTCAATAATTCCGAAAAACGAGGAAAAATTAACCGCCCGTTACGCCTCGCGCGCCGCCCTAATGTTACCAAGTGAAATTCGCTCACTCTTTGCAGTGGCATCTAGGCCTGAAATCGTTTCACTTGCTGGAGGAATGCCTAATCTCTCTGCTCTTCCAATGGATGTTATGGCAAGTGTGGTTCAAAAGTTAGTTTTAGAAAATGGTGCAGAGGCTTTGCAGTATGGCAGCGGACAAGGCCATCCAAAGTTGCGCGAACAAATTTGCGAAATCATGGCTCTTGAAGGAATTCGTGCAAAAGGTGATGACATTGTTGTTACAACCGGATCACAGCAAGCACTAGATCTAATCACTCGAATTTTTATCGACCCAGGTGATGTAATCCTGGCCGAAGCCCCATCTTATGTCGGTGCACTCGGAGTTTTTGCGCAATACCAAGCAAGTATTGTTCACATTGCTATGGATGATAAAGGTTTGATTCCAGAGGCACTGCGCGATGCGATTAAAACTGTTCGTGAAGCAAAACGTAAAATTAAATTTATTTATTTAATACCAAATTTCCAAAATCCATCTGGTGTAACGATGCCGGCTTCACGCAGAACTGAAATTCTTGAAATTTGCCGCGAGGCCGAAATTTTTGTCGTTGAAGATAATCCTTATGGCCTACTTGGTTTTGATGGTCCAACTCCAAATGCGATGCGCGCCGAAGATTCCGAGAATGTAATTTATTTAGGCTCTTTTTCTAAAACAATCGCGCCGGGACTTCGTGTCGGTTGGGCATTAGTTCCGCAAGCTGTAAAAGAGAAATTAGTAATCGCAAATGAATCCTCGGTTTTATGTCCATCAAATTTTGCACAACTCACAATCTCTGGTTATTTGGCCAACGAACCATGGCGAGATCAGATCGCATCTTTTTGTGATTTATACCGAGATCGCCGTGATGCGATGTTGGAATCCTTAGATGAATTCTTTCCAGCATCGGCTACATGGACCCGCCCAAAAGGTGGTTTCTATGTTTGGGTTACATTGCCGCCCGAAATTGATACCAAAGTATTAGTCCCCCGCGCCATTGCTGCAAAAGTTGCTTATGTGCCTGGAACCGCTTTTTACGCGGACGGCTTTGGAAGTTGGCAGATGCGTCTTTCATATTGCCATCCAACTCCGGAACGAATCCGCCAAGGCGTGAAAGCACTTGCAGGTGTCGTAAAAGAAGAGATCGACCGTCGATCAAATGAAACACCTAAATTAACTGCTCGCTAACTCAATAACTCGCGCAGTTACAACAGCAATTTCAGTCGAATTTAGTAATTCCGGAGTTAAAAATATTTCTTGGTTGTCGTCTCGGTGATCAACGGCGATCCGAGGATCTGATTCCCACAACTTCAGAGCCAACTCACGCGCACTTGTTCCAAAGATTTTCTGATCTATTTCAATCTTGACGCGAGGAAGTGGTTGGCCCGCCTCATTTAATTCCATTTTTACTGGCTTAAATCCCTTAATCACCGCAAAGTCAGAAACCCATTGATCGCAAATTGCATTCCACGCCTTAGCTTGCGCTTCATGATCAGCGCTCACATACATTTCAACAGCTTTTAAGATTGCAAAAATTTCTTCTTTACCAACTTTTAATGATCTGGCTTTGGTGGTATTTGGCGCGGCAAATTTAGCAGCAGCATTTATTAACTCAGCTTTTCCTAAAATTAAGCCAGTTGTCTGTGGACCACGCAAACCTTTACCGCCACTAAACAAAACTACATCCGCTCCCGCATCTCTGGTGAAATGCCAAAGATTACTGACTGGAGGTATCTGCGCGGCAGCATCAACAATGACTGGAATATTATGTTGTTTAGCGATTTCAACAGTTCGTTCAATCGACAGCGCTCCAGGTGGTCGGTTTAAACCTGGTACAAAAAAGATTCCAGCAGTATTTTCATTAAAAGCGTCTACTAAATCTGCATCGGAGCGATGACCCTCTGCGCCAATCTCTTTGATTACTCCACCGGCAAATTCAATTGATTGCACATAATCAACCATGTGAGTGCGATCGATTATGAATTCATTTCTAGTAGCACTTTTATTTCGATCCAAAATTGCAAGTACCGACAAAACAATCGCTCCGGCACAGCCTGGAGTTACATAAGCAGCTTCATTTTTAGTTAATTGCGCAATCCGTTCTCCGGCGACTTTATGGAGTTGTTCAATCTCGACAAAATCACTCGCCCCCTGCACCATCGCTGCTAATACTTCTGGCGCCATTCGTGATCCACCGATACGGGTATATGTGGTTGCGGCATTTAGCACGCGTGGGATGCCAAGTGAAGAAAGAGTTAAATTTTCCATTGCTATCCCCTAATCTCTTTTATTATCCGTTGTAGGTCCGCTCCAGATGCAAACTCAATAATTAATTTTCCATTGCTCTTGCTGCTGCCCATTTCAACTGTAACTCGAGTGTCAAGATGATCACCAAGTTGATTGGCAATCTCCTCTAATTCAACATTCCGAGGTTTAGCTTTTTTGTTCTTTGTAGGTTTAGCTGCCTTGCTTCCCATCGAAACAATTTCTTCAGTTGCTCTAACACTTAATCCCTCTGCAACTATTCGAGCAGCTAACTTCTCCATCGCTGCTTCGCCTTCTAGCGATAGCAAAGCTCTCGCGTGGCCTGCAGATAAAACTCCCGCTGCAACTCGACGTTGCACAGTTGGAGGAAGTTGCAATAACCGTAAAGTATTTGAGATGTGTGGCCTTGAACGCCCGATTCGAAGTGCCTCTTCTAGGGCATTTAATTGGCTACGATGAATATTTTCTAATAATGCTTCTCGCAAAAGTTGATCATCGGGTGTTTGTCGAATGATTACCGGAATTTGAGTTAGCCCCGCTGCTTTTGCGGCCCGAAAACGCCGTTCACCCATTACTAATTCATATTTTCCACTTCCTGCGCCGCCAACATTTCGGACAACGGGTGGTTGCAAAATTCCAACTTCTTTTATTGAAGTAACAAGTTCGTTTAAAGCCGCTTCATCAAATACTGTGCGCGGCTGTCTTGGGTTTGGTGAAATTTGCGAAATTAAAACTTCTTTTAAATTCGCAACTTCTACTTCAACACCTGCAACACTTTTTGTTAACTGCACTGGTTCACTCGTCGGAATTAATGCACCGAGTCCACGGCCCAATCCACCCTTACGTGCACTCATTTAATTAGCTCCTGTCGGTTATCTCGTTCGCAAATTTCGCGGGCAGCATTTAAGTATGCGATCGCACCAGGTGATGCCATGTCATAAGTCATAACTGTTTGTCCGTAAGAGGGCGCTTCTGAAACGCGTACAGCGCGCGGAATTACACTTTGCAATACTTCACGCGGAAAATGTTCGCGCACACTTGCAGCAACATCATTTGCTAATCGAGTTCTTCCATCAAACATAGTTAACAGAATTGCCGAAATATGTAATGTTGGATTAGCACCGGCGGTTACCCGCGAAATAATATTTAGTAACTGTGCAACTCCTTCAAGTGCGTAATACTCACATTGAATTGGAATTAATAATTCATCGGCGGCAATTAATGCATTAATCGTTAACAAACCAAGACTTGGTGGGCAATCAATAATTATGTAATCAAATTTGTTGGTGGTAGTTAAATTTAAAATTGCTTCTTTCAATCGAGACTCGCGACGATCAAGTGCAACTAAATCTATTTCCGCTCCAGCTAAATTAACACTTGCTGGTAAACAATAAAGTTCTGGGAAGCCGGGCGCTTTTTGCATTAACCCAGCGATTGTCTTGTTTTCAACTAAGACTTCATAACTACCAGCTACCTCTTCACTTCGATCTGCACCTAGTGCGGTGCCGGCATTACCTTGCGGATCTAAATCAATAACTAAAACTTTCAATCCACCCATCGCCAGTGCTGCTGCAATATTTACCGCAGTCGTTGTCTTACCAACCCCGCCTTTTTGATTTGCGACAGTAAAAATTCGAGTGGCTTTTGGTTTGGGCAGTGGCTCACGCAACCTCCGGGTACCAACTACTTTCTTCCCGCCACCGTTTTTACTTTGAGTTGTTTCACGTGAATCCACGAGGGTGAGTTAACCAGCCTTTTCGATGGAAATCACCCGTACTGGGGGTTGCTCGGGCAATAGTGGATAGGAGGCCAAAATTACCTCTGCCTTGCTCGGGTTAAATCGACTGATCGGAGCGGCCGCTAACTCACTTTCTGCGCTTTCGCCCTTCAAAGCGAGCAACTTTCCTCCTGGTGCAATCAACCGCCAACTAATCTGCAGCAACTTAGGCAAAGGGGCGACCGCCCTAGCGGTAACTATTTGATACCGCGGTTTGTGCTCTTCGGCTCGGCCACGCACAACTTGAAGGTTGATCAATCCAAGTTGGGTAATTGCCTCCAAAAGGAAGTTGGCCCTACGCTCCAAAGGTTCCAACAAAGTTATCTGCAGATCTGGGCGAGCTAATCCGAGCACAATCCCCGGAAGTCCGGCCCCACTTCCAATATCAATAACTGTCGCACTATTGGGCATCAGAGTAATCAACGGTAACGAGTTGAAGATGTGCCGATCCCAGATCCGATCAACTTCGCGCGGTCCAATCAACCCGCGCTCAACGGCAGTACTTGCCAATATCTGGCTGTACTCAATTGCCTGATCAGTAAGATCCCCAAATATCGGAGTTAAGGTTTCCCGTGAAACATCCACCGAAGCGCCCTCCTCCTACCGTTTTTCTTAGGAAACTGGCAGGATTACAACACAGCGATTTGGCTCTTCGCCTTCGGATTCGCTCGCTAATCCCAATTCTCCGATGGTGTCATGGATGACTTTGCGCTCAAAAGCATTCATCGGAGCCAAGGTAATTGACTCCCCGGTGCTTTTAACCTCTTCGGCCCGCTCTTGGGCAAGGGTGCGTAACGCACTCTTTTTCTTATCGCGGAACCCTTCAATATCTAGCATTAATCGGGAGCGGTCACCAGTATTTTGCTGAACCGCCATTCGGGTTAACTCTTGAAGTGCCTCAAGAACCTCTCCCTCTTCCCCAATTAGATGGGTCAGCTCGCCACCTTCAATTGCCAGCGCTGCCCGGCCATTTTCAACATCAATATCAATATCCCCAGGCAGGTCCGCGATATCAAGCAAAACCTCTAGGTAATCTGCGGCGAGGTCGCCCTCTTCCTCTAAACGTGAAATCTCACTCTTCTCTAATTTCGCTGGCTGCTCTAATTTCTCTAACTTCTTTGTCTTTTCCATCTTTGCCTCCTGCTCAACCAACCACCCATTTTGGGTGATATGTGAAATTTGTAGTAATTTGTACTAGTTCTTGGGATTCTTTGGATTTTTTGGCTTCTTCTTTTTCTTCTCGTTTTTTGGCTGTTGCCGTTGCCCTTTTGGCTCCTCAATCACGACATCGCCAGAAGCTTCATCCTCCGTTGCTTTAACCCCATTTTTTAACGCCCGCTTCGCTTCCAACTCTTCATATGCCGGAGATCCTGGAGTTGGATTTCTTTTAATTACATAAAACTGTTGTCCCATTGTCCAAAGATTTGTGGTTAACCAATACAACAAAACTCCAATGGGAAAGTTAACTCCAGAGATTGCAAAAATTACTGGAAATAAATACAACATTATTTTTTGTTGTTGCAACATCATGTTTGGAGCACCAGTATTTTTCGGCATTCCTTTTACCATTAACTGTCTTTGTGTCGTGAAGGTCGACGCAGACATCAAAATAATCATAATCATCGCAACTACTTTGACCATACTTTCGGTGCTTCCTAAAAAGGTCTGCGAAATTGGAGCGCCAAAAATTGTTGCTGCACCGGCACTAGAAACATCCGCGGCAGTTAACACACCACGAGGGATACCCTGTCCAATTCCATTTAATACGCCAAATAGGGCAAAGAAAATTGGGGCTTGGGCCAAAATTGGGAAACAGGAAGCAAGTGGATTTGTGCCGTGTTTTTGGTAAAGCTTCATCATCTCTTCAGATTGTTTTTGCCGATCATCTTTATATTTTTTCTGCAACTCTTTTAACTCTGGTTGTAAAACAGTTAATGCTCTTTGGCTCTTAATTTGTTTTACGAAAAGTGGAATTAATAAAATTCGGATCAAAATTACAAGCCCAATAATTGCAAAGCCCCAAGTTACTCCGCTATCAGTTCCGAACAGTGGTGAAAGCAAGCCATGAAAAAACATAATGACCCACGAAACCGCGTTGTATAACGGATTAAATATCCCCACGAATTAGCCCCTGTTCCCTTGAACTTTCTGAAAAGTAATCAATTCCACCTTTAGACCAAGGGTTACATCGTAATAACCGCCAACCAGTAAGCCCAATCCCAATAATTAATCCACGTTCTTGAAATGCAGAGAGCGCGTAATTTGAACAAGTTGGGTAGTACTTGCACCGAGGGGTCATTGATGGCGAAACCCACTTTTGGTATCCCCTAATGAGGGCGATCGGAAATTTTGCAATCTGGCTCATGACAACACCTTTTTCAAGGCAACTTCAAATTCATTACTTAATTGCGTAGCCGAAATTTCTGCGGCGCTCTGCGGAAAAGCTCGCGCTACCAACAACGAACCATTTGGTAACAATGGAAGTAGTGGCGCAATGGCATGGCGCAATTTTCGCGCAACACGATGGCGAACCACAGAGTTACCTACGCTCTTTGCCACAATCAGCCCCGCTTTCGGTGGAGCATTCTCCGAACTTCTATGGAGAAATAGTTGAAAAGATTTTGAATTTATTTTTCTTCCGCTAAGTGCGATTGCGAAATCTGCTTTCTTTCTTAACCTATTTGCCGCCGGGAGCATCTCGTAACTGTCTTTTATTTAAATTTACTTAAGTTACTTGGCTTGACTGGGTCTGGCTCGCAAATCGCTGCAATTAGGCAGAGATGCGCAAGCGTCCTTTTGCGCGACGTGCTGAAAGGACTGCGCGACCTGCGCGAGTTGCCATACGTGCGCGGAAACCATGCTTCTTTGCGCGACGACGGTTATTTGGCTGAAAAGTACGTTTTGACACTTGATTGCTCCTAGCGCTTTTGGGGTAAGAGCGTGCTATTCGCTCAGGCGGCTAAAGGTACGGCCCTTCGGGGAGTGCGGTCAAACTCTGGATTTTGCAAAAGCTCTCTCCACAACCCCAAAGGTCAGGTTTAGAGTTGTGGATAACTATTTGTCATTGCAGTAAATACTCGCTATCGTCCAACCTTCTCCACAGGCTAGCGGGTTTACCCTACTTATTGGGTGGCATGACTCCGACAAAACGGACAATTGCTGAAGATTACCTCACAGTTTGTGGATAACTTTGTGGATAAAGCAGTGGGTAAGTATAGAAATTGAGGTTTTAGTGACTGACTCCCTTTCAGTTGAAGCAACGCTGGACCTGCCGGCTCTTTGGGCGGGCACAATTAAAAAGATCGCTGAAGATGCACCCCAGCATCGCGCCTTTTTAAGTTTAACCCGACCAATGGGTGTGATTGATAGCAATGGCAGCACGACGATTCTTATAGCTGCGCCTAATGCATTTGCAAAAGATGTTCTTGAAACTAGATTGCGTTTACTTATTACTGAAACTCTTTCATATGAACTTGGTCGTGAAGTTCGCGTAGCAGTAACAATTGATGAATCACTCGAGGTTGCCCAGCGACCAGAAGTTGAACTCACCCCAGTTATTGAAGAAGAAGCCGCTCCGCAAAGAGCTGGCACTGGCCGTGGCAACGAGCCTTTATTAAGTAAAGAGCCTTACCAATTAAATCCACGTTATATTTTTGAAACTTTTGTGATCGGCTCATCAAATCGTTTTGCTCATGCCGCCGCAGTCGCCGTGGCCGAAGCCCCGGGCAAGGCGTACAACCCATTATTTATTTATGGTGAATCGGGTCTTGGCAAAACACATTTACTTCACGCCATTGGTGCCTACGCCCGCGAACTTTATAGTGGATTACGTGTTCGTTATGTTTCGAGTGAAGAGTTTACAAATGATTTTATTAACTCTATTCGCGATGATAAAGCCGCAGTATTTCAAAAACGTTATCGCGATGTGGATCTGCTTTTAGTTGATGATATTCAATTCTTAGAAAATAAAGAGCGGACACAGGAAGAGTTTTTTCATACTTTTAATACGCTTTATAACGCTAACAAACAAATTGTAATTTCTAGTGATCGCCCCCCAAAACAATTAGCGACTTTGGAAGATCGCCTTCGCTCCCGATTCGAGTGGGGTTTGATTACCGATATCCAACCTCCCGAATTAGAAACTCGGATCGCTATTTTGCGCAAAAAAGCAGCACAGGATCGCTTAAATGCACCAGATGATGTTTTGGAATATATCGCTAGTAAAATCTCAACAAATATCCGCGAACTAGAAGGTGCATTAATTCGCGTGACCGCCTTTGCGAGTTTGAATCGCCAAGGTGTAGATCTATCACTAGCTGAAATTGTTTTGAAGGATTTAATTCCTGACGATCATGGACCCGAGATCACGGCGGCGACAATCATGGCGCAAACTTCCTCCTATTTCAGTCTCACTATTGATGATCTCTGTGGCACCTCGCGCTCTCGTGCTTTAGTAAATGCTCGGCAAGTTGCGATGTACCTTTGCCGCGAGTTAACTGATTTGTCTTTGCCTAAAATTGGACAAACTTTTGGCGGTCGCGATCACACAACTGTGATGCACGCTGATCGAAAAATTAGACAGTTGATGGCCGAGAGAAGGTCGATTTACAACCAGGTAACGGAGTTAACCAACCGGATCCGGACCCAAGCGCGAAGTGGAAATTAATTTAACTAACTTAACCTATCAATGATGTCTGATATATCCGTTTCGTTCCTTAAATGGGGGTTCCACAGTTGGGGATATATCTGGGGATAAAACCGCTTTTCACGAGTGATTTCGCCCTATTACTGTGGAGATCTTTTTAAGGAGCTTTTCGCTTTAGGTACTCCTGTGGTTAACTCGGGCTTTTTCCACAAGAGAGGTAAGGTTATCCACAGAGAATAAAGGGAGTTTTCCAGGTTTAACCTGCTGAAATGGTAGTTGTCCACAGATATCTACCAGCCTATGACTACTACTACCTTTAATTAACTTATAAGTAAAAATAACAGAATTAAGTAATTCAACCGACTAGAGATATTTAGTGAAAATGGGAGAGGATTCACCTCACCTAAGAGGAGTTAAGAACGATGAGATTTATTGTAGAGCGCGACGCTTTGGCTGATGGCGTTATGTGGGTTTCCAGATCTTTATCTGCGCGACCAATCATGCCGGTTTTATTAGGCGTTTTAATTAATGCCGACAAAAAAGGAGTTCATCTTTCAGGGTACGACCTGGAAACTTCAGGGAAAGCAGAAGTTGTTGCGGATGTAAAAGAAGAAGGAACGGTTTTGGTTTCTGGAAAACTACTTTCAGATATCGCGAGAGCGCTACCAAACAAACCGGTGACTTTTTCATTAGACGGAAACAGAGTTTCGGTAATTTCTGGAAGTGCGAAATTTGCCCTACCAACTCTGTCCGTGAGTGATTACCCAAATCTCCCAGAGTTGCCAAGTGAAACCGGGAGATTGTCCGGTGACTTATTTGCAGAAGCTGTAGGACAGGTTGCAATCGCCGCAGGTAAAGATGACTCACTACCTGTGTTAACCGGCGTGTATGTTGAAATAGAAGAAAACAAATTAATTTTGGCTGCAACTGATAGATATCGTTTAGCAGTACGAGAATTAAATTGGGATGCACCACGAGCAAGCGCCGCCGCGTTAATTCGTGCACGCACTTTAAACGAGGCTGCGAAATCTTTGGTCGGTGCAAAAAGCGTAAGTGTGGCTCTTGCTGCCGCAACAGCTACTGAGCGGTTGATTGGTTTTGCAAGTGAAGGAAAAGTCATGACATCGAGAATGCTCGATGGAACTTTCCCTCCATACCGCCACCTACTTCCTTCAGAACGCAGCGCAACAGCGGTAGTAGAGGTTGCGCCTTTTGTTGATTCAGTGCGACGAGTTGCATTGGTGGCAGACAAAACTGTTCCACTTCGCTTGGCTTTTAATCCAGGAGCGTTAACCCTTGAGGCAGGAGTTGGCGACGACGCACAAGCGACTGAAGAACTGGAAATTGCATTTGACGGGGAAGCTTTGTCTATCGCATTTAATCCCACCTTCCTTCTCGATGGACTTGCCGCAGTTAATTCTGCGTATGTAGAGATTGCATTTACCGGCGGAAGTAAGCCCGCAGTACTTTCCGGAAAATCTAGTGCTGATGGCGAATCGGATTTTTCTTACCGCTACTTGCTTATGCCAATGCGGTACTCCTCCTAACAGTGCATTTAACTTTTTTATCTTTAACTGATTTCAGGTCTTATAAGAACGCTGAGTTAGTTTTGCACCCCGGCGTAACTACTTTTATCGGTAGTAATGGTGAAGGTAAAACCAATTTTGCAGAGGCTATTGGTTATTTGGCTTATCTTTCTTCCCACAGAACTGGTTCAGATACGCCGCTAATTCGTTTGGGTTGCGAGCGGGCATACATTCGCGCAAAAGTTATGAATGACGACCGTGAAGAGTTGCTGGAGATTGAAATAAATAATGGTCGCGCAAATCGAGGTCGGATAAATCAAAGTCCGACTAGATCTACAAAAGAGGTGCTCGGACATTTGCGCG
>RGZI01000151.1 GCA_010031635.1 Actinomycetota bacterium
GCGATAGCGGCTTTTGCTTTTGAGGAAGCAGCCTTGGTGATGGATGTCAATATTAGGCGCTTGCTTGTACGCGTGATAGATGGTGAAGAACATCCGAAGCCCACACCAACAGTAAAAGAAAAGAGTTCACGTCAATCATTAATCCCAAACAAGGATGCACATATCTGGTCGGCGGCAACTATGGAATTAGGTGCTCTCGTATGTACTTCCGCTAATCCAAAGTGTGAACTCTGTCCTGTTATTTCGCAATGTAACTGGCGCAAGAATGGTTATCCAAAAAGTGAACTTATTCGTAAATCTCAAGATTGGCATGGTACCGATCGCAAGTGCCGTGGAACAATTGTGCAAGCCTTACGTGAGAATGAGTCATTAACCGAGAATGCACTTAAGAAACTCTGGCCTGATGAATCTCAAGTAGAAAAGGCCATAAAAACCCTTATTGAAGACCAACTTATTCAAGCCATTCCCCGTCAGCGCTATCGGTTGCCCCAATAGCTCTTTGTCTACCGCGCTAACTCTGCTGCTCTCAATGAGATATTCACTTCCGATACCACCAGACGCTTCTTAAAGATCTTCTCTAACTCGTCAAGAATCACCTTCGATTGTGAGACCCCGCCAGTAAAAGTTATGGGAAGTTGCGAATTACCTAATGATTTATCTGCGCGCTGAACAAGGTAAGCCAAATGTCCAGCAGCTTTATGCATAATCTCAATCGCGTGTTTATCACCCTTAGTTGCAAGACGATCTACGATTTTACTGAGAGCAGCTATCTGGGATCTCTCACTTGAATACACAAAGGCTTTTATGCCATCCCAATCTTCTACTTGGAGCTCGTTGAGAACACTTCGAGTCAGAGAAAACTCTTCAGGAATATTTCTGGACTCAAGGGCAAAAAGACTATGCCGAATTGCTTCTCGACCTAACCAATAACCAGCACCTTCATCTCCTAATAAATATCCCCAACCACCAATTTGATGTTTAACTTCATGAGAATCAATTGCATATGCAATTGAACCAGTTCCTGCATAGAGCAATATTCCCTTACCAACTTCAAAGTTAGCTCGAAAAGCAAGCTCAATATCTGAAACAACGTGAGACTTGCAATTAAACTTTTCTTTCAATAGCGCTTCAATTTTTCCATCGTGGTTAACACCAGTAATACCCATATAAATATTTGTCAGTTGGAAACCTTTAAGTGACGTCTTGACCTGATCTAAAACCTCGTGCATTCGAGAAAGGGATGATTCTCGATACAGGTGGCCATCCATTGCTTGTAATGTTCCCGAGTTAACTAGACCAGCTTGATCAACAAGGCTCCACTTTGTTCCTGACGCTCCTGCATCTATGCCTAAATAGTTCACGGCTTAACCTTTCACAGCTCCGGCAGTTAATCCCTTAATGAACTGCTCTGAAAGCACTAAATAAAGAGCAATAAGAGGTAGTGCCGCCATAGTAAGTCCGGCAAAGAGAACTCCCCATTGGGAAGAATACTGACCAAAGAAGACTGTGAGTCCCTGCATGATTGTCTTATTCTCTGGACTTTGCAGAAAGACCAGCGGTAAAAAGAAATCATTCCAAATAGGTATTGCAGAATAGATTGCAACAATGGCTAGGCCTGGGCGGACTAATGGCATCAAAATCAATCGCAAAAGTTGTGACTCCGATGCACCATCTATGCGGGCCGCACTATCTAGATCCATTGGTAGCGATCTGAAAAACCCGCTCATAATAAAGACTGCCGCCGGTAGCGCTCCTGAGGTGTAAACAAGGATTAAGCCGATATGTGAATCCAATAAGTTCATCCACTTTAGCTGGAGAAATAGGGGAAGGATTGCGAGTTTGGCGGGGACTAGCATTCCTGTTAAAACAAAACCAAAGATTAATGCATTT
>RGZI01000152.1 GCA_010031635.1 Actinomycetota bacterium
TACGGAAGACATCAGTAGCCTGCGGAGTTCCACAATCGCCTTATTGCCACCAACGGAGATAATTTGATCTCCTGTTTGGCCATCTCCTGTATAGAGGAAGGATCCATCTTCCAACTCTTCATCAAAGTTATATCCGTAGGAACTTCCTGAGTCCGAAGTGAAGATGAATACATTGGGGGTCTTTGCAGATGGCTCAATCCCACCCATACCTGCTCCACCGTAGAGACTATGGAGGGCAGTTCTTTTGAGAACCTCTCCAACTGCCAGGTTCCAGGCATTCATACCCGTCACGGGGGGTGTGGCTGAGTCTTGCGGCGTCATGTATTCAATCTATCTGAAGAGGTTGATGTTAGATTCCAACGAAGTCAACTCTCATTCGGCTTAATTCAAGAATGAAAGAACAATATTTGCGAGAATAACCAAAGAGACAAATCCGAAGATTGTATACATTCCAACACGACCAATTTTGTTTACTAAATTGGCATTTTCATGTTGAGAAACCATTATTTCATCGCAATCCCTACAAATTGGCATTTGTTTTGTTTTCAACCCATTCCAGCGAGTCACTGTGAATCCTGAAACTGTGCGAATGCCAAGGAAATAATCAGCCCCATGGCACTTCGGACAAGTGTAATTTTTCATACTTCCCCCAACTTCTCTCAGACCGATTTCATTCCAAATTCTAAGGGTTTACCTGTTGCTGCATAGCCTTACAACTGGTCATCTTGACTCATCTCCAATATTAGGGGATATGTCTGACAAATCCACTGGTCTAGTCTTCAAATACTTCCCTTCGTACATTCGACTATCTACAGTGTGAACATGAGGAAGTTGATCTGGACCCTTCTGAGTATTCTCTCGCTTTCTCTATCGATTTACCCAACAACTTCAGCCCAGGCCGTACATGGTGGTGAATCCGCATTAGGCGACCCTAGAGTCGTTGCGATTATCGGGTGGTATGAAACCAATCAAGCGGGATGCACTGGAGCGTTAATTGCGCCGAGAGTTGTTATGACTTCTGGGCATTGTTTGTCAAGAAATCCAACCGATGGAAAATACCCATCTTCCAATACGGAAGATCCTAAAACTAAAATCCTCACCGAAAAAGATACTCCAATCTGGGTGGCTGCTCCTGGCGTGGTTGTTCCTCGTGGTGGGGCAACAGTAAAAGCAAAAGTTATTGCCCAGTTCGCTTCTTCACGATTTGAAGGAAATTTATTAGATTGCAAAAATGCTGGTGGTGGTGATTGCCATGGCGCACTTTTTGATTTTGGCATCATGATTCTTGATCGGCCATTAAGCAATCAGACTTATAAAGTTGCAACTGTGGAAGACATTAGAGATTTAGTTGTTAATCAAAAAGAAATTATCGAAATTGGTTATGGAATGAGTACTTATGAGCAAACTCAAGGCACCGCATTTCGCGATGGAATTCCAAGAAAAATTATCACAAAAGTTAGAAGTGACATTATTCAAGACAATCGAAAGTTTTATTCATATTATCCAGAATTAATGATTGTGCAGACAAGATATAAGCCAGGGGAATATTCTTGTGGTGCAGATTCTGGTATTCCAGGTTGGTTTGAGAAAAATGGGGAGTGGATCTATTTGGGTGCTGCGGGAGTTGGAATGGGCCCTGAGTGTGGAACGCCACTTGATGATCCGATCTGGAAGGACTCGTATTGGATGCAAAATAGTGGTGATCAATTTGATACGGCTCAGGCATATCCTGAAGTAATTGAAGCAGCAAATAAGTTCCTTGCAGAACAAGTGGTACTTGAAGAAAAAATTGCTGCTGCAGAACTAAAAGCCAAGCAAGAAGCAGATGCAAAGGCTGCTGCAGAACTAAAAGCCAAGCAAGAAGCAGATGCAAAGGCTGCTGCA
>RGZI01000153.1 GCA_010031635.1 Actinomycetota bacterium
ATTTCTGAAGAAGAAGTTGTGGATGAATCAATAACGCCACCTGTAAGCGGGTCATAAGAATAGTGTTTACCGGCAAGAATGTAGTTGTAACTGCTGCCGCCGGAAATGTGGGTCGTAATTTAGTTGAAAAATTTCACAGTTCAGGTGCTGTGGTAATTGCCGCAGACATTAATGAAAATGGACTGAATGATTTAGCTAATACTTTTCCAGGAATCCGCATTTTGGTTCAAGATGTAGCAACGGTTGCTGGCGCAGAACAAATTATCAAAATCGCAGATAATAAAATTGATGTGCTTTGCAACAATGCAGCGCTAATTGAAGCCACAGTAATGGAAGATATTGAAGAAAAAGTTTGGGATGAAGTTATCAGAGTCAATTTAACTGGGCCTTTTTTACTCTCGCGAAGAGTGATTCCTTTAATGGTTAAATCTGGTGGCGGAGTAATTATAAATACTGGCTCTACCGCCTCACTTCGTGGAGGAAGATGCGGGCCGGCATACACCGCTTCTAAACACGGCTTAATGGGTTTAACGCAAAACATTGCTGCGGCTTATTTTGACAAGGGAATTCGTTGCAACATTGTTTGCCCAGGACACATCGAGCGGCCCGAAGGTGCACCAGAAATTTCACTATTGCAATCAAGTCCAAAGGTAGTTAGCCGTCCTTGGGATAAATCTGTTTCTGCCGGTGGTATTGCATCTCTTATATATTTTTTGGCATCTGATGATGCAAAACACATCAACGGAGTGGCAATTCCGATAGATGAAGCAGCGCTCGCGTTTTAGAGGATAATCTTCACTAAAGAGAATCTGTAAAAGGAGATTGACATGCAGCGCTATGCCTCAGTTATTAGAATTCCACAATCTCAACGGCAGCAGTTTGAGCGCCATCATGCAAATGTTTGGCCAGAAGTTTTAAAGGTATTACATGATTGCAATATTCGTAACTTCTCGATGTATCGCTACGGTGAACTGCTTTTTGAGTATTTAGAATACGTCGGAAATGATTTTGAAGGGGATATGGCAATAGCTAGTAAAAATCCAAAAAATATTGAATGGCGAAATTTAATTGCACCATTGTTAGAAAGGGTTGAAGAGGCCACTCCTAGCGAACACTGGCACATAATTCCAGAGGTTTTTCACGTAGATTGAAGTAAGTGTTACCAGAGAGCAAAGTGCGTCGTGACGGGCTCGAACCGCCGACCCGGTGATTAAGAGTCACCTGCTGCCCGTATGTTGGTTACTCCCAATACGGACATTTCTCCTAAAGTACTACTGCTTTAACAAAAGTGAATCCAAGTAAATGAGCATTGAGTTGAAGTCATAAGTACCTGTTACCCACAGAATGTGACCAGCAAAGGATTCTGTAGCCTCGACACGCCATCTGGCGGGGCTCAAATGGGCATATCCAGGGGAGAGGTTTGACCCGGGGTTATTAAATTTGGGTCCCAACTATGGATTTAGAGTCCGCCCAAAATATCTGTCATCGCAGTTACGGTGTCGGAGGATGAGAGTACCTTGGGGACTATGAAGAAGTCCCTGGTATCACTAATTGTCTTGTCTCTTGCCTTTGCGGTACCAACTCAATCAACTGCTGCTACCAAGCAATCTAAATTTCAACAGGTGAATAAAACTTTCCAGGCACTTCTGACCGATGGAAATGATGCTTTAGATGCCCTAGACGCAGAGTATGAGAAAAACATTGATGCCCTAGATGCTGCATTGCTAGCAGCAACCCAAGCAGCCGAGGTCGCTTCTTTAAATGAAGTTCTCGCTGCAACAACTTTGTACACACCACAAATTGCAGCCAGTACCAAAAAGATTGATGATGCAAAAGTGAACTTTTCTAATTTTGCTAAAG
>RGZI01000154.1 GCA_010031635.1 Actinomycetota bacterium
GCTGCCAACAAGGTGGTTGAGCTTTCCTCCGACGATAGCGAGGGCGGCACGATCATTCTCCACATCAATATCAATATCGCCATCAAGGTCTGCGATATCTAGGAGCGCCTCTAGGTAGTCAGCGGCGATATCGCCCTCTTCCTCCAGTTTTGCAACACCTTTAAGTGGGCTCTTCTCTTCTACAATCTCAATGTCGGTCATATTCCTGCTCCTTTATAAATAATGTCCACATTGTGTGGAATTAAGCCTATTTGTCCTACTTTTTCTTCTTTTTCTTTGGTTGCTTTCGCTGCCCTTTTATCTCTGGCTCCTGGACCGTTTCATTCGATCCTGAATCTGGATTTTCAGTTGTGCCGTTTTTATGTGCGCGTTTTCTTTGTAACTCTTCATATGCAGGAGAACCTGGTGTTGGGTTTCTTTTGATGACGTAGTACTGCTGTCCCCATGTCCATAAGTTTGTTGTTGACCAATAAATTAAAACTCCGATTGGAAAGTTCACACCAGAGATTGCAAATATAAGTGGGAACAAATACAACATAATTTTTTGTTGTTGCAACATCATATTGTTGCTGGAATCCATTTTTGGCATTCCTTTTACCATCAACTGACGTTGTGTTGTAAAAGTTGTCGCAGACATAAAAGCGATAAGAATGACGGTAACAATTTTTACTGTTGTGATATCTGTACCTAGGAAAGTATCTGAAATTGGTGCGCCGAAAAATTTAGCTTGTGCGGCGCTAACAACATCTTCTTGGGTTAGCACGCCATGTTTTACTGGTGGGTTCTTGCCGATTCCATTGAGAACGGTGAAAAGGGCAAAGAAAATAGGGGCTTGTGCAAGTATTGGGAAACATGATGCAAGTGGGTTTGTCTTGTGCTCTTTGTAGAGCTTCATCATTTCTTCTGATTGCTTTTGGCGATCATCTTTATACTTCTTTTGAATTTCCTTCATGTGCGGCTGTAGCGCAGTAAGCGCGCGCTGGCTTTTGATTTGCTTCACAAATAAAGGAATGAGGAGTACGCGAATAATAATTACAAGGCCAATGATTGCGAGGCTCCATGAAACACCAGAATCTGCGGTAAAGATTGGTGAGAGAAGATCGTGAATAGTAATAATGACCCAAGAAACAGCGAAATACAATGGGTTTAGAATCGTATCCATTAGTTAGCTCCTACCTTCTCTTTTATAACAACATAATCGACACCGCCATGAGACCATGGGTTGCATCGGAGTAAACGCCATGCAGCCATTGCTACACCTTTGATTCCATAATTTTCAATTGCTGTTGCCGCATAACTTGAACATGATGGGTAGTACTTACATCGAGGCGCAAAGCTTGAAGAGATCCATTTTTGGTAAAAATGAATAACGCCAACAATAATCTTTCTCATTAGTTTTTTACCTCAGAAGACTTTTTGATTAATTTGGAGACAATGAGTGAAATCTCTTCTTGTGTTTTTGCGCTCGCGCAACCATTGAGAGCGCGGATAACAAAGAGTGAGTGTGCGGGAAGCTTGGTTATCTCTTCGGCGAGCACGTGGCGAATTTTGCGTGCGGTGCGGTGTCGAAGTACAGAACCACCAACACTTTTGCCAATAATTAATCCTGCGAGAGTTGGGTTCTCATTATTGTTTAGGTATAGGTAGCCGATAAAGTTTTGAGTGGAAACACGAAGCCCACTTTTTGTGGCGCGGGCAAAGTCATTGGTATCTGTTAAACGTGCATTTTTTGGTAGCACGCGAGTTATTCCTTGTGTGCTTTCAGCAATTACGCAGAGAGGCGGAGGCGACCTTTAGCGC
>RGZI01000155.1 GCA_010031635.1 Actinomycetota bacterium
GACAGATCCAGCAAAGGGACAGGAAATCGCACAAGCTATGCTGGCTAAAAATCCAAATATCGGAGGAATCTACGTTACTTGGGCGCAGCCTGCTGAAGGTGTACTAGCTGCACTCAAGGCTGCTGGAAATAAAACAACCAAGATTGTGACTCTAGATTTATCTGAGCCACTAGCCCTTGACATGGTACGCAATGGAAATGTTGCCTCACTTACAGCAGATGCTGCGTATGCACTCGGCGAGTGCATGGCAGTTGCGGGAGCTATTGGTTTGGTAAAGGGCACAGTGCCTGCATTCCTAATCGCACCAGCATTGACGGTTACAGCGAGCAACGTTGAGGAAGGTTGGAGACTTTCTCTCAACCGTCCTCTTCCTGCAAGCATCAAGAAGGAACTCGACTAGAAAAGAGTTAGAACTGGGCGCTAGTTCGCTAGCGCCCAGTTTTCTCACTATAAAATGAGGGATGTGTCAGTGAATAGAGTTCTTAAGGAAAATTTCATTTACTTTGCGCTTTTGACTGTCTTCATCTCATTTTCAATTTTACTAAGAAATGATGGATTTTTTACTACAAATAATCTGTTGAATGTTTTGATACAGAGTGCGCCTATTGCAATTATGGCAATGTTTACGTGCTTCGTCCTGTCGGCACGAGAAATTGATTTAAGTCTTGGCGCAATTATTGGATTATCAACGCTTGTAGCGGCGACCAGCTTGCAAGCAGGATTTCATTGGATTTTATCCGCATTACTCGCACTCTTCGCTTGTAGTTTTGCTGGATTTATAAATGGCTTCTTTGTTACCGTCGTAAAGTTGCCCTCTTTTTTAACAACCTTGGCATTCATGGGCGTTATTACGGGTATTGCACGGTGGACAACAAATTTGAGAACTCTCTCTGTAGGTGATCGCGATTTTGCTGCTTTCTTTGGTGGTGGAAAATTCTATGGAATTCCTTCGATGATTTTATGGGCTGCGGTTTTATTGATCATCGGTTATTTCATTTTGCAACATACAAAATTTGGTGCGTGGGTACTTGCAGTTGGAGATAATCCCATATCTGCCCAATCACAAGGAATAAAAGTTTCGCGTGTGAAAATGCTAGTAATGGTATTTAGCGGGTTTGGTGCAGGACTGATTGGGCTTCTCTATGCGGGTCGGCTCGAAAGTGCTAGTTACATGATGGGTTCTGGAGATACATTGACAGTGATTGCTGCGACAGTTATTGGCGGAACATCTCTGTTTGGTGGAAAGGGAAGTATCCCTGGGCTATTAGCGGGAAGTGTTTTACTGGGATTACTGACAAACGGATTATTGCTTGCAGGTTTTTCAGTAACTCAGCAAATTATTGTTCAGGGCTTAGTTTTACTTCTTGCCTTGTCTGTGTCGTCCAAATCTAAGGCGGACAATTAAATGTTTTTGCAACCCTTACTTGATAGGAACTTTCAATTCATAAGTTCTGCTGTACAACTTCACCAAAAGGGTGAAATCGATGCGAATACCTACGTCTTTGATCTTGAAACAGTTACATCTAATGCCAAGCTTTTATCGGAAAAAGGACAAAGCCTGGGCGTTGATGTTATTGCAATGACGAAACAAGCTGGACGCAACCCTGACTTTTGCAGAGCAGTAAAGTCTGGTGGAATAAGTGGATCCGTCGCAGTGGACTATGAGTGTGGAGTTTATTCACATGCGGCTGGACTAAAGATTTCCCACATTGGCCATTTGGTTCAGATTCCCAAGAGCCAGATTTCAAGAGCATTTGATTTGGAACCGGCTTTATGGACAGTTTTCTCATTGGAACAAG
>RGZI01000156.1 GCA_010031635.1 Actinomycetota bacterium
GGGTGGAAGTACTTGGGCAAATGCCCAACCTACTTTGCGCTCTACAAATAGTGGAACTCTCGCTTTAGCGCACAATGGAAATCTAACTAACACCGGAGATTTAGCGGAGCGCGTCCAAAAAAACAGCAATAAATCTGGAGATAAAGAACAAGCAACAACTGATACAGAGATTATGACCGCACTTATCGCCGGTCAACATGGTGACAGCGTCGAAGCAAGTGCACTTGCCGTACTGCCAACTTTAGAAGGTGCTTTTTCGATTGTTTTTATGGATGAAACTACTTTATATGCAGCGCGCGATCGGCATGGAATTAGGCCGCTGGTAATTGGAAAATTAGAACGTGGTTGGGTAGTCGCTAGCGAAACAGCAGCGTTAGATATTGTGGGCGCTAGTTTTATTAGAGAGGTTGAGGCTGGCGAATTTATTGCAATTGATGAAGATGGTTTGCGTTCACAGCATTGGGCTGTTGCTGAGCCGCGCGGTTGTTTATTTGAATATGTATATCTTGCCCGCCCCGACACAACGATTGCTGGTCGCGGAGTTTATGCAACAAGAGTTGCCATAGGTGAGCGTTTAGCAAAAGAGTTTCCAGCAGTTGCAGATTTAGTTATTCCAGTTCCAGAATCTGGAACTCCTGCGGCAATCGGCTTTGCAAAAGAATCTGGAATTCCTTATGGTGCCGGATTTGTAAAGAATTCTTACGTGGGTAGAACATTTATCCAACCAAGTCAAACAATTCGCCAACTTGGAATCCGCTTGAAGTTAAATCCATTGCGTGATGTTGTCGCGGGCAAACGCATTGTTGTCGTTGATGATTCAATTGTGCGCGGCAATACCCAACGCGCAATTGTGCGAATGTTGCGTGAAGCAGGTGCACATGAAATACATGTTCGCATTTCTTCACCTCCTGTTAAATGGCCATGTTTTTATGGAATTGATTTCGCATCCCGTGCCGAATTAATCGCTGCCGGGCTTGAAATTGAAGAGATTAGACGCTCAATAGGTGCTGACTCACTTGGTTATGTATCACTAGAAGGTTTAGTAGAAGCAACAACTTTGGCTGAAGATAAATTGTGCAAAGCCTGTTTCGATGGTGTTTATCCAATACCTGTTCCAGCAGATACAACTGCTGGTAAGTTTTTACTGGAGCAGGCGTGAGTAGTTATGAAGCCGCTGGAGTAAGTATTGAAGCTGGTGAACTTGCAGTTGAATTGATGAAAAGTTCTATCGCAAAAGCATCACGACCTGAAGTCATGGGTGGGATCGGTGGATTTGCCGGATTATTTGATGCAACGGCTTTAAAGAAATTTAATCGACCATTACTTGCTACCTCTACTGATGGAGTTGGAACTAAGACTGAGATTGCGCGTGCTCTCGGAAAATACGACACCATCGGTGAAGATTTAGTGGCGATGGTTGTGGATGATCTTATTGTTTGCGGTGCTGAGCCACTTTTCCTTACTGATTACATAGCAGTGGGAAAAGTTATCCCAGAGCGCATTGCTGAAATTGTTAGTGGAATTGCGCGTGGATGTGCTTGGTCCCGCACTGCACTTATTGGCGGCGAGACAGCCGAGCATCCACAACTTTTAGAAGAAGATGAATTTGATTTAGCGGCAGCAGCAACTGGTGTTGTTGAGCATGAAAAATTATTAGGTGAGCATTTAGTAAAAGCTGGCGATGTGGCTATCGCAATTGAAAGTAGTGGC
>RGZI01000157.1 GCA_010031635.1 Actinomycetota bacterium
GCCCCGATAGCCCAATGGCAGAGGCAGAGGACTTAAAATCCTCCCAGTGTGGGTTCGACCCCCACTCGGGGCACCATCTGTGCGTATTTACTTATCTTCGTGCGTAAATTATCTCTCCAAATCAAATCAATTGCAATCATTGCTTTTTCAATTCATACACAATTCATACACAATCGTTGGAGGATTTGAAGCAGATGTGTAGGTACTCAGTTCCTTCCGTGCCTCCACATCTAGGCTCGAGCAAAGCTCTCGCTCCTACTGCCTCTGCCATTGGGCTATCGGATCAAAGATGACCCCCCATTGTTGAATTCTCTAGCTCAGGGTTACGTACTAGGCAATTAGATATTTCCACTAAAGAGCGTAGGCTGAAACTATGAAGCAACTTCTTGCATTGTTGGTGACAGTAACGCTCACTCTCCAAATTGGTCCAGCAGGAGCAGATAGATCTTTGGGTGTGGAGGTAGAATTCGCAATTTGGTCAGATTCGGGAGTGAAATTAGGCTCGCAGACCATTTATTCATTTTCTTGGAATCCTGTAGGTCCGAAAACGATGGTGAGTATGTACCTTTACTCAAATCCCAGTTTGTATGGGAAACAGACAATGCTCATCACGACTTCGTACTATACATCCACAAACGGATTGCTAAGTAAATACTTAAAAGATGAAAAAAGAGTTCCAATTGAAATCAAAAAATTAGTGTCCAGCAAGATACCAGACCCTCCTTCAAACTTAAGAGGCGAATGGGTTGGATCAAACCTTTCATATACATTTAAGGTCCCCCAGTCATTTCCAGAAGTTACCAGTTATGAAATTGGCATTGCCGACAGTGTGGCCGGAATGAGTGGCACCTTTTACGAACCAACTGTTGTAAAAAAGATTACAAATAATAGTTTTCTACTGACACCTGGTGATTTCTTAAAAACGGTGAGCTTAAAGAATGATTCAGTCATTGTAAAAGTGCGAGCTGTGAATTCCGTTGGAAATTCCTCTTGGAGTGCGGGTATCTATACACCTGTGAAGGATTTAAACACCTATGGAATTAGCCTTATTCCTCCTCCCGCAAATATTTCTTGCAATTTCTCGTCCGTCGGTGTTGATTATTCAGCATCAACTACGTTCTCTGTTAATTCGATTGCAACTGGAGTTCCAAATTTTTATGATTGGGAATATGCAGTTTTAAATTCTGCTGAACTACCACCAAATCTTTACAGTAGTTATGGAGAACCGATCCAAATTAAGAGCACAAGTGGCAATACTCTATCCCTTACTTTACGAGAGATTTTAGTTTTAACAGGGGGAAAGCTTAATACCTCGATAATGGTGAATGCCTATTCTAGAAATAATATTGGTAATTCCGGCTTAAGGGGGGGCGGATGTTATATCTCTGTTTCGGATTTATCCACTTATGTAAATGTAACGGTTCCTGCATTTATGGTTAAGGCCAAACAAGAAGCAGAAGCTGCAGCTAAAGCTAAAGCAGCAGCAGAGCTCAAAGCCAAACTAGACGCAGAGGCAAAAGCTGCGGCCGACAAAGCAGCAGCAGAACTAAAGATCAAGCAAGAGTCAGATGCCAAGGCAGCTGCTGCGAAAGCTGCAGCGCTTAAGAAAACAACAATCACGTGCATCAAGGGCAAACTGACAAAGAAGGTAACGGCAGTTAAGCCAGTCTGCCCAA
>RGZI01000158.1 GCA_010031635.1 Actinomycetota bacterium
AGGTTTACCGGCAAAGTATCCAACAGCGGCCAAAGCAATAGAGAGCACAACAGGGAAGAGTAGGGCAATATTCCAGTTCAAAGTTGCATCAAATATAGCTCCAACAATGCCCGGTGCACTTGCTGCCATCAAGTAACCAATGGCCTGCGCCATGATTGAAAGTGAGCGTGTTTCACCTGCACCCGTACTCCTCGTAACTGTTAATAAAAGGGAGAGTGGAAAGCTAATGGAGAGCCCAATATTAGAAATAAGTAGCCAAATAATTAAGTGCCAGCTATGGTCAAAAATTATGGCAATGAAACATAGAGTGATTGCAGATCCAACAATGGCTAAAAACAAGCGAAGGTCGTGAAGTTTTGATGAATAATATGGCGCTGCGATTCCAATTAGTGAGCCAAAGAGCCCGGTTATCGACACTGCAAAGCCTGCGTTACTTAAAGTAAAGCCCTTTGAAACCAAAATCGTTGGAAACCAGGTTGCTGTGCCGTAAAAGATCATGGACTGTAATCCGAAAAATATTGCAATGTTCCACGCGCCTGATCTACGCAAGAGTTGGCGATGAAAAGTTGAGGGTAGTTGCATGTGCTGCGTTTCGGATCCTTTTGAGATTTTCAGTAGCCACCAAGCCGACGAAAACAAGCCGATTACCATCCATGGGATCATGGATAAACGCCATCCCCATGATGAGGCATGTGCCAAGGGCACAGCAACTGCAACTGAAACTGCAGCGAATACGCCCATGATAGTTATGTATATGCCTGTTACTACACCTGAATGCTCGGAAGCATTTTCCTTTACCCATACTGGCAAGGAGAAATTGAGAACAGCAATCGCAATTCCAACAGTAAGTGATGAAATAAAGAGCATTGGCAAGTTGCCTATGGCCCTAAAGAATATTGCAGTTGTTAGCACCGTGAGTGCCACAGCAATAATTCTATTAGTTCCACCGATTTTACCCACGAAGGGCATAAGAAATGCGCTTCCGGCAAAACACAACACCGATAAAGAAGTAAGAAAAGAGAGTAGAAACGAACTCAGGTGATACTGCTCTTTAAGAATTGGAATCAGTGGACTCATAATCGTTATACCAGCACGCATATTTATGGCCGCAATAAATATTGGCAAGCCTTTTGCTATAGCTTCTCTATTACTCATAGCTGTACGGGGCACTGCCTTAGACTACCCTCGGGACTCTCCACTCGTTACTATGAGTTCATGAGCAGAAACATCCTTGTTACAGGTGGTACAAGTGGAATTGGCCGAGCATTTGTTGATCGCTTTGTTCAAAATGGCGACACAGTATGGCTCACTTTCCTAAAGGATAGTGAGCTGCCCGATAGCATCGTTGCCTCCTATGAGCGCGAAAAAGTTCAAGCCTTTCAATTGGACTTAGGTGATCACGGCTCTGTCACCCGTTTAGTTAAAGCACTACCTAGTACTCCTGATGTCCTAATCCATAATGCCGGCCTTGGCTCTGCAACAGTTGAATATGTCAGTGATATTGCCCATGAGCAGTCGCAGTTATTGATTCAAGTAAATGCGATTGGAACCTTATGGCTCAATGAGCTACTTATGCCATCGATGATTAAAAGAGGCTCGGGCAAAATCATCCTTATCTCTTCAGTTGGCGGAGGCGTAACTCAGTTTGC
>RGZI01000159.1 GCA_010031635.1 Actinomycetota bacterium
GATATTACATAGGAAAGAATGTAGCTTTTTTTAGTGATTTAGAGACCGGGTTACAGGATTCAAATATTGAGGCTTGGATTGTTGCATCGAGTACAAACTCTCATGTAGTAATAAGTAAGCGATTACTGGAGTTAGGATTTAAAGTACTTTTAGAAAAGCCATTAGCTAGTTCCTTATCAGAAGCTGAAAATCTAAGTAGTTTTGTAAAAAAAGATTCAACTAATTTAATGTTGGGACATATTTTACTTTGGAATCTTGAATTTCAAATGCTATGTGAAGAAGTTAAGAAACTTGGAAAAATTAATGCTATAAATTGCTCGAGACAGAGATCTGCAGACCATCGCACAAATTATCCTGGTGAATCTCCATTTACATTGACCATGATTCATGATCTATATACAGTCTTCAAACTTTTAGATGGCCAAGTGCCGATCAATTTTTCGGCGCAAACACGTGAACATGCGCAAGGTGGTGTTGATTGGGCCCAAGCACAAATTGCCTGGGCTGATAACGTCATTGCCTCCTTCACGGCTAACTTTCACATACCTAATGGAACTGTTGGTGGCATTGATGAGATTTCACTCTATGGTGATGGTTGGCTGGTGAATCTGATTTATGACAGTGGAGTTATTTCAGTTACGACTGAAAGCGGAATACGTAAGATAAACGTTCCGTCCCCAAATAACGAAGGGGCCACAAATCATTTTGATTTTGCTCTCCGAGAGGAGATACAACATTTCTTGAAAGTGATTGAAGGTAATTTAAGTGTTCCTCTTGGAGCCAGATATGAAGATGCTTGCGCAATGCAGAAGTGGCTAGATAACTTAATCTCGTTAACTAAATCCGAGGGAGTCTAAAATGTTGAACCCTGAAAGTAGAATTCGCGATTTTCCATCGATGGCCGATCGGATTTATTTGAACACGGCAGCTGAAGGTATCCCGCCCAAAGCTGTGCTAGATGCGCTTAAACAGTATGGCGAAGATAAGTTGGTAGGCATGGATGGGCGCTTGCTTCACCAAGAACAATGGAGTCAGGCAAGAAGCAAAATTGGGCAATTTATGGGTCTCGAGAGTGAGAGCATAGGGATTTGTTCCTGCTCATCTGAGGCTTACAACTTGGCATATTTAGCATTACAACTTAAAACTGGTGATGAAGTAATTATCAATGACTTGGATTTTCCAGCAGGTGCTACTCCTTGGATGAGTAATTCTTCTCAAGCGACTGTAAAAGTTTGGAGGAGTAGAGATGGCATTCTTGATGTTGCCGATTTAGCTAAATTATTGAACCCGAAAACGAGACTTGTGAATACCTCTTTAGTAAGTTTTTATAATGGTTTTCGCATCGATGTAAATGAGGTATCGGAAGTAATTCGTAAAAATTCCAATGCAATGTTGGCAGTGGATGTAACTCAAGCTCTGGCTCGAATTCCATTAGATGTAAAGAAAGCTGACTTGGTTATTAGTTCAACACATAAATGGCTATTGGCCTCACATGGTGGTGGCTTAGTTGGAGTCTCTCCTGAGCGAGCAGATGAATGGAGTGTTCCAGCAGGAGGATGGTTCAATATTGAGAATGCTTTTGATGATTCCAGATTTGAGAAAGTGATAAATAAGAAAGGCGCAGATAGTTT
>RGZI01000160.1 GCA_010031635.1 Actinomycetota bacterium
GAAATCCAAATCAAAACCTAAGAAATCCGCACCTACACTCACTGAAAAAACCATAAAAGGTGCAGGCGCGAAACGTAAAGCTAAAAAAGCTGCGTCCGGCAAACCAAAGGAAATAAAATGAATAAACCTATTCGATTTGTTCGAGCACTATCGATGTTAACAAATCCAAAAACCTGGGGACCATTTACGGAAGTTGCAGAGATTTCTGGTTTTGATCATGCAGTTTCACTCTCTTGGTCGCAAGGTGGCGAGGACTTGGCACTTATTTCCTCACTAGGGGGGGGCGTAGGCAGGTATCTTGATATTGGTGCACACCACCCAAGTAGATTCTCAGTTACCCGCCATCTATATCAGCGCGGCTGGACTGGGATTAATGTTGAAGCAAACTCTTCGTTACTTCCAGAGTTTAACAAAAAGAGGGAAAATGATATTAATCTTTGGAGGGCTGTGGGAGATAAATCAAGTTACCAACTAAGTGTTTTTGAAGAACCTGCTATCTCTACAATAAACAAAGATTGGGAAGAAAAATTTATTTCAGAAAATCAAAAAATTTCACGAGTTGAAGAAGTTCCAGGAATTACTGTGCGAGAAATACTTAATACTTACTTCCAAGATGGGAAATGTAATTTACTTTCGATAGATATTGAAGGTGCTGATTTCGAAGCATTAAAGACGATTAATTTCCAAACTCTTAAAAAGAGCCAGTTCCCAGACTGGATATTATTAGAAACCACTCCACCTCTGGCAGCCGCTTTAAAAACAGATAGCGTGGCCTACGCTCAAGAAAATGGTTACATTCCACACTTGATATTGCCAATGGCTACCTTACTTAAGAATTCTAATTGACTAGGGTTAATCTAAACAAGCAAGTAATCTTTCCTCATGATGGCCGCTTCGCTTCCTAATCCAACTCCGCCAACCCCTGGGGTGCGCGATAGTGTGCTTTCAATCCCAGCATTCCGCAAACTTTGGCGCGCAATGGCATTTTCTTCATTCGGAGACTGGCTCGGACTCCTCGCCACAACCGCACTCGCCCAACAACTCTCTAATGGCGACTATGCAAAAGCAAACTTTGCAATTGCTGGCGTATTTATAGTTCGTTTATTACCTGCCGTAATTCTTGGACCTATCGCTGGAGTAATTGCAGATCGTTTTGATCGGCGCCGGTTAATGATCATATGCGACATTCTGAGATTCGCCCTTTATTTGTCAATTCCTATTGTTGGAAATTATTTCTGGCTCTACACTGCATCAATTCTTGTCGAAACAGTTTCATTATTTTGGAGTCCGGCAAAAGAAGCAACTGTCCCAAACTTAGTTCCAAAACATAAACTTGAAAATGCAAACCAAGTAAGCCTTTTGGCTGCATATGGCACCGCACCAATCGCAGCTGCAGTTTTTTCAATCCTCGCTCTTATCTCTGGTGCAATCGCAGCGGCATTTAGTTTGAAACATGGATCTGCTGCCGATATTGCACTTTACATAAACGCATTTAGTTTTGCATTCTGTGCATTGACCGTCTATCGGTTAAAAGATATTCCAAAGGGTCCATCCGAGAAAAATAAAATCAACGAAAGCATGGGTCGTTCACTTCTAGAGGGTTGGAAATTCGTATCTTCCT
>RGZI01000017.1 GCA_010031635.1 Actinomycetota bacterium
ACAACTACAACTGCACCGTGGGCGCGCTTTGTAATTAAAGTCATCGCATCCGAAACGGTGTCATGTGGTGCAAGTGTTACTGGTGTATCAAAAATTGAATGTCGTGACTTAACCCATGAAACTACATCTGCAACAACTTCGACTGGAATATCTTGCGGAATTACAACTAATCCACCACGACGAGCAATAGTTTCGGCCATTCGGCGGCCCGCAATTGCGGTCATATTTGCTACAACAATTGGAATTGTTGTGCCTGATCCATCATTAGTTGTTAGATCGACATCAAGTCGGCTAGTTAGCGACGAGCGTGAGGGAACCATAAAAACATCGTCATAAGTTAGATCATAGGCAGGAGTTGTCTCTGAACCATCATGTAGAAAACGCACGTGAAAGAACGTTACTCGCTATAGGTAATAACTTCTACTTTTCCGCTACTTGGCCCCTTCTTAGCACCCATTTTGCCACTAACTGACTTCCAATTTGAGCGTAAAACTGAGAACTAACTTAGCAATAAATTTTTTGGGAGTAGCAAGTGTTTGGGAGGAGCAAGTGTTTGGGAGTAGCAAGTGTTTGGGAGTAGCAAGTGTTTGGGAGTAGCAAGTGTTTGGGAGTAGCAAGTGTTTGGGAGTAGCGAGTGCTTATTCGCCGCTTCTATTAGTCCCCATCGATCTGGCAATTTCACGACCAGCTTCTCGTTCTTTCAAAGCTTGGCGCTTATCATGTGATTTCTTACCACGAGCAAGAGCCAATTCAACTTTCGCTTTACCGTCTTTAAAATAAAGTGAGAGCGGAACTAAAGTAAGTCCACCCTCTTTAACAATTGCATGCAACTTACTTAATTCGCGTTTATGTAACAAAAGTTTGCGCTCACGACGAGGTGTGTGGTTATTCCAAGATCCTTCAAAGTATTCAGGGATGTGCACACCTTGCAGAAATAATTCATCTTCAGTGAAAGTGGCAAAGCCATCAACTAGCGATGCGCGCCCAGCGCGAAGTGATTTAACTTCAGTTCCTGTTAACACAACGCCGCATTCAAATACATCTTCAATTGAATAATCATGACGTGCTTTTTTATTTTGGGCGATTAATTTACGCCCGCTCTCTTTAGCCATTATGGCCACGTGATTGCACATTAGAATTTGGAAATTTCTTCTGATCTGCTGGTTTGGAAATATCTGAAAGTGCAGTGATTAATTTGATTGCCTTTGGTAATGATTGCGATTCGCTAGCAATTAAATCTGGTTTGATTCCAACCCCTTCAATAAATTTGCCGGAAGGCGTCCGTAAGCGACCAACTGTAATTTCAATACTTGAGCCATTGGCAAGTTTCAAAGATTCTTGAACTGATCCTTTTCCAAAAGTATTTGCACCTACCAACACTGCACGGTTGCGATCTTGCAAAGCACCTGCGACTACTTCAGCAGAACTTGCCGTGTTTTGATTGATCAAAATTGCCACCGGAACGTTGATGCTGGCTGGCGCATCGACTTGAATCGTCTTGCGATCCCCGTTTGCCATGTCATAAGAAACTATTGCACCCTTTGAAAGAAAAAGTGCCGCAAAATCAGTTGCCACGCTCAAGATTCCACCAGGATTGTCCCGCAGATCCAAAATTAAACCTTTTTGATAATTACCTTGTCCTAACTCTGCCTTAATATCTTTTACTACTTGCTCACTAAATGCATCAATTCTCAAATAAAGAATGTTTTTCTTCACTTGATCTGAAGCAACGTCATTAGATTGGAACTCTTCGCGCTCCAGTTTAAATTTTTTCTCAACGCCTTTACGTAAAACTGAAAGTTTTAAAACAGTTCCAGGATTACCGCGCAATGCAGCAGCAACTTCATTAACAGAAGCACTGGACAGATCCACCTCATCAACTAAAATAATTACATCTCCGACTTTTAAGCCAGAACGTTTTGCAACTGAATCTTTTTTCAACGAGGAGATCTCAGATCCTCCACCAATACCAGCGCGTACCCAAATTCCAACACCGCTATATCGCCCAGCTAAGTTCTGACTTTCCTCACTAGTTTCATTTGAATCGTAATAAGTAGTTCATGTGCTAATCCTAAAGGAGAAGCAGAGTTAGTGGTTTATACCTTCACAAATCTGCGTAATGTGACAAAAGAGGCCACTGTTGCGACTAATACTCCAGTCAACAGCAGATATCCAGACGCTACCCAAACCGCGTCCCAGCCAAAAAATTTAGTGAAGGTCAGTAATGGAGCCACTTTTGTATCAATTAAGTACTTGAAAGTTGAGAGCAAGCCAGTTGCAAATCCCCACCCAATGAAACTTGAAAAGATTCCTTCAAGCAAAAATGGCAATTGGATTGAGAATGAAGATGCACCAACTAATTTCATTACGCCAGTTTCACGCCGACGATTAAAAGCGGCGATTCTGATTGTGTTAGAAATTAGCAAAGCAGCAGTTAACACACTAGCTAAGCCAATTAGCAAGGCGCCATTTCGTAAAACATTTAACAAGCGGAAGAACTTTTCTAAAATAGCGCGTTGATCTTGTACAACATCAACACCTGGCCGACCCGCAAATGCACTTTGCACTACAGCAAATTGAGTTGGATCTTTTAACTTGATTCTGAAAGATTCTGGTAATTGCTCTGCAGTGACATTTTGCGAAATCGCTGAATCTTTAAATCTTTCTTGGAATCGTGTAAATGCCTCAGCCTTCGACTCGTAATAAACTTGAGCAACAACAGGAAGTGAACTTAAGTCAGTACGAATCTCTTCACGTTGAGTTGCAGTAATCGTTCCACTAGAACATGATGGAGAAACAGAAAGTTCACTACACAAGTAAACCGAAACTTCAATCTTGTCATACCAATAATCTTTCATCACTCCAACTTGTGAATTTGTTAAAAGTCCAATTCCAAGCATTGAAAGTGAGATTGCTACTGTAACAATTACTGCAAAAGTCATCGTCAAATTTCGACGCAGGCCGATGCCTACTTCAGAGAAAACAAAACCCGCGCGCATTTGATCCCCTAACCGCTATATCCGTAGACGCCGCGAACTTGATCTCGAACCACATGTCCAATATCTAATTCGATTACCCGTTTGCGCATCTGATCAACAATTCCGCTGTCATGAGTAGCCATAACTACTGTTGTACCTGTTCTGTTAATTCGATCCAGCAATTTCATAATTCCAACACTTGTCGCCGGATCTAAGTTTCCAGTTGGCTCATCTGCAATCAATATTGCTGGATGGCTAACAAATGCTCGAGCAATTGCAACTCTTTGTTGTTCGCCACCAGATAATTGACTTGGGCGGCGATCTCCGTAGCCATCTAATCCAACTAGATCTAAAACTTCTGGAACTTCGCGGCTAATCTCTTTTTTGGAATAACCAAGCACATGCAAAGTGAAGGCGATATTTTCACTGACAGTTTTGTTAGGTAACAAACGAAAATCCTGGAAGACGGTGCCTACTTGGCGGCGTAACTCAGGCAACTTCCAAGCCGATAGTTGGCTCAAATCTTTTCCAGCTACATAGATCTTTCCGGTCGTCGGAAGTTCTTCACGAAGTACTAAGCGCAAAAATGTGGATTTACCACTGCCTGATAAGCCGACGAGAAAGACAAACTCCCCTTTTGCGACATCCAAATTAACCCCATCAAGAGCAGGTCGCTCCTGGTTGGGATAGATCTTGCTGACGCCTTCAAAGCGAATCATGCGCACCTCACTCCTTGATTCTAGGGAGCGATCCCGAGATACCGCTGATTTACCCTCGATTTACTCAGTGAATTTCCTGACAATCCGTATTATTTAGATCGTTGATACCTCGAAAATCTAATCATCTGGATATTGCTCGCAAGTGTGGGATCGACCCCTCATCTTGCCTGAATCTCCATAAGATTTGCCGCTTGTGAATTAACCCTCGTTGGATCTTCTCCAGCGAACGCCAGCTTCGATAAATCCATCAATTTCACCATCGAGAACTGCGCCAGTATTTCCAGTTTCAAAATCAGTACGTAAATCTTTCACTAATTGATACGGCTGCAATACATAGGTGCGCATTTGATTGCCCCATGAACCGGTTGTGTCGCCTTTAAGCGCATCGATTCGTGCACGTTCTTCCACTCGGCGTAGATCTAATAATTTCGATTGCAATACTGCCATCGCTGTTGCGCGATTTTGAATCTGTGATCTTTCATTTTGACAGGAGACGACAATATTTGTTGGTAAGTGAGTAATGCGTACTGCAGAATCTGTTGTGTTGACTCCTTGGCCGCCGGGACCGCTGGAACGGAACACATCAATACGTAAATCTTTTTCATCAATTTCAATGTGATCACTTTGATCAACAACTGGCACTACTTCAACTCCAGCAAAAGATGTGTGGCGACGTGCTTGGCTATCAAATGGAGAAATCCGAACTAACCGATGAGTTCCTTGTTCGACAGAAAGTGTTCCATAAGCGTATGGCGCACTTACCCGTGCAATCGCAGATTTAATTCCCGCTTCTTCGGCATGTGATAAATCTAGAATTTCAAATTTATGTCCATGTCTTTCTGCCCATCTTGTATACATGCGCAACAACATCTGCGCCCAATCAGCGGCATCAACTCCACCAGCTTCAGATCTAATTGTTAGCAAAGCATCACGCGAGTCATATTCGCCGTTTAACAATGTGCGGATCTCTAATTCAGATACAGCACGCTTCAATAAATCTAATTCAGTAACTGCTTCTTCCAAAGTTCCAGCATCATTTTCACCTTCGGCTAATTCAACTAGAACACGAACATCATCAACTCGGCTAACTAACTTTTCTATTCGTTCAATTTCATTTTGTAACCGTGCCAATTTGCTGGTTACGCGCGCAGCATTCTCTTGATCATTCCAAAGATTTGGATCTCCTGCCTCTTCCTGTAACGAGGCAATCTCCCGTTCCATTGCATCAAAATCTAAAACTTTACGAATCGATGAAAGAGATTGAGCTAATTGCTCGATCTCTACGGGAAACTCACGATCAGACATGGATTAAGGATAGTGGCTGAGCCAACTAATCTGAAAAGTAACGAGATCCACCTCTTATTAGTGATGTAACCGTCGGATTCACATCTGCTAAAAATCGAGGCAAGAAAGGGAGCGAAACTTTTGCTGATATTTCAAATTCAACCCAAGAATTTTTACATGTGTAACCTTTAATCGTAATTGCCCTATTACTTAAATAAAACGGAGTCAACTGTGTAGCACGCAAAATGTTGTAGTAGGTACCAACGCAATCGATCGGAACTGAACTACCCGTTACTGAACTACCCGTTACTGAACTGCCCGTTACTGAACTGCCCGTTATTGAACTACCCGTTACTGAACTACCCGTTACTGAACTGCCCGTTACTGAACTGCCCGTTGCTGAACTGCCCGTTGCTGAACTACTTTCATAATAATCTTGTGCTGATAAATTTCGCATGCTTTCCGCAAGTAATCTTTCACCTTCAGATTTAAGCGCTAAATGCGCATTACTTAAATAAGTTATATCACTTAAAGTTGCTATTACTGAAGCAATAATTATTGTTAAGCCAAGGATTAACGGAGTGACAGAACCATCTTCCCTTTTAATATAACAAAATCTCATTGCCAACTTCCAACAGAAAACGTATATTGCTGAGAAATTCCATCGACAGCTATCTTAAAATGGACCAAAGAGTTATGGGTAAGACAAGGCGTTGAATTACAAGTGATGGAAATTACTGCGCTCGGAAATTCTTTGCTCAGAAATAAATCCACATTTCTTCGAGCCAAAAAATCATTCTTGGAACTGATAAATAAGTGCGAACTCTCTCTAAGTGCATTGTGAAGTAATACTCCTTTCGATGTCGTTAATGAGAGTTGGGTAGAAAAAAGTAGAAGAGGGACGAGTAAAGGAATTGCTAGCGCAACAAACTCCAGCGTTGCACTTCCTCTGGCGTTTCTTAACATTGAAAAAAATCTAAATTTTCGACTAAGTAATTTTGATCTAGCAAATTGTGTGTTTGTAGCACGCTTCTTGGAATTTTTTATCAATTTAAAATCACCGTCGAACTTACCTGGATCGGCAGGATACCAATCGCTTTCAAATGACTGATATTCCTAAGTAGAACTTTTCTAACAACAAATCCAAAAAATTGCTCATCTACCACCGTTACTTCCAGTTGTTCTGTCTTAATAAATTTTGGTAAACCTGGTTTAGACAGATACTCCTCAGCAGCAAATTGTGCGGCAACTGTGCTTTGACTCTGAACACTAGCTTCGGCAACACCTTGAACAACTATCTCCATTGCACTCTTGATATTGTGAAATGAATACAATTGAATAATCCCAGCAAACAAGATTAACAATGGAATCAGTACAAGAGCGCTTTCAACATTTCCAGCATCATTTGTAAGTTCTCTTTTGCTTAACCTGAAAACCTTCCTCTTCTGTGGCTCATTCTGTCGCTCACTCTGTCGCTCGTATTGAATCACTTTAGCAACTATCGAATTGCGTTCATGGAATCCAATGAATTCCGCAATAGAGTGTTAAGCCTTGGCGCGGCAATAGTCCAGATTCCAGTAATTAACCCGGCTGTCATTAGTACCACCAAGACCCAACCTGGCACATCACCTCGATCAGATTGGGCCCACACCCTGATCTGAAATTTAATAAATATCTGGTTCATTTGTCTTCTAATATTTCTTCTCATTTGACTTCCTTCCTAGTTGATTGGAGCTGCATTTTTTACTTTGTATTGACTAACCATTGAACTATCTAGAACGCACTCATCTGATTAAGTTGGTAAAGGCTTGGCCAGAGTGCGAAAAGAATTGAAACTGGCAAAATAAGAAAAACCACAGGGACCATCATTTTCAACTCTGCTTTGTTCCCTAAATCCAAAAACTCTCTTCTCTGTGCCTCGCGTAAATCAACTGCTTGTTGTCGAAGCACTGAAGCTAAAGGTGTGCCACGTTCCATAGTCACAATCAGTGCATCTACAAAGCGATAGATCTCTGGGATGTTGATGCGCTTGGCAAGTTCATCTAACGCAAAGGTTGTACTTTTTCCATCATGAATCTCTGATAAAAATTGATTTAATTCACTGAATAACACTTTCGAGAAAGAATCTGAAAGATCATTTTCCAAAATTTTCTTGATTGACATTACCGGAGAAAGCCCTGCGGTAACACACAAGGCTAAGTACTCCGCAAAATATGGAAAATCATTTCTTAATGCAAGAATTCTCTTTTTACTCTTATTTGATTGATTCTTCTTTCTAGCCCAATCTCCACTTACTAACCCCAAAATAGCAAAAAGTATCAACTTAAAAGTAGAAAATGGAGATATGAAAAGTGAAAATAAATAACAAATTTCAAATAACAAAATTCCAGATAAAGGCCAAATGATTCTCTGGAAGATTAGATTTGTTTTAACGCCTTCAGTTAAATAAAAACTCTTTCTATTTCCCATTAATTTGAATTTCATTTTTATTGCCAATTTATTGCCGGCTTGCGCGTTGGGCTGATCTATTCATCCAGAAATATGCAATAACAATAAGCAAGCTTCCACCCAAAACTACAATTGCTCCAGTGGGAGTGTTGTAGGCGGTACGCGTTTGTGGTTGAAATGTTAGGAAAATAAGTAGTAACCACGGAGCGCAGGAAGCGATGCGAGCGGTGTTTGCTATCCACCCATGTCGCATCTCAATCTCACGCTTAGCTGTTAAGTCATTTCTAAGAAAAGTTGTAAAAGTACGTAATACTGATCCAACTTGCGCCCCACCTACTTGGCGTACCAGTAAAATTGTTTGTGTTAATCTTTTTAGAATTGGATCCTGAGTTGATAGACATAAATTTTTTAAGGCTAATTCCAAATTACCAGTTGTATTAACTTGAGATTTGTACTCTTTGAAAAAAGGTGAGAGCACAATTGGACCTCGTTCTGCCAAATTTGCTAATGCTTGAGAGATCGACACGCCAGATTTGATCGCCGAATTAATATGATCTAACGCCTCTGGCCATGCATCTTGAATTGATTTTTGCTTCTTACCTTCTTGTGCTCTGCTTTTCATCCATGGAATCGCCCCGGCGCCAATACTCAGCGGTAATGAAATAACAACTGTTTGGCACAATAACTGAAGAAGTAGGTAACTTATGAATGCACAACCAATAGATGCCAACGGATTTTCATACTTTTTTAGTTTTTGCTTAAAGTTAGGTGTAATTTGTGGATTAATGCTTCCAGCAATTTTCATTTTAGCGCTAGGAATTAAAAGTATCAGAGCCCCTAAAGTAAATATTTGCCAGATTAGGACAAGTGAGATTATTTCCTTACTCATATCAAGAAATCGCCTTCAGCTAAACTCAATGATTTTAAAGTACTTTTGATTTTTTCTAATTTTGGAATTGCTGCTAAACCACGTACGTACTCGCCATCCTTGTAACTGATTAGTTCTTCGATCTCTATGTGGTTGCCCTCCACTCGGCCGCTCAGCGAAGCAATCTCTCGTACTCGCCGCTTCCCGGCTGAGTCCAATTCGCAATGAATAACTAAATCGATGGAATTTGCAACTGTTGGAATTACGAAATCGTATGAAATATTTTCTCCTGCAAGTAAGGGTAGGGTCGATAATTTTCGGATAGCTTCTCGCGCTGAATTGGCATGAATACTGGCCATGCCTGGAATTCCCGAATTTAAGGCGATTAACAAATCAAGGGCTTCTGCTTCCCTAACTTCCCCCACCACAATTCGAGAAGGGCGCATCCTTAAAGCCTCTTTTATTAATCTTCGTAAAGTGATTTCACCATCACCATCTAGCGTTTTTTCTCTAGTTTGTAGCGCAACAACATCGGGTAACCTTGGAGACAATTCAAAGACTTCTTCAATTGTAATTAACCTTTGATTTGGTGGGATTTCACCGATTAAACAATTTAGAAAAGTTGTTTTACCAGCCTGAGTAGCTCCACTCACCAAAATATTGAGACCGCTCTTGACGGCGGCACTACAAAAATTTGCAATTTTTTGCGTCAATCCGCCCACCGGAATTAAATCATCTAAAGCGTTTGCCGGTAATGAAAGTTTACGGATATTAACTGCCCAATGTTCGGCAGTAACATCTGGAATTGCAACATGCAACCTAGCCCCGCTTGGCAATCTTGCATCCACAAATGGATTTGAAAGGTCCACGCGGCGACCGGTTAAAGCCAACATTCGTTCAACTAGATCACGCACTTCAACAGCTTCAAGAACTAAAGTTGTTAACTCGCTCTCACCGTTGCGGGCAACGAATATTCGCTCTGGTGCATTAATCCAAATTTCTTCAATTTGTTGATCATCTAAAAATTTTTGTAAGGGGCCAAAGTTGATGAAGGGATCTTCCACGACGTAAGAATTTTGGTTTAACTGACACCATAATTTTTAATCCCCAGCAATCAGTTCTAAAATCTATAATTCACACCTGCCGTCTTGTGGGAGTTACTTTAGGTAATCTGATTAGTGGATCTCAAATTATTTTAAAGTTTTGGCTCGTACCGCTTCTTGCGATGCTAGGTCCCCTGCCGTTAAGAATTGTGCCAATTTCCAATTTTCTTGGTACTGGACCATCGCGACGGTGGCAGAAAAATCATTTGCAATTTTTAGCACTCGCTTCTTGAGATCTTCTGCGTTGCCACTAAAAACAATCGATACTTCACTTAAGCCTGTCCTGGAAATTAGGTCATTTTCTCTTAAGGAAATTTGAAGTTCGTGAACTAGTTCTATGAGTGTTACTAAAAGGTGATCTTGCTCAATTGCGTTTTTGCGATGCTTGGAGGATTTGGTGGATTTGGAATCCATATCTTCACCTTGATTTGTGGGCAGCAAATTTAAAAGTAGTAAATGAAGCCGCATCGGATCACGTCTGGACCGAGCTATTTCTCGTGTTACCGCTTCATAAAAAGCTGGGAGGGTCAATGCGCCCGTGAGCGCATCATGCAAGCCGTCATGAGAAGATAAATCATTCATCTTATCTTCACAATTCCAATTAGCGCTTAATCTTTACTTGTTGGGCGAGAAAGCAGAATTATTGAGAGTACTGCAACGATTGAAATTAGTGCCAAAAGGTTAGCAAGCAAAATTCGATCAGCATCACGCAAATAAAATGAGACTGCGAAAGCTATAAAATTTGCTAGGAGGGCTGGCGAATACCCGTAATGTTTTTTGCGTTTGATTCCTTGAGCAGCAAACAAGAGTCCTAAGCCGGCCAGAATTGAAAAGAGTATTTCTACAAGCAATGCATCTGGATTTTTTGCTTTGGAGATAAAAGATTCAACTATTAGAAAAGCTCCACCGCTAAGAACTAATACTCCCTCGAGCGAAATTATGGCGGCGGTTGCAAGTCGAAATTTTGAAGTGGAATTAGAATTATCTTTTTGGTTCATATATTTGATCTAACTCCTCGCCCACTCTTTTTTCGATGGTATTAATTTCATCACCTTAAAATTACTTTCCACTTTTACCAGTCGGTAAGAGTTCATATCCGCCTGTAGACGGCCAATCATGCAGCAATCTAAATCCTTCTCCATATTTGGATCCACCTTGAACGCCGCGAAATCTTGCTTGTATATACATATTTTCAGTAAATCCAATTGAATACATATGCTCAGTCCATGCCACTTGGCTGACATGTGAAGAAAGCATTTTATCTTTGATCTCCATTACTGATGTGACGTCAACATAAAACTCAGGTTCAAATCCTTTACCCATAATCGTATCCATTATGAAAGTGGTTGGAATTGGAGTTTCCGGAAGTTTAGTTTGGACAAGTGGAACACTCACTGGGATGCGACAGTCGCGGGCAATTGATCCAGCAAGACGATGATCAGGGTGGTAATCAGTTTCACTCAAGATAAACATAATATCTGGACGCGCTTCGCGAATTGCATCAATAAATCTTTCACGGGTTGGTCGATCATCAAATAGAAATTCATCATCGAAATCCATCCAAATAACTTTTGCACCAATTACCGCGGCAGAAGTTTTAGCTTCTTCATGGCGAATGCGAGCGATCTCATCTTTTTTCGCACCAGGTTCACCGGAACCAACATTTCCATTTGTAGCAATTGCAATAAAAATTTCATCTCCGCGTTGAGCGCAAAGGGCTAGAGTTCCACCGCAAAGCCATTCAATATCATCAGGATGTGCAGCTATTGCTAGAACTCTCATTAATACCCCAGTCAGATAAAGATAAGAAATTTTGTAATTAGGTAAGTGAAGTGCGAGTTAGATTTTCGAAAAGCCTAACATTCTGGATTCTCGATTAGTAGGGCTGGCGAGTGGTACTGGAGTGGTTAGTGGTGCGGGAGTAGTTAATGGTGCGGGGCCTGGATCGGCTACCAAATCCGTACTCCGTCTCTTGGTCAAATATCAACCCATCGCCTACTGCCTGTGATCTGCCTCATAAGTGGCCTAACTTCTCAATCTAAGGGTGAACCACCTCTTTTTTTCCCCTCAGTAATTCCTCATCCGCAACCTTGATGTATACGCTTACCCTTGGCTTACCGCGATGGGAGTGTCAGTGTCGACAGCGGATTTCGGTGGTGCTTTTGGCGCCAATGAATGGTTAGTAGAAGAGATGTACGAAAAGTACCTCCTCGATCCTGTCTCTGTTGATCCACAATGGATTGATTTCTTTGCAGCAAACGCGCATTTAATTAATGGCAATGGTTCAGCTGGTGTAACTACCTCAGCAAGTAATGGTGCAAGTGCAAGTAATGGTGCGAGTGCGAGTAATGGCGCTGCACATGCAACACCTCTGAATATTCAACAACTTGCCGCGAATGTTCCACTCCCTTCAACAGGTGGCGCCCCACCTGCACCTAAACGTGCACATGTTGATCCACCTCCCGCACCTTCAACTCAACGCGCTGCAATGCAGATGCCATCCATACCAACTGCAGTAACACCAACTGCAATAACACCAACTGCAGTAACACCAACTGCAATAACACCAACTGCAGTAACGCCGCAGCAAGGAAACCCACTGCAACCACAAGTGGTTACCAGCTCTAGAAGTTCTACCCCACTTCCAGCTGATCCAGTTCGTAAAGCGGCACCGGTAATTTCATCTCCTAGCGCCGGACGTGTTGAAGCGCTTCGTGGAACGGCATCCAGAGTTGTTACAAATATGGAAGCATCACTTGAAGTTCCAACTGCAACTAGCGTTCGTGCGCTTCCGGCAAAATTATTAATTGATAATCGAATTGTAATAAATAACCACTTGAAACGTGGTCGTGGCGGAAAAGTTTCATTCACACATTTAATCGGTTATGCAATGGTTAAAGCATTGCGTGCAATGCCAGAGATGAATTCATTTTTTACACACCTTGAAGAAAAACCAGCGGTCGGACATCCAGATCACATCAATTTGGGAATTGCAATTGATTTAGCAAAATCCGATGGAACCAGACAGTTATTAGTTCCGTCAATTAAAGGTTGCGAAGAGATGGATTTCGCACAATTTTGGGACGCGTATGAAGCGGTTGTAAAAAAAGCTCGCACGGGTTCACTTACCGTCGAAGATTTTGCTGGCACCACAGTTTCGCTGACAAATCCTGGAACCATCGGAACCGTTCATTCAGTTCCACGATTGATGCAAGGCCAAGGCTTAATTCTTGGTGTTGGTGCGATGGAATACCCCGCTGAATATCAAGGAGCAAGTGAAGAGACGCTCTCTCGCCTTGCAATTAGCAAAACTGTAACTCTGACAAGCACTTACGATCACCGAATTATCCAAGGTGCACAATCTGGAGATTTCCTACGCCGCATTCATGAAATATTGCTAGGTGAAGAAAGTTTTTACGATGAAATCTTTGCTGCGCTTCGAATTCCTTATGCTCCAATTCGTTGGAATGCTGACATTGAACGCTCAAAAGATGATGACATTCACAAGACTGCCCGCGTTCAGGAGTTAATCCACGCTTACCGCAGCCGCGGTCACTTAATGGCCGATACCGATCCACTTGAATTCCATATGCGCTCCCACCCAGATCTAGATGTAGTGACTCATGGCTTAACTCTTTGGGATCTTGATCGCGAAGTTGCTACCGGTGGTTTTGGAACTGAGCCGTTTATGAAGTTACGTAATATTCTTGGAATTTTGCGTGATTCATACTGTCGAGCAATTGGTATTGAGTACATGCACTTGAGTGACCCAACAGAGCGCAAGTGGATGCAACGCAAAATTGAAGTTGGGTCACCAAGAATTCCGCGCGAAGAACAGCTTAGAATTTTACGTAAGTTAAATAGTGCAGAGGCTTTTGAAACATTTTTACAAACTAAGTTCGTTGGGCAAAAACGATTCTCACTTGAAGGTGGCGAATCTGTAATTCCAATTCTTGATGCGATTCTCTCTTCGGCAGCTGAAGCACAGTTGCAAGAAGTGAGCATTGGAATGCCGCACCGCGGACGTTTAAATGTGTTAGCAAATATCGCCGGAAAATCTTATGGTCAAATTTTCCAAGAGTTTGAAGGCCACTACGCTGAAAATGCCGTTCAAGGTTCAGGCGATGTTAAATACCATTTAGGAAGCACTGGAAGATTTACCGCTGAATCTGGTGCTCAGACAAATGTGTATCTAGCCGCAAACCCTTCTCACTTAGAAGCGGTAAATCCAGTTCTTGAAGGAATCGTGCGTGCAAAGCAAGATCGCACAAATATCCGTGAGGCCTACTCAATTCTTCCAGTTCTAATGCATGGCGATGCTGCATTTGCTGGACAAGGTGTTGTTGCTGAAACTTTGAACTTGTCGCAACTACCTGGATATCGCACCGGTGGAACCATCCATGTAATTGTTAATAACCAAGTTGGATTCACTACATCACCATCTGCTGCTCGTTCATCAAGATATGCAACTGATGTTGCGCGAACAGTGCAAGCACCGATTTTCCATGTAAATGGAGATGATCCAGAAGCATGCGTACGTGTTGCACGTTTGGCCTTTGAATATCGCCAAGAATTTAATAAAGATGTTGTAATCGACATGATTTGTTACCGTCGTCGTGGACACAACGAAGGTGATGAGCCAAGCTTTACGCAACCACTTATGTACAAATTGATTGATGAAAAACGATCCACCCGAACTTTGTATACCGAAGCGCTAATTGGCCGCGGTGATATTTCAACTGAAGAGGCTGATGAAGTACTTCGCGACTTCCAGATCCAACTTGAAAATATCTTTACAACTGTCCATAACACTGAACCAGAGCCAGATGGAACTATCGTTCCTGAATTCCGTGGCCCTGAAGCAATAAATACGGCAATCCCTGAAGTTGTTGCTCGCAAAATTGCCGCCACTCAAACCGCTACACCTGATGGATTTACCATTCATCCAAAACTTATTCCACAACTTGCGCGCAGAGTTGAAATGTTAAATGAGGCGACGATCGATTGGGCAATGGGCGAAGCGCTTGCATTTGGTTCGATCTTGTTGGATGGAAAACATATTCGTTTGGCTGGTCAAGATGTTGGACGTGGAACATTCAGCCAACGTCACGCAGTTATCACCGATCAATTAACGGGCAATGAATGGCTCCCACTTCGAGGATTAATTGAAAACGAAAATCAATTCTTTGTAATTAACTCTTTATTGTCTGAATATGCCGCAATGGGATTTGAATACGGCTACTCAGTTGAGCGCGAAGATTCACTTGTGCTTTGGGAAGGTCAATTTGGAGATTTTGCAAATGGAGCGCAAACAATTATTGATGAGTTTATTTCTTCATCATTACAAAAATGGGGCGAGCGTTCCTCTGTAGTACTGCTACTTCCACATGGTTACGAAGGTCAAGGGCCAGATCATTCATCAGCACGTATCGAAAGATTCTTATTGCTATGTGCCGAAGAGAATATGACAGTGGCGCAACCTTCAACACCTGCCTCTTACTTCCACTTATTGCGTTGGCACATGGCAAACCCTGCTCGCCGCCCGTTAATTGTTTTCACTCCTAAGTCAATGTTGCGTTTAAAAGCTGCGGCTTCATCCCTCAGCGACTTCACTACAGGCAATTTCAGACCATTAATTGATGATCCAACAGTTTCAAATGCAACTCGATTAATTTTCTGTTCTGGCAAGGTTTATCACGACCTAACTGCAGAGCGCGCAAAGTTAGGCGAAAATACAACTGCGATTGTGCGCATTGAACAGCTTTATCCGTTACCAGCACAAGCTATGCGTGAAGTTGCGGCAAAACATCCAAATGCAACGATGCTTTGGGTTCAAGATGAACCAGCAAACCAAGGTCCTTGGCCATTTATTGCACTGAGTACATTAGAGATTTTTGATGGTCGCGTTTTACGTAGAGTCTCTCGCCGTGCTTCAGCAGCCCCGGCTACTGGAAACCATCATCTACATGAGGAAGAGCAAAAAGCTTTAATCTTTGAAGCTTTCCAGCGCTAGAAGTTATCTGCTTTTCCAATACCTAAATAAGTATTTTCCGATAATTTCTTTACGAGTAAGAAAACCCCAACTTCTAGAATCGATACTTGGTTCTGAGTTGTCACCTTCGACCCAATAACGTTTTTTCTCAATCTTTGTAATCCGCTTTACATATTGGATCCCAGGTTGATCATCTCTTTCAATAATCACAATATTTCCTACTTCGAGTTTTTTGCGTCTTGGTTTCCACCTGACCACAACCCAGTCGCCCTCATTCAAAGTAGGCGCCATGGAAGCGCCACTAACTGAGACAGAGCCATACCTACTTAAAAACCGTCTCGCTATCCGAACAAAAACCCGCAAGCCAACCAAAATTGCCGCCTGAGTTCTCGGCTTGAATTTCCCTAATGCAGGATTGATAGACACGGTAGTAGTCTGGCACTTAATTGATTTAACCAAAACCTAGACATGGCACCCTTTTGCAGGTCGAGGACAAAATTAGGAGAGGCTAAAATGTTAAAAAGCAGATTTAATTCTGGTTCCGCTGGTGCTGCGTTAAAAGCAGTCGAGTCATTCTTCGCTCCAAAGCAAATTGTTCTAGCGCACTGTGATCTTCCTTGTGGAGTTTACGATCCATCCCAAGCCAAAATTGAGGCGCTCTCAGTTAAGGCTGCCATGGAAAAATATGCGGCAAGTAGTGACCCTGATTTCAAATCACGAGCCGTTGCAGTCAAAGAAGTGCGCTCGCATCAAGTTAAGGAACACCTTTGGGTGCTTTGGACTGATTACTTTAAGCCAAATCATTTTGAGGCTTATCCAAATTTGCACACCTTATTTAACGAAGCAACCAAACTTGCTGGTGCCACTGGAACTAAAGGTACTAACGATGTTGCAGTTGCCGATAAGTTGTTAGCAAAAATCGAAGAGATCTCTGAGATCTTCTGGGCAACTAAAAAGTAATAAATCTAAAGTTATTTAGTTATTGATGGCTTAACGATTGTGCCGCGGCTTTAGCAAGAAATGAAACGCGATCAACTACTGCGCGAATCACTAAGCCGCGGGCAATCAAACGCTCTTGTTCATGGACTTCTATCTCAAAAGTTAACCGGTTATTTTCAACTTTTGTACATGTGGCTATTGCTCGAACTTCGGCACCAATGCTTGCCGCTGAAATATGATCAAACTCGACGCGAATCCCAACTGATGTTTCTCCTTGTTCTATGCATTCAAGTAACGCTGCGACGGTGGCGCTCTCAGCAAGTGCAATAACTTGCGGAGTTGCCAACACCGGAACATCGCCACTTCCATGAGCGATTGCGGTATCACCTTGACGCACACTCATACCTGACATTCCAACTACACCTAAATACTTTTCTGAAAATTGTTCAGCGCTCATTTTCAGTGCTCATTTTCCGTGCTCTGCAATCATTATTAATGGGTCGCCCTCTTGGATGATCTCCCCAGGCGTAACTGCAATCTCGATTACTTTTCCAGAAACTTCAGATAGCACCGGAATCTCCATCTTCATCGAATCAAGCAGTAATACGGTCTGCCCGATTATTATCGATTCTCCAATTGTGACTGATACAGACAACACATTCGCTACCATCTCGGCGCGAATCGTGTGGATCTTCTGGTCTGCTTCAGTCATACGAGCAACTTACTCGGAATTATTACTCTTGCTCGTAACTCTCGCGAATTTCGACATGAGTTTGAATAAAAGTATCGGTAGAAATCTCAGTGTAGGTAATGCTCTGTGACCAAGAAATGCTCTGGACCGTTAGATCACTAGCTATCCGCTGCCGTAATTCTTGTGGTGCCGTCTCGGCGCAAGATCTTGAAAGTAAATTCCTAAATCTATGTTCGGCCATTTGTTCATCAGCACAAGGTGGGCATTCGCTCAAATGAAACTCAATGGCATGGCTTACCTTTTGGTCTTCAATTTCACCATCAATAAAGAGGATTAGGGCGTGTAACACCTCAGTGCATGGAGTTTGATGATGATTTCCACAACTCATTTGTCATCACCTGCACTTTTTATATATCCACTTTCAATTGCATAATCAGTTAACAAATCACGTAGCAATTTCCGGCCCCGGTGAAGACGTGACATCACAGTTCCTGAAGGTGTATCCATGATTTCGGAAATCTCTTTGTAAGAAAAACCTTCTACATCTGCTAAATACACCGCAAGACGAAACTCCTCTGGAAGTGATTGCATCGCTCGCTTTATATCGCCATCCGGAAGATTCTCCAACGCCTCAACTTCTGCAGATTTTCCTTGATCGCTGGTATGTGAGGCAGATTTGGCTAATTGCCAATCTTCGATCTCTCCATCCGCAATTAATGGTTGACGTTGATTTTTACGATAAATATTTATAAAAGTAGTAGTTAAAATTCGATATAGCCAAGCTCTTAAATTTGTTCCCTCTTCAAATTGATGGAATGAATTAAAAGCTTTGGCATATGTTTCTTGAACTAAATCTTGGGCATCCTCAGGATTTTTTGTCATCCGTAGTGCTGCGCTATAAAGAGCGTCCAGAAATGGCAATGCATCTTTTTCAAACCTTGCTTTGCGCGCGGTGGAACTTTCATTGTTTTTTGCAATGGCATTATTTCGCGCTAAAGGTTCCAGGGAGCCATTTGATTGGCTATCTGTACTTTCAAGATCTTTTGCGCGCGTCACAAATGGTGACTTTACACTCATACTTAGATCAACAATTGGGCGGTTTGCCTTATTCCCAGCAAATCCCAGCTATTTCCGCTGCTCTCCCAGGCACTTCTCATGAATGCCGGCTTACAAAAGGGTTTGCGCTTCACCTAATGGAATCTGCGTCAACAAAGAAGGATCATTATTTCGAGTGAAGTTAACTTGATTAGAAACTGGGTATGCATTTAAACCTGCACTTTCAGGGGCTAAGCCATGATGGATAAAATCTCGAGCACTTACTTCATCATTAATTTTTGGATCTAACCATCTTTGCCAATCTTCTTTCGGTAAAAAAAGTGGCATGCGATGATGAATACTTGCAAGAAAACCTTCCGCCTCTTTGGTAATTATTGCGGCTGTTCCATTTTCATAAATTCCAGCCATTGCTAATTGCTTTTTATCGTTTCGCTGAATAAAAAATGGTTGCTTACTTGGGTATTCTCCTAATTCGGTGGCCCACTCAAAATATCCAGTTGCCGGAATTAAACAACGGCGAGCGCGGAATGCAGATTTAAATGATGGCTTTTCGTGAACAGATTCACTTCGAGCATTAATAGTATTTGCGCCTGTAAATCCGCTTTTTGCCCAAGTTGGAATTAATCCCCATTTCATAATCTCCAACCGCTGTTCAACAATTACATAAATATCTGAGGTCGGTGCAACATTCCAACTTTGAGTTAACTCACGCTCTGGTACTCCGACTAAAGCGAACTCCGTCGCGATCTCATCAATACTTGCCGTCGCGGCAAAACGTCCACACATAAGCGAATTCTACGCAAGCCTACGTAAGCCTACGTAAGCCTAGGACTAACAAATAGCACTACCTTCGATCTGAATGCATCAGGCACCATCCACGGAAAATCAGAGCAGCTTTAACTGGGTATCCTTAGCAGGTGCCAAATACATCTAATCATCTATGGCTTGCTCCGCAGGCTCGCGAGATGTTAGCCGCTTCAGTGGCAATCCCAAGTTCAAAATCTGTGATGAACCGGGCCTTGGTGCTCGGGGCACTTGCGAGTACACCTTCAACTCTCTACCGCCCGCTCTACTCCCGTGATAGTTCACTTATGGTCGCCGGATTGCGCGCAATGGGCAGTTGGATTGACGAACAACCAAAATCGATCTCTATCTCCCCACGCCCATTAGTTGCGGTTAACAATATTGATGTTGGAAACGCGGGAACAGTGATGCGCTTCTTGCCACCACTAGCGGCTCTAGCACTTGGTGATATCGCTTTTGATGGCGATGCCCGCTCTCATGAACGTCCGCTTGCTCCTGTTATTAAAGCGCTGCTCGAATTAGGTGCCGATATTGATCACGGCGGTCGTTTCGGTTTACCGCTAGTTATTCATGGTTCTGGTTCATTAAAGGGTGGCGAGATTTCAATTGATGCAAGTGCATCAAGTCAATTTGTTTCTGCTCTCTTACTGGCGGCACCACGGATGGACCAAGGTTTGACTGTAAAAAATATTGGACCTTCACTTCCTTCTGCGCCACATATTGAAATGACTGTTGCAATGTTGCGCGAGCGCGGCATAAAAGTTGATAACTCTGTGCCAAATATTTGGAAAGTAGCTCCAGGGGAAATATTTTCGGTCAAAAGTATTATCGAACCAGATCTATCAAATGCTGCTCCATTTATGGTCGCTGCAATGATTGCCGGCGGCACTGTAACAATTTTAGACTGGCCAACTAAAACAACACAGCCTGGTGACCAACTCCGTGGAATTTTTACCCAAATGGGAGCAAATTTAGAGTTTGCAAATGGTGGTTTAACTGTTACCGGCTCAGGTTACATAAATGGTATTGATATTGATTTAAATGAAGTTGGCGAATTGACTCCCTCTATTGCTGCACTTGCTGCATTGGCTTCATCCCCATCACATCTGCGCGGCATCGGACATCTGCGACTACATGAAACTGATCGCCTAAATGCATTAGCATCCGAAATCAATGGATTAGGTGGGGATGTTATTGCCCATGCTGATTCACTTGAAATTAAACCACGCAAGTTACATGGTGGAACATTTCATACTTATGAAGATCATCGACTTGCGACGGCTGGAGCCATAATCGGGCTAGCAGTTAAAGATGTTTACGTTGAAAATATTGAGACCACCAAAAAAACAATTCCAGATTTCACTTCACTTTGGACAAGTATTCTTGAAGCAAGTAATTAATTGGTGATTATTTAATGGCCAATGTGCGTAAAGGTCGGATCGACAAACTCGATGAAGATGATGTTCGTATTAGACCGTCTAGATCTACCCGCCCTCGCACAAAAGATCGCCCAACACATGCAGCCGCAATAAGAGCTCAAGTGATCACGGTTGATCGCGGACGTGTTACTTGCATTGATGAAAACGGCGCACAAATAGATGCTATGAAAGCCCGAGAGTTAGGTAGAAGATCTATCGCTGTTGGTGATTGGGTGGGAGTGATTGGTGATTCTGAATCACTTGCCCGAGTTGTGCGCATTGAAAATCGAAAAAATGCATTGAGGCGCTCCGTTGAAGATGGATCTGAACGAACAATTGTGGCAAATGTTGATTACTTAATTATTGTCGCTGCTGCTGCTAGTCCTGATCCACGCACTGGATTTATTGACCGTGCACTTGTCGCGGCATATACCGAAGATATTCAACCAGTTATTGTAATGACTAAAAGCGATCTAGCCGATCCGAAAGAATTTTTAAAACAATATGAAGCGCTGCATATTCCGAATTTCTCAACAAGTAAATTTTCACCTGACAGTGAACTTGCAAATTTAATTGCTGGAAAAGTTTCGGTATTCATTGGTCATTCTGGTGTTGGCAAATCAACTTTGATAAATACTTTATCTCCTGAATTTCGACGTGAGACTGGTGAGGTCAACGAAGTAACTGGGCGCGGAAGACACACATCATCTAGTGCGATTGCTTTTAAATTAGCCACAGGGGGCTGGGTAATTGATACTCCAGGAGTTAGATCCTTTGGTCTATCTCATGTAGGCCGCATTGAAATAATCGCAGCATTTCCAGATTTAAATGAAGTAGTGACAGATTGCCAAAAAAATTGTTCTCACGATGAAGATGAATGCAAGTTAAATATCTGGCAAGCAGAATCCAATGACTCCGCTGAAAATTTAGAACGAACCGGCCGAGTCGCTAATTTACGAAGAATTCTGGCTTCATTAGATGAGTAAGTGAGTAATTTCATTATTAACACCGCTTGAAATCATGGCAATCCGCTAACCTTGGTACATGTCCTTTGATGTAGCAGGCAAAACTTTGAAATATGCCGATGATCTGAAATTAGCCCATGAATTAGCAGATATCGCAGATAAAATTTCTACCGCAAGATTTCTTGCAACAGATCTTAAAATTGAAACTAAACCTGATTTAACCCCAGTTACCGATGCAGACCAAGAGATAGAACGAGAGATTCGTAAAATATTAGAAAAGCAAAGAGCAGCAGATGGAATAACTGGAGAAGAGTTTGGCAAATCCCCCATAGCAACAAATCGGCGTTGGATAATTGATCCGATAGACGGAACAAAAAACTATGTCCGCGGAGTTCCAGTTTGGGCCACTCTAATAGCCTTAATGGAGGGCGATGAAGTTGTAGTTGGAGTTGTTTCAGCGCCAGCGCTATTCAGAAGGTGGTTTAGCCAAAAAGATGGTGGCGCTTATTTACAACTCGGTGGTGGTACTTCTTTACAACTCGGTAGTGGCTCTACGCAAACAAATTCAGATACCTCCTCACAAATGCAATCTGTGCGCAAGCTAAGCGTCTCTGGGATTTCAAAATTAGCAGATGCTTCACTTTCGATTTCAACATTTGCAACTCCAAATGTATTAGGAAGAAATGATGGTTGGGGAGATAAACAAAAAGGTTTGCTTTTCCTGGCTGACCAACTTTGGCGAGTACGTGGCTATGGAGATTTTTGGTCACATTTACTTGTTGCCGAAGGCGCAATCGATATTGCCGCTGAACCTTCGTTGGCGCTTTGGGATATGGCACCACTCTCCTTAATTGTTAAAGAGGCTGGTGGTCGATTCTCTGATTTTATGGGCGTTGATGGACCAAATGGGGCAAACGCCGTCACCACTAACGGCTTACTGCACGCGGAAGTTTTGGGAATTTTCGCAAAGCGATAACCTCTAGGCATGGATGTTCGCACTGTCGACTTAAAAATTGAAGGAATGACCTGCTCTTCTTGTGTTGCAACTCTCGAACGAGCATTGAATTCAATTCCGGGTGTTAGTGCAAATATTAATTTTGTGACAGAGAGCGTACATGCAACCATCCCTGAAAATGTTGATGCAGCTCATTTAATAAATGCAATTGAAAGTAGCGGATACCGCGCCTCAATTCTCTCACTTACTGGAAATGATTTACTGGCGGCTCCCAATATGGGTTGGCGATTGACATTAGCGATATTTTTTGCAATTCCAACCATAGTGATTGCGATGGTTTCGGGACTGCACCAAGATTTAGATAAAAATATTAATTTAGTACTCGACAGTTTAAATATTTTACATCCGACTTATGCACCATGGGGTTGGCTAGCTATCGCACTTAGCATTCCTGTTGTTTTTATTGCTGGTTGGCCAATTCATCGAGTTGGGCTGAGAAATTTAAGACACCCTCAAATGGATACATTAATTTCGCTTGGAACTTTGGTCGCATTTTCCTGGTCGGTTTATGTTAACGCGACTGGCAACGGTGAAATATATGTAGAGGTCGCCGCCGGTGTAATGCTCTTTATTTTGATTGGAAGATTTCTTGAGGCTCGGGCGAAGCAACGTGCGGGAGATGCAATTCGCACATTGTTAGATCTTGGAACTCAAGAAGTTTCCATACTACGCAATGGTGAAGAGGTGCTTGCGCCCATCTCACATTTGCAAATTGGAGATTTATTTATTGCCCGCCCCGGGCAAGCAATTGCAACTGATGGAGTAATCGTTGAGGGATCTAGTTCTGTTGATACCTCTCTGGTAACTGGCGAATCACTTCCACAAGGTGTTGGTCCGGGAAACAAAGTAATTGGGGCGACCTTAAATCAGGATGGGCGATTAGTAATTCGTGCTGAACAAGTTGGTGCAGAGACTCAACTTGCCCGAATCACCCGTTCAGTTATCCAAGCCCAAGGGGAAAAAGCACCCTTGGCCCGTATGGCAGATCGAATTAGCGCAATTTTTGTGCCAGTAATAATCGCACTTTCTTTAATCACTTTTTTAAGTTGGTATTTCTTGGGCTCATCCCTTTCTGAGGCTATTGGTCCAGCAATAACCCTGTTAGTAATTGCTTGCCCATGTGCTCTGGGGTTGGCGACGCCAATTGCATTTCTAGTTGCCTCAGGTCGCGGAGCACAACTTGGAATAATTATTTCATCACCAGCAGTTCTTGAAGATACCCGTGAAATTGATCTTGTCGTTTTAGATAAAACTGGCACTGTCACTACTGGTGAGATAGATATTTTGGCGGCTGAATACTTTGATTGTGATAAGAATTTAGCGCTAACAATTATTGCGGCCCTTGAAAATAATAGCGAGCATGTAATCGGACAATCTCTAGTTAAGTACGCAATAAGTAATGGCGCAAATAAATCTGCACTTGTTTCAGTTAGTGATTTCTTGGCAACTCCAGGGCGAGGTATCGCTGGTCGAGTAGAGATTGCAGGAATTAAATACACCGCACTTGTTGGATCACCATCTGCAATTTCTTATGGAACTGCGCCTTTTACAAAAGCGATCTCCGAAGTTTTAACTTCAGCAACTGTCGCTGGAAAAAGCCCAATCTTATTAGCATGGGATGGTCAAACTCGTGCAATATTTACAATTGGTGATTCAATAAAAGTTGATTCAGCACCTGCAATTGCAAAATTCAGAAAATTTGGAATTACTCCATGGTTGATTTCTGGAGATTCCCTGCAAGCGGTAAACACCATTGCAAACGAAGCAGGTATCGCAACCGAGAATGTCAGGGCTGCAGTGCTTCCAGATCAAAAAGTCGCTGCAATTAAAGAGTTACAAGACCAAGGTCATCATGTTTTAATGATCGGTGATGGAGTAAATGATGCTGCGGCGCTAGCAAGTGCAGATTTAAGCATGGCGATGGGAACTGGCACCGATACTGCGATCGCTGTTGCAGATATAACGTTAGTTCGTGCAGATTTAACTTCTGCGATCACAGCACTAAAACTATCCCGCAAAACTTTGCGAGTTATTAAAGGTAATCTTGCGTGGGCGTTTACTTATAACGCAATTGGAATCCCGATTGCAGCAGCCGGGTTGTTATCGCCAATGTATGCAGGAGCGGCTATGGCACTTTCAAGTATTTTCGTAGTTACTAATTCATTGCGCTTACGAAATTTTAAGTAAGCAAATAACTAACGCCTGAAACCTAAAACTTGAAACCTAAAACTTGAAACCT
>RGZI01000161.1 GCA_010031635.1 Actinomycetota bacterium
CTTGCTTTTAGTGGAGCCGTCGCCAATTTCAATATTTAACACGCCATCCGCAGGCCGCTTGACTAGCGCGGCATAATGCGCGCCAGGAAGCGTGGACCAAACTCTTAGATCAGCTTGCTCGGCCTCGGCGACACCAACATTCGCTGCAAAAATCATTAATTTGACTAAGCCATCGTTCTTATCGTTCTTGTTCGTAGTTGCCTGCGCTGCCATAGAAGCAGCCGTGCGGATGATTCCGCGAATAGTGGGAATCCACCATAATTCGACTTCGCGTCTTTGAAAATTTCTTGCCATGATCGCATCGATTGAGTCAATCACCTCAAGCGTGTTCGTTCCGGCTTGACTTGTGATTGTGATTTGATTGGGGCGATTTTGGGTACGGAACTTAAGGAATGGATAAACCCCGCGAAAATATCCTGTAGCAACGTTTGGAATTGGAATTGGAACACGCACGCTGAAAAAATCTCGTTCCGGCGCGCGTCCCGCGCCTACAAAGACAAGAACGAAATCATCTTGTGCTTTGACTGCTTGCAAAGCATCTGCGAGTTTACTTGCGCCACTTGTTTCGCGGACCATGTCTGCCGCCGCCTTCGCCGCATCAAAATCACCGGCTTTGATATAAGACGCCCACTCCAAAACGCAAGCTAAAGTAACTCTTGGATCGGCTGCTCTAGCTTCTTTGGCGGAACGAATTGCCTCTGTTAGAGCTGCGTTGGCGTTCGTAAATCCATCGGCACCAAACACTGATCCAATATTAAAACCGGCTAATTGCGGCGCTTTAGAGTGTAAAACGCTGTCAACCTGATCGGCATTGGGCTGAGTCACTTCAACCCCAACTCGCTTTAAATCATCCCTCTCCAATTCTTGCAATCGTACGGCGGTTTTAGCGTATGGGGCAGCGTCTTCTTTCTCCATAATGGCATCAAGCATTGCATAAGCATTGATTAAAATCATCTCGTAAGGCTGAAGAACGTAGTGGGTCTGATCGGCACCAACAACCGTTTGCCCAGCGTCCTGCATAAATTGCCCCGCATCCCAATTTTTAATATCGGCTGGATTGCGCGCATAATTGGATTCAATGGTTCGTAAAAACTCCGCCCTATTCTGCAGATATTCATACAACTTCAAGCTTTTCTTGAACTTGCCGTCATCCTGATTGATCTTTGCTTTTTCCAACCCCGCCCACAATAAATCGCGGTCGTACTGCACTTTAATTGGTGGATCGGTTTCGGCCTTCGCCTCAGTGTTGTCAGGCGCTGATTTCTCAATTTCTATATTTGCCTTGGCAAAGTCGCCGGCGTGATATGCGTCGGTGGATTTTTTTAAATTTGTCGTGCAGCCAGTTTCAAACACAAGTGTTACCGAGCAAACAGTTGCATAAAAGAACAAACACAAAATTGAGAATGGCGATTTCATATGCAAATTTCCTAATTTAGGCTTTGCCCGGATATCTCGGCTTGGCGGATTTGAATGCAGGACCCAGAACAACCCAGAACGAATAAACCAATAGTACAGATTATTTAAAAGCTGTTTTTGAATTAAATTTAAATTACGCTAAAAATTATGGTTTAGGCGGAGGCTCGAAAGGCGGTGGCTCTATTGGATCAGGGTCGGCGGCTG
>RGZI01000162.1 GCA_010031635.1 Actinomycetota bacterium
TGTAGAAAAGTAATTTTGGCAATCTTAAAGCGTGAGATTTATGAACGGATCCGCTCATTAAGAGGATCAAAGAGAGGCTCTGCTGCAATAACACCACTAGACCACAGACCAAAGAGCTCAACATCAACCGTTGTTCCTGGCTCAGTGTGCTCGATGGGTAGATAGGCGTATGCAATCGCTTTGTTGATTGTGTAGCCCTGGCCACCAGATTTAACGCGGCCAACTATTTTATTATCGATTCGAATCGGTTCAGAGCCAAAAGGAACCGAAGAGATCTCATCAAAGGTAATTGCTACAAGTTTTCTCTTTTGATTTTCTTTAGCGGCGACGAGTGCAGTTTTGCCGTGGAAGTTTTCTTTCTTTCCAGAAACTGCAAAGCTAAGACCGGCCTCGTATGGATTTGTCTCGGTATTAATCTCTCCTGCCCACGCGCGATAACCTTTTTCAAGACGTAAGGATTCGATTGCGCGGTATCCGCAGGGTATTAGACCTAAATTTTTTCCTGCATCAATTAGAGCGATCCATAGCGCCATTCCATTTTCAGTGGGGGTATATAACTCCCACCCTAATTCGCCAACATATGTAATTCGGGTTGCACGAACTTTTATCCCCGCTAAATCAATCTCTCGAGAGTTCATGAATGGAAATGCAGTATGGCTCAAATCGCTATCGGTAAGTGGTTGCAGAATTGCACGAGAGTTTGGTCCCATAATTGCAAAACAGGTTAGTTCTTTGGTGATATTAGTAATCTCTACATCGTCAAAATTAAATTCTCGACGTATTTTCTCTAGCCAACCAAAGTCATGTGTAGCGAAGGCTGTGCCAGTAACAATCATGAACTCATTGGCACCAGTTTGAGTTACGGTGTAATCGGATTCGATTCCGCCCTTTGAGTTGAGTGCTTGGGTATAAACGGTTTTACCAACACCTTTAACGACGTTGTTTGCACAGACGTAGTTTAAAAACTCAGCCGCTCGCACACCGCTTATACGGGCCTTAGCAAAAGATGATTCATCAAATAAGCCAGCTGACGTGCGAGTTGCATGGTGTTCGATCTGCACCGCTGATGACCAGTGTTTTCCAAGCCAGCCTTTAGGGCGTAGCCCTTCATCGCCCTTGTTGTTGGCGTAGTGATTAACCCGCTCCCACGAGGCTTTTTCACCAAAGACTGCGCCATGGGCCTTGTGCCACTCGTATACGGAAGATACAAACTTTGGTCGTGCACTTGTACGCTCTTCACCTGGATAGTGAATATCGTAATACTGCTCGTAGTTTTCGGTGATGCGCTGCAAAGTAAAGTCAGGGGATTCATAGGATGCACCGAAGCGTTTGATATCCATATGCCACAGATCCATTGTTGGCTCACCTGCAACGATCCATTCGGCGACTACTTTGCCAATTCCGCCAGCACCTGCAATGCCGTGTGCACAAAAGCCTGCAGCAACGAAAAAGCCGCCGACCGATGTTTCGCCTAAACAGAACTCGTTATCAGGAGTAAAGCCCTCGGGGCCGTTAATAAAGTTTTTAATTCCGACCTCTGTCATCTTTGGTACGCGTTTTTGTGAAGCCTCGGCGATATCGTAAAAGCGATCCCAGTCATCGGGCAGCAGCATCGAGTTA
>RGZI01000163.1 GCA_010031635.1 Actinomycetota bacterium
AGATGGTGTGTTTGGAATCTTTAGTACAGGAAGCCTGCGAGCTGCACGCGTAACTTGGGCTTCAAACTTCTCCTTCGTTCTATTGAGATTAACTGCATCAACATCTTCTACCCACTCAAGCCCATCGCACTCAGGTTCGGTACCACCGATAAGTGTTGAACCCGCTGGCGTAGATCTCATATATGTTCCAAGGTCTAGATCTCCAATAATGGGGCCAGGTAGTAAGTGCATCGGTGTATTGATTTGATGAACCTCCTGCCGCATGGGTCTCACAGAGATTGTGAAATCTTGGCCAACTCCAGCAAGTGCATTAATTTGATTAGACCATGGTCCACCAACATTGATTACGATATCGGCGAAAATCTTTTCAGAGTTATTTATTTCTACCCCAAGGGTTTTATTTCCCTCGCGAAGGATGGCTGTTACCGTAGTTTTGAAACGAAACGTAACCCCAGTATCAAGTGCAGCTTGTGCCAAATTCTGCGTTGCAAGTAATGGATCATCGATATATCCACCATTTGGTGTGAAGATCGCACCAAGTGAATATTTGGCATCACCCCAAAACGCCTCATCGGCCAATAACTTTGGTGGCCAATACTTACCAACATCGATTCCATTCACATTTTTAGCCAGCTCATCTGAACTCCATACTTCATACGGAACTCCAGCAGCTTCGAATAGCTGTGATGTTTTCTCACCCGAAATTACGGGTGCATCCAACATAATCACACCCACGTCTATCATCTCTGAATAGCGCTCCTGTTTATTACCAAGATGCTCAGGCCAGTTTTTCCAGCAATGAAATGACTCCCATGCAAGGGCTACTGAATCAAAAGTAGAGTAATTAAAACGGACAACCGCACTTGACGCATTTGATGAACCTTGCCCTGGGCCTTGGGCCTTATCGAGTGCAATGACGTCATAACCCTGGCGTGCTAATTCAAGGGCGATCGAGCAGCCGATTACTCCAGCGCCAATAACGATTGCTTTGCTCACTTGGGAACTTTAACGTCTTTTACCAAGCTCTTGGCATTCCTGATCTATTCAAAACTTCTTCAAAACCCTAAAACCGCCATCTACAATAATGTCGGTTCCAGTTACATATGAGGATTTATCACTCACCAAATAATGTACGACATCTGCAACTTCCTCCACCGTACCAATCTTTCCAACTGTATTTGCAGCCTTAACACTCGTCAAAAATTCATTTGCCTGTGCAACATTCATTCCAGTTAAGTCTCTTCGAAGCATTGGGGTATCTATTGTTCCAGGTGAAACTGTGTTAACTCGTATATTCTCATGTCCAACTTCTAGAACTAAAGTTCTTGCTGCGGAATTAAGCGCAGCTTTCTGTGCGGCATAGACGACACAGCCTTTTAAACTCAACTCCGCCTGAACAGAAGAAACATAGACAATTCTGCCTCCGCCTATCTTTCGCATTTGTATGATGGCTTCTTGGGAGCAGTACATAGACCCAATAAAGTTGACATCAATTACCTGGCGCATTTGTGAATCAGACATTTCAATAAAGTCTGTATACAACCCAACGCCTGCTGCCGTGACCAAAATTGAGCATGAACCTAATTTTGCTTCCATTTTGCGGAACGAATTGCGCACAT
>RGZI01000164.1 GCA_010031635.1 Actinomycetota bacterium
TAAGCCTTTTCGACGCTGTCGCGATATGGCAACTTGTTTGCCACCAACCATTCAGACATCTCTTTCCGCCCGCCTAGTTCGCGCACAAAATCTGCATCAAGCCAGGGTTTGTAAATTCTTAAATTTGGATTAGCTAATAATCCATAACGATAAAAACGTTCAATGTCATTACCCTTGTAGGTTGAACCATCTCCCCAAATTTCAACTTTGTCTTGCAACATTGCCCGCACTAAGAAAGTTCCAGTTACTGCACGACCCAGTGGAGTTGTATTGAAATACTGTTTTCCACCAGAGCGGATATGGAAAGCCCCGCAGGCAATAGCGGCGAACCCCTCTTCAACTAATGCAGTTTTGCAATCAACTAACCGCGCAATTTCAGCACCGTACTCTTTTGCTCTATCTGGTACTGAATCAATATTTGGCTCGTCGTACTGACCAAGGTCAGCGGTGTATGTACACGGAATCGCACCTTTTGCGCGCATCCAAGCCACTGCCACAGAAGTATCTAAACCGCCTGAGAAAGCGATTCCAACTCGCTCGTCAACGGGAAGTGAGGCTAAATAGAAAAAACCGAGCCCTAATACCGTCGCAATAATTAGGTAAGCCAATGGAAGTTTTGCGCTAAATCCAAGAGCGATAGAGGCGACAACCATTGCAAGTGAATGCCATAACATCGCTGAAGCTACGACTTTTTGGGAAGATACTACTGGGAGCATTGGGATCTTTGCTCTTTCATAATCATCCTTGTATTTGATTGCTAAGGCCCAAAAATGTGGAGGTGTCCAAAAGAAAATCACTAAGAAAAATAGCAACCCACTCAAAGTTATCGAGTTGGTAATGGCAGCCCAGCCAATTAACACTGGCATGCATCCGGCAGCACCACCCCAAACAATATTTTGACTAGTCCTACGTTTTAACAAAATTGTGTAAACAATCACATAGTAAGCAATTGCAAATAACGTTAATAAAGTTGCTAGAGGAGTTGTGAAGATCCAAAAAATACTCAGCGACAAAATTCCAACCAAAGTGGCAAAAGTCAAACTCTCACGTGAAGTTAATTGCTTTTCAACCAATGGACGCCGCTTGGTGCGCTGCATTAATTCATCAATATCTTTTTCAATTACTTGATTGAAAGCATTCGCACTTCCTGCGGCCAGAGTGCCCCCAAGTAAAGTCGCGACGGTGATTCCTAATGGGGGTAATCCGCGCTCAGCAAGGGCCATTGCAGGGATTGTGGAGATTAGTAATAACTCTACGACTCGCAATTTCATTAGCTCGACATAGCTTTTTAGGCGAGCTTTTATCTTCACACGGAGACAGTACCAATAAATTTAATTGGGTACGAATTGGAATTTAAAAAGTAAAACCATCTCCAAGCCGCTCTGCTAAAGCCGGAGTAACTCCTAGTTCTTTTAGCATTTCCTGATAACGAGCAATCTCAATTTGCTCAGGTTTGGCATCGGTCTTAACGCCCCGAATCAGCAGATTCTTTGGAGTGTGTTCGCCGCCAATGAATTCGATCACATCTGTTCTATAACCAAGCAATTTTAAAATTTGGGCACGGATTGAATCGGTAAGAATATCGGCCA
>RGZI01000165.1 GCA_010031635.1 Actinomycetota bacterium
GGAGGATTCGCATAGCGGCCGAGTGCGCACGCTTGGAAAGCGTGTATAGGGCAACCTATCGAGGGTTCAAATCCCTCATCCTCCGCTGGTGATTTAGTTATGCGCTGGAGGTGCCGGCGGGGTTAAAGCGGGTCTATTTCCTTGAGGGATCTTTAAGTAGTCATACCACTCTGTATAGAAATCTTCTCGACTAATTCCAAAGGCTGACTTAAATGCTGAAGTCCAGTCATTCGATACTCCATATAGGGATACAAACTTGAATAGGGTATCTAATCCACCATGTCTTGCGGCAAGAAGTTCAACGCCGTAGAAGTTTTGGCTCGACATACAGCTTCCGCCCCAATTTCGATCTTTTGATTCAAAGTCTTGAAGAGTTTTCGTACAGAGGGCTTTTGGAAAACCTTCAATCATGTTTGATGATGCAAAAAAATCAAAATAAGACTTTTTTTGTGTATTTGAATCTGAAATGGCGAGAGCTCCAAATAATTGTACAAATCCCTCTCTAATCCAAGCAGGAATTTGATTCTTTGTTCCATCATAATTAATAGACCCGTATTGAGCTTGTAGTTCATACATCGTAGCTACATCATGAACTACCATGTAATTTAAGGTATTTATCTGCGAAGGAGTCAAAGTTTTTCCAATAAATTTTTCGTTTTGCATTGCGTTTAAAGCAAAGTATCCGTATCCCAGCTGTACGTGACCGCAATAAATACCAAGAGGTTGCTCTGGAACTGATCTCCCACATGCTATTGGTCTTCCAGTTGTTGCTAGCCACTCTTCGGTGTCGCCAAAAATTGCAAAGGGTTCTTGAAGAAGAGAGTATCCATTGGCAGTAAAGGTTGAAATAAGTAAATCTGATGCCTTACTTGCCCCTCCCCATGCTGCGTCATAGCCAGGCTGAACAATCAGCTTTATGGGAGTAAAGGTGCTGCTGCTTTTACTTTTCCACAGTTTCCAATTGGATTCTATTTGAGAAATAACTAAATCATGCCCACTCAGTTGAGTAGTAGGTGAGCTAGTTGGCTTTGGTAACTGAACTATGACGCCTTTGTCCCATTGCAATTTCTTGCCAACTTTGACACAAGTAAATTTTTTTCCTGCAAGGAGAGTTGTTTGCCCGGACTTGGAGCATGTTGCTCCTGCTTTAATGGCCGATATACCTGCCTCCATGCTTAACATTGAAAAACCAATTGAAAGGCTTATAACCACAGCCAATCCTTTTTGTGGTTTCACTCTCATAGTCGAACTGTAGGACTCGCTTCGCCAGATTCACTAACTTAAAGAAATTCTAGATCGCCTTTTATGACCCATTTACCCAAAAATGCGGAATTGCCAATGCTGGAGGGTTCAAATCCCTCATCCTCCGCCATCTGTGGATATCTAAGAAGGCTTGTCTCTCGATTTTGTCATCATCGAGGGATGAAAAATCAAATTCCTCAGCACAGGGTCTTGAGCATTGCACTCCTACTTATTCTTCAGCTTATTGCACCACTTAATGCTGCTCATGCGGGTGTCGTCACTCCTCCTTTCACCCATTGCAATATCGAAATAGGCGATGCCCATATCTCCAAGAGCTTATTG
>RGZI01000166.1 GCA_010031635.1 Actinomycetota bacterium
CGTCCACTTTCAGCCACAAAGCGTTGGCGCGTTGTGCAAATTCTTGAAAAAGCTAAGTAAGAGCGGGAGAAAAAAGCCATGATTCAACAAGAGTCGCGACTACGCGTCGCTGACAATACTGGGGCTAAGGAACTGCTCTGCATCCGCGTACTTGGCGGCACCAGACGTCGTTATGCCAGCATCGGTGACATCATCGTTTGCTCGGTTAAAGATGCCATTCCTGGTGGTCAAGTCAAAAAAGGTGAAGTTGTAAAGGCTGTCATCGTTCGCACCACTAAGGAGAACCGTCGTGCTGATGGTTCATATATCAAATTTGATGAGAACGCTGCCGTTATTTTGAAAGCTGACGGTGAACCACGTGGAACCCGTATCTTCGGACCAGTTGCACGTGAACTACGCGATAAGAAATTTATGAAAATTATTTCACTTGCTCCGGAGGTGCTATAAAAATGGCAAAAATCCGCAAGGGTGACACTGTTCAGGTTATCGCTGGCAAAGATAAGGGAGTTACCGGAAAGGTAATTTCAGTATTAGTTGAAAAAAACCGCGTAATTGTCGAAGGTGTGAATCAGATTAAGAAGCACACCAAAGAGAGTTCAACTGATCGTGGAGTGCGCGTCGGTGGAATTATTACCACTGAAGCATCTATCCACATTTCAAATGTTCTTATTGTCGACGAAGATGGTCGCGCAACGCGTCTTGGATCTCGCAAAGATGAAAAGGGCAAAAATGTTCGCATCTCACGTCGCACCGGAAAGGACATCCGATGAGTACTGCAACTAGCGCACGTTTAAAGGATCGCTACCGTGCTGAAATTCTTCCTGCAATGCGTGAAGAGTTTAAATATGCAAATGTGATGCAAGTTCCTACCCTTGTAAAGATTGTTGTAAACATGGGTGTTGGCGAAGCTGCTCGCGATTCAAAATTAATTGAAGGTGCAATCAAGGATCTTGCAGCTATCACCGGACAACGTCCACAAGTGACTCGCTCAAAGAAATCAATTGCACAATTCAAATTGCGTGAGAACATGCCAATTGGTGCGCACGTAACAATGCGTGGAGATCGGATGTGGGAATTCTGCGATCGCCTATTGAGTATCTCTCTTCCACGTATCCGCGATTTCCGGGGATTATCTCCAAAGCAATTTGATGGCCATGGAAATTACACATTCGGTTTAACCGAACAAGTTGTATTCACCGAGATCGATCAAGACAAAATTGATCGTCCACGTGGAATGGATATCACCGTTGTAACTACTGCGACAAATGATGAAGAAGGGCGCGCGTTACTACGCAAACTCGGCTTCCCATTTAAGGAGAACTAAAAATGGCTAAAACCTCATTAAAAGTTAAAGCGAGCCGTAAGCCAAAGTTCAAAGTTCGCGGTTACACCAGATGTCAGCGCTGTGGACGCCCACGTGCTGTCTACCAAAAGTTTGGAATTTGCCGCGTTTGTTTCCGTGAAATGGCACATGCCGGCGAACTTCCTGGAATCACAAAGGCCAGCTGGTGACCTCACCTGCGGTTGCAC
>RGZI01000167.1 GCA_010031635.1 Actinomycetota bacterium
GACCTTAGGTGAGCATGTATTTGAATATGTACTGCGCAATAAGCGCGCCGAATGGCTTGATTACAGTCGCCAGGTGAGTGCCTACGAGCTCGATAGATATTTGCCAGTTCTTTAATTAGAAAGGGCCTCGAGTTTCCTCGAGACCCTTAGCTCCACAACACAGAGTTTATTGACCTTTGCCATGTATCAATCTGTCGAGTCGAGACTTCGGAGTTGATGACGGGATTCGAACCCGCACCTTCTGATTGGCAAAAACGGATGTGCTAACCGTTACACCACACCAACACCGCCCACGAAGGATGGCACTGAAGTTATTTCTAAAATATTTTTAATTATGAGGTGTGCAAAGTGTGGAAAAAGAAAATGACCCACTATGCGTGAGTCATTTTCTTCGATTTGCCAATCAGAAGTCGACTCAATTATCGCATAATCTGTGACTACACAGAGTGACTTTTAAGTGTTTCACAGTGCTCTCGGTCGTGGTTAAGAATTATTTCGACCATTGTTTTGATTGTGATCTCGCCAAATATCTGATGAACAGCTGAAGCGAGCAACTCGCTAGATGAAAGTTGCGATAGATAATTGAGCATATCTTCGCGACTTGCCAAGAAACTCGCCTTTACTTCATCGAGTGTGGAATCTACGTACTTCAGAGCTGTTTCAATGCCATCTGGCTCCCACCACGCGAGTTGGGGAATAGGTGCTCCATCGTGCAATGCCGAGCGCATAAGTTCGAATCGCACCATCCAAACTTGCTTATCAACTTCGACCAGGTGGCCAATGATAATTGCAGGGCTCCAGCCTTCACCGTTCCATTGACTCTGATCAGATTGGTCGCAAATAGAACGGGCTGAATCCATCAAATCCAAAAACTGATTTTTGAAGGCTGCCATGAGTGTGAGTTTAAGGGTTGGTTTGCCCAATAAATGGGTTAAGCGTTACCCTTAGCACATGATGCGCAGTCTCCTCCTTAGCTGCCGTGGCGGGGTCAAATAACCGATCCCCTCGCCGCGGGGTTTGCCGTATCGGTACAAACCCCCAGCCCATAAGGAGCAGTAAATGAACTTTCCGAAGCAATCCCCGTCATCGATGCCAGTGCATCGCTATGCGCCTTTCCACCCAATCGATCTACCTGACCGCACCTGGCCTTCAAAGAAGATTACGCATGCGCCTAAGTGGTGCTCAGTAGATCTTCGCGATGGAAATCAAGCACTGATTGATCCAATGGATACCCCGCGCAAGTTAGCGATGTTCAAGCTCCTTGTTGCAATGGGCTATAAAGAGATAGAAGTTGGCTTTCCCAGTGCCTCACAAACTGACTTTGATTTTGTCCGAAAGATTATCGATGAGAATTTAATTCCCGATGATGTGATTATTCAGGTGTTGACCCAAGCACGTGAACCCTTAATTAAACGCACCTTCGAATCAATTAAAGGTTCAAAGCAGGCCATAGTCCACTTATATAACTCGACATCGACACTGCAGCGTCGTGTTGTATTTGGCTTAGATAAAGATGGCATCAAGAAGATT
>RGZI01000168.1 GCA_010031635.1 Actinomycetota bacterium
CTCTCTTAAAAGCCATTGAAGAACCGGGAGCTCGAACCGTTTGGTTACTTTGCGCTCCAACAATTACCGACGTGCTTCCAACAATTCGCTCCCGTTGTCGCCACCTGTTGCTTCGGACACCTTCTCAAGAAGCGATAGTTGCACTCTTGACTTCTCGCGACGGAATTGATCCAAAGATGGCCACCTTTGCCGCTCGTATTGCCCAAGGTCATATCGGACGGGCTAAATATCTGGCTACCAACTCAGAATCCCGATCCCGTCGTTTACAAATTCTCAACCTACCTCTCAAAATTAATGATATTTCAGCTGCATTTCGAGCCGCCGCCACCCTGCTTGAACTCGCTACCCAAGATGCCGAATCTGGCTCTGAAGAACGCGATGATAAAGAATTGAAATCACTTCAAGATGCCTATCAAGGTACTGGCCGTGGCCTTATTTCAGGTGGAGCAAAAGCTGTGAAAGATTTAGAAAAAGAGCAAAAGTCACGTCAAACGCGCGCAGTTCGTGACAGTATCGATAATTCACTCTTAGATATTGCAACTCTCTATCGAGATGTAATGTTAATGCAATCGGGAAGTTTGGATTTTTTAATAAACACCGACTTACTAAGCGAGGTTTGGGAAATTGCAGAGTCCACAACTCCAGAGCTCACGGTAAAGAAAATTGAATCAATTATGCAAGCACGTACCAACCTTTCCCACAACGCCGCACCACTTCTCACTCTTGAAGCACTAATGTGCTCGTTGAAATGACTAAGAAAAAACTCCTCTCACTTTTATTAATTATTGCTGTATTTGTCTCTTTTCCCGTCTATTCCAAATTTAACAATTCACAAAAAAAATGGACTTTGATAGATTTTCAAAACCAAGAACTCAAGTGGCAAAATTGTTACGGAAATTTTGAATGCTCAACTTTATTAGTACCAGTCGATTACGATAAAATTACAAACGATGTATTCCATCTAAAGGTAATTAAATTTAAAGCAACAGACCAGAGACAGAAACTTGGCGCTCTGATTGTGAATCCAGGTGGCCCAGGGGCCTCAGCTTTTGATTACGCGTATAACGCAGAAAACATTGTAAGTGCCGCAATTCGCGAGAAATATGACATTGTGGGCTTTGATCAAAGAGGTGTTGGCCAAAGCGACCCAATTAGATGTTTAACAGATAAAGAAACTGACGAAATGCTCGCTGGACCAATGATTGCCGATACACCCGAAAACCAGCGTAAAATGATTGAAAATGCAAAGTTTTTTGCTAACAAATGCAAGAAAGTAGCCGGTAATAAATTAACGCACCTTTCAACTCTTGAATCCGCAAAAGATATGGAGTTATTGCGTTTAGCACTTGAAGAACCGAAATTAAATTATCTTGGAAAGAGCTACGGAACCTATCTAGGGACTCTTTATGCATTCCTTTATCCTACAAAAGTAGGAAAAATGATTCTTGATGGTGCGATAGACCCTAGTATGCCAATACAAAAGCAAAACTTGGCGCAAGCAATCGGATTTGAATTATCTTTAAATAAAT
>RGZI01000169.1 GCA_010031635.1 Actinomycetota bacterium
TTTACTCTAGTGACTCTAAGTGCTTTCACTCTATTCCTCTCATCAAGCGGGAATACTTGACACCAGTCCCACCTATGGAAGGCTAACGCTAGCCAATTAGATTATGCAATGTTGAACCAAGTTGAAAAAAGTTGAACGGAGAAATCTGTGCGTAGTAGTGAATGGTTTGCTGGCAACGATGAAACAGCGTTATCGCATCGAGTTGTCATGCGCTCTGTGGGAGTTGAAGTAAGCCCAGATAATAAAAAACCTGTAATCGGAATAGCAGACTCTTCGAGCGATTTAAATCCCTGTAATTTACCGCTTCGAGCACTTGTTGATGAGGTAAAAGTTGGAGTGTTAGAAGCAGGTGGATTGCCAATGTCATTCCCAGTTATGTCTCTGGGTGAAGATTTGATGAAGCCAAGTGCAATGCTTTACCGAAATTTGCTGTCAATGGAAGTGGAAGAATATTTACGTTCTTATCCTTTAGATGGTGTTGTGTTGCTAGCTAACTGCGATAAAAGTGTTCCCGGTTCACTTATGGGCGCATTCAGTGCAAATTTGCCAACAATTATGGTTATTGGTGGTGCACGTCCTGCTCCTTTTTTTAAAGGTAAGCGAGTTGGCACTGGAACCGACCTTTGGCGCAATTGGGAAGCGTTTCGCTCTGGCGAATTATCCGAAAGTGAATGGAAAGAATTTGAGAACTGTTTAAATTGTGGTTTGGGATCATGTAACACAATGGGGACTGCAAGTTCAGTGGCACTTATGATTGAAACACTTGGTTTCGCGATACCAGGAACTTCAACAATTCCTTCTGGCACTCCTGAGAGAGCAGAAGCGGCTCGAAATTCGGGACGCGAAATTGTGAAAATGGTAAATGAAGATTTAACGCCGGCAAAAATTCTCTCTCCTGCTTCTTTTCGAAATGCAATTAGAGTTTTACATTCCGTTGGCGGTTCAACAAATGCAATTTTACATTTGTTAGCCCTATCCGGTCGAGTAGGTGGTGAATTAACACCAGAACAAATTAATTTACTTGGTGAAAATATCCCAGTACTTGCTGATGTCGAGCCATCTGGAGAATTCTTAATACAAGATTTCCACAACGCCGGCGGATTACCCCAACTTCTGACAGAACTTGGAGATCACATCGAAGGCGATGCATTAAACCAGAGTGGAAAATCTTGGAAGAGCCAGCTAACAAAAGAATTTATTGCTAGCCCTGCTATAAGAGCTTTGAATAATCCATTAAAAGAAGGTGGTGCCTTCACATTAGTAAAAGGAAATCTTGCACCTGATGGTGCCTTACTCAAAACTTCTGCCGCGTCACCACATTTGCTTGTTCATAAAGGAGCAGCAGTTGTTTTTAATGGTTATGAGGAGATGAGAATAAAACTTGATGACCCAGATCTCGACATTGCACCTGATTCAATTTTAGTTTTGCGGGGCTGTGGAGCGGTAGGCGTCCCCGGCGCACCTGAGTGGGGGATGATGCAAATTCCAAAAAAATTAGCATTGCAAGGCATTACAGATATGGTGCGAG
>RGZI01000170.1 GCA_010031635.1 Actinomycetota bacterium
CCCCATTGGCCATTTGCTGGCAACGGATTAGTAGAGGCAACTATTGGATCACTTCCAAACCCCGGTCAGCACAAAATTTGGATGAGTCATGGAACTAAAGGCTTAGATGCCGCCTATGCACCGTTTCAAATCTATGCCGATAAACTTCTTCGTGCACGTGGCTACAAAAACCACGACTTTGTCAGCAAGGTCTATAACCGAAGTGGTCACAACGAGCGTTCATGGGCAAAGTATTTAGATCAACCTATGCGCTTTTGGCTGGCATCGTAAATTTAATTGTCGGTAGCGTGAAGGTAGTGCCCTCAGAATTCGTTGCAACTGCTTTGATTTCAATCTTTTTCTTTAGATAATCACGTGGATCAAGAAAAACACTATAGGGAGCCGTTGTATCTATTCCCTGGGAAATCCATTTTGTTGTACCGGCTACTCGCGCAAAGAACTCGACGGATAATAAATCTACCGAAGTGATTCCCGCCTTGACCTGGTAAAAGCCAGTCAAATCATCGGCGTAAATAGTCAGTTTGCCTACTTTGGTGGCAACAACATCAATGGGGTTATTAGCCTTAAAAATCACGGTAGAGAGTGCAGGAACGTTAAAACTGAGCTTATTTGCCGCAGCCGTAACCTCTGACTGGCCCAGTAATAACTGCCAACCACCATTGGATGTAGCCGACGTTATATTTATAACCTCATCAGAATCAGAGTTATTAAATGCCACTACATACTCATGATGTTCCTTAGCATCTTTCTTTGACACCACAAAAATGGAGTTCTTGGAGTATCGCTCTAGCATCACACCATTAGACAATCCTGGATTCAACCGGCGCAGTTCAGAGATCTGCTTTAAGTAGGCTGCAATTGGGCTTGCGCTTGTTGCTTGGAAAGCATCACTACTTCCAATTGGTGCACCGCCAATTCTAGGCTCGGTCTTCCAGATATCTACTTGTGTAGCAAACATATCCTGTCGTGCAAACTGGTCTTTGCCAGTGTTAGTTCCGGTCATTCCAACTTCATCACCGTAGTAAACAACGGGAATTCCCCGCGTAAAATACAACAAGGCATTTGCTAAGTTAGCTCGTGGTAAAAGTTGGTTCGTTTTTTGGATTCGCTTATTCCCAATAATAAAGCCGACGCGACCAACATCGTGGTTACCTAAGAAAGTAACCAGGTTGCTAGCAGAAGACGTTGCACTGGTGTAATAGTCATCATTTTCGAAAAGCATGGACATCGTCGGTGCATTTGAATATCCTGCTGCAAACTCTGTCGCACTTGCTTGAAAAGGAAAATCTAAAATTGTTTGAATCTTGTTCCGGCGCACGTACTCCATCAAGTTGAATGGGCTGTAGTCGTAGACTTCGCCAAAAATCGTAAAATCTTTAATCCCTACATTTGAGGCTGCATTGTGTATCAGCGGCGACCAATTCTTAAAGAAGTTATCGTCCACATGTCGTGCCGTATCAACTCTAAAACC
>RGZI01000018.1 GCA_010031635.1 Actinomycetota bacterium
GGACGGTTTTGGCACAGGGATTGAGTTTGCGCACGGGAATAGCTCTGGGTTGGTGGACTTTCATTATTAGCACGATCGTACTTTTGATTTGGATTCCACTCCGCGAAAAACCTGGCTTTGGAACTATCGCCAATATTGTTGTGATCGCTTTTTTCATTCAATTAACAGTAGATTTTCTTCCCACTCCAGCCCTGCTTTGGGAAAAATTAACTCTTTCAATTATTGGGATCCTAATCGTGGGGGCAGGCAGCTCGCTCTACTTAACCTGTGGTCTGGGTCCAGGGCCACGAGATGGATTAATGACAGCTTTGCATTACCGAAGTGGACTCCCAGTTGGACGGGTGCGGCTCTTTATCGAGTTAATAGTTTTGAGCCTGGGATGGGCCTTAGGTGGCCGAGTAGGGGTGGGAACCTTCCTATTTGCGCTGTTCATCGGCTTTTCAGTCGCTTTTTGGCTCGGAATAGTCCGGCGTTTTACCCCACATTAAGCAAATCCACAGGTAGGTTTGTGGCATCTTCCTTCGGCGTCGCGAGCCGTTACTTCGCACGGGGTCGCAAACACCCCCGTTACCAAAACAGTTATGAGGGGAAATGCTCGATTCATACTTCAAAATCAGTGAACGTGGATCATCCGTAGGACGCGAAATTCGCGGAGGTTTGGTTACGTTCTTCACGATGGCATACATCGTGGCTCTTAATCCATTAATCATCGGTCTTTCAAAAGATAGCACCGGTAAATTTATTGGTGGAGATGCTCCAAACTTAGCGAAGATTGCCGCAGTAACCGCGCTTGTTGCAGGAGTTTTAACAATCCTGATGGGCGTTGTGGCTAATTTTCCATTGGCACTTGCAACCGGTCTAGGTCTTAATACTTTCGTAGCGGTAGGAATCGCAGCGAAGATGACTTGGCAAGAAGCAATGGGCCTTGTTGTACTTGAAGGCTTAATTATTTTGATTTTGGTGCTTACCGGTTTCCGTGTTGCGGTCTTCCGTGCAGTGCCGACTCAATTAAAAATTGCAATCTCAGTTGGTATCGGTTTATTTATCGCATTGATCGGTTTAGTAGATGCCGGATTTGTGCGCAAAACTGGCTCTGGCCCAGTGCCGGTAACTCTTGGTGATGGCGGAACACTTGTTGGATGGCCGATCGTAGTTTTTGCCTTCGGATTATTCCTGATGATCGGTTTGATGGTCAAGAAAGTTAAAGCTGCAATCTTGATCGGAATCGTTTCCGCGACAGTCTTAGCCGTAATTATCGAATCTGCATTCAAGATCGGTCCTAACTTTATCGCTCCTGACAAAGTGAATCCAAAAGGTTGGGGCTTAAATGTTCCTGCCGTGCCAGATCAAATTGTGGCAACTCCTGATTTCAGTATTATCGGAAGTTTTGATTTGTTTGGTGCATTTACTCGCGTCAGTGTGATTTCTGCAGTTCTATTTGTATTCACACTGCTATTGGCGGACTTCTTCGACACCATGGGAACTATGACCGCAATTGGTGCCGAGGCAGGACTAAATGACAAAGATGGAAATGTTCCTAACGCTAACAAGATTTTGTTAGTTGACTCAGTTGCAGCTATCGCTGGTGGAGCTTCTTCGATCTCATCAAATACCTCCTACATTGAATCAGCATCAGGTGTTGGTGAAGGTGCACGTACCGGATTGGCTTCTGTAGTTACCGGTATCTGCTTCTTGCTTACTACTTTCCTATCTCCACTTGTTGCCATCATTCCTTACGAAGCAGCAACGCCAGCATTAGTAATCGTTGGCTTCTTAATGATGACCCAAATTAAGGGAATTGAATGGAATGATTTGGGTATCGCAATCCCAGCATTCTTAACAATTATCTTGATGCCATTTACTTACAACATCACAGTTGGAATCGGGGCTGGATTTGTCTCTCACGTAGTAGTACGTGCAGTTCAAGGCCGCGGTAAAGAGGTCCATTGGATGTTATGGCTCATCTCAGGCTTATTTATGGTCTACTTCCTAAGCTCTCCAATTAATGCTTGGGTGGGTTAATAAGCAGTAGAAAAAAGTAAAATACCACCGGTCCTGAATATGGATCGGTGGTATTTTTTTATGAATTAATTAATTAGCCCGAGCGAACCAGCGACCACCTTCGAACGTTAAATTAATCGTTAAACCAAAAGTTTGTGAAATATTATGCGAAGTCAAAACTTGATCTATTAGACCCGCTGCCACGATCGCCCCATCTCGAAGTAATAAAGCATGAGTAGTTCCAGTTGGAATCTCTTCAACATGGTGTGTGACCAGCAAACTTGTGGGAGCAGAAGAATCTAAAGCTAACGCGCTTAAGCGAGTCAGCAGATCTTCTCGAGCGCCTAGATCAAGACCTGCAGCCGGCTCATCTAAAATCAATAATTCAGGATCAGGCATCAGTGCTCTAGCTATTTGAACCCGTTTACGTTCACCCTCACTCATGCTGCCAAAATTTTGATCTCGATTTTGCGAAACTCCAAATAAGGAAAGCATTCCCATCGCTCGTGATTCATCCCATAAGTCATAGACCTCTTGCCATCTGCCGGTGACTGCCCAAGCAGCGGTCATCACCACATCTAGTGCGCACTCATCGGGCGGAATTCGATCAGTTAGCGCAGCACTACTAAGCCCGATGCGATGACGTAATTCAAATACATCTACTCGCCCCAACAGCTCATCTAGAACCCTTGCCTCCCCTTTTGTAGGGTGGATTAATGTCGCAGCAATAGCGATCAAGGAAGTTTTCCCAGCACCATTGGGCCCCAAAATCACCCAACGTTGACCCTCTTCAACTTGCCAAGTAATCGGACCCAAAATCTGGCGCCCACCACGGGTCAAACAAAGTTCATGAAAATCAATTACTGACACAAGAGTAAAACCTACCTGATGTGTGGCCATAATCAGCGCAGAACTCTTCAACTAAGAGGATGGAGAGGACGTAGGTGACGGCATTGACGCTAACCTTGCCCACTGTGAGCGCGTTGATAACCCTTTCTGGCACCGCCAAACCCTTAATCACCCAGAAAATGCTCACCCTCTTGAACGCTTTAGAAATTACCGAAGTAACCGAAAAAACCATTGCCGGAGAAATATTTTTATCTGTGCAGACAACCAGCCCCGTCGTTGAAATCTTAGCCTCCACTAATTTTTTGAATTTACAGAAATTTGCAAATCATTCAGCATTGAAGGTTGATTGTGTCGCAGTAGATTCCACCGAATTCCGCTCTATTAATACTCGCTCCTTTGGAAAAAAACGTTTACTCCTACTTGATGTGGATTCAACTCTAATCCAAGAAGAAGTAATTGAATTATTAGCTAACAAGGCTGGAGCCGGTGCGGAAGTGGCCCGAGTAACTGCTGCTGCTATGTCTGGTCAACTTGAATTTACGGCAGCGTTAGATGCCAGAGTAAAACTTTTAGCTGGATTGCCAGAGACAGTATTAGCGGAAGTCCGCAAAGAGATCACATTAACAGCAGGTGCTCGTGAGTTGATCTTGGCTTTGCAGAAATTGGGCCACCAGGTTGGAATTGTTTCCGGCGGTTTTATCGATGTAATTGAACCATTGGCTAAGGAATTGCATATTGATTTCATAAGAGCAAACAAATTAGAAATTATCGATCAAAAATTAACTGGCCGGTTAGAAGGAACCGTTATAGATAGAGCAGGTAAAGCTCAAGCTCTTCGCGATTTTGCAAACATTGCAGGTGTGGATATCGCTGAAACTGTTGCAATTGGTGATGGAGCAAACGACCTCGATATGCTGAATATCGCCGGTATTGGAATCGCTTTCAACGCTAAGCCGATTTTACGATCCGTCGCAGATATCTCCTTGAATAGCCCGCACTTAGATTGCGCACTTTATTTAATGGGACTTTCTGAAGCAGAGATCGCCCTCATTTAAAGTCGGCAAGCATGGATATCGGTAACTAAAATTCCCCGAGCACCCAAAGACCATAAATCATCCATTATCCGATGAGCATCTTGACGTTTAACCATTGCTCTAATTGCCATCCATCCTTCTACTCTTAAAGGAGAGATCGTGGGTGATTCAATTCCTGGCGTCAAAGCACAAGCTGCTTCAACCAGTTCACTTTTAATGTCATAATCCATCAATACATACTGTCTCGCGATAATCACACTATTTAATCTATGAATTAGGACCTGCATTTCATCAGTGGTTTTTGAACTAGAAATCAAGACAGCTTCACTTTCGAGTATTGACTCCCCGATTACTTTCAATCCTGCTTGACGCAAAGTGTTACCTGTTGACACCACATCGGCAATTGCATCTGCCACACCAAGTCTTACTGCGCTCTCAACAGCTCCATCAAGTTGGACTACTTCAGCTATAATTGATTTATTCGCCAAATAACTCTTAACCAACCCAGGATAAGAGGTCGCGACTCTTTTTCCATTAAGTATAGAAATATTCTCACCAGTCACATCGGCCGATACCCCAAAACGAAATGTTGATCTGCCAAAACCAAGTGACAACAACTCATGCGCATCCACAGCTGAATCCAATAATAAATCTCGGCCAGTTATTCCAATATTTAACTCACCAGATGCAACATAGATTGCAATATCTCGCGGTCTCAAATAATAAAATTCAATCTGATTAACATCATCTAAAGTCACTAAGTCGCGTGAATCTGATCGTTGTTTGTACCCTGCCTCGATCAGTATTTTAATCGAATCCTCGGCAAGAGAACCCTTATTAGGAAGAGCTACACGTAACATTAAGACCCACTTTTCTAAGTATTCTAAAGTTCTTGGTAAACCGCATCCATTTCAATTTCACGAGCCAGCATCATTACCTGCAAATAATAAAGTAGTTGACTTATTTCAAGCGCTAAATCTTCATCACTTTCATACTCAGCAGCCATCCAAACTTCAGCAGCCTCTTCAATGATCTTCTTCCCTATGGCATGAACTCCCCCGGCGAGTAACTCTGAGGTGTTAGATCCTGCTGGTCGAGTTCGTGCTATCTCCCCCAGCTCACGCCATAGTTCTTCAAAGGTTTTCACATCTCTTAGGATAGTGCAGTGTTAAGATTTGATGCGTTCTATTTACTTGAATTATTTGAGATTATTGAGTTGATTTTTCGCTAGCGCACGCAACTTTTGGACCATTTGCGCTGGGTCCGCAGATTTGTACACCGCTGATCCCGCCACAAAGGTATCGGCACCAGCTCGTGTAGCAATCTCGATTGTTTCAGTTGAGATACCACCATCAACCTGCAACCAAATATCTCTTGATGATGAGTTCAATGCTGCGCGAACTTGGGAAACTTTCGCCATTTGATCTTCCATGAAACTTTGTCCACCAAAACCTGGTTCTACTGTCATAACTAAGACCATATCAACCAGATCAATCAAATCTGAGATCACTTCAAATGGCGTATTTGGTTTTAGCGCTACCCCAGCCCTTGCGCCATGCTTTTGGATTTCACTTATCAACTTCTTGGGATGATCGCTTGCTTCGATATGAAAAGTAACACTTGTGGAGCCTATTTCGGCATATTCAATGCCGATACGATCGACATCTGCAACCATTAAGTGAACATCTATATCAATTGGACAGTCAGCAATAATCTTTGAAGCGGCATTAAAATCAAAGGTAAAATTTGGAACAAAGATATTGTCCATCACATCAAGGTGAATCAAATCCGAATCTTCGGCAACTTTAGCAATTTCATTAGCAAGATCGTCGAAATTGGCATTTAGAATACTTGGAGTTATCCGGATATCCATGCCTCCAATCCTACTTTGCTACTCGCTGAAATACTGCCAAGAACATTCCATCAGTTCCGTGTACTCCAGGCCAAAGTTGGACATTGGGTGAATCTGGCAAATTCATTTCTACTGGAAAAAAATTGACTACTGGAATTTGAATAAAATCTGGATTGCCTTCAAGAAACCATTTAACATTTTCAATTGTTTCCAACGGGTGTGGTGAGCAAGTCACATATCCTAAAACTCCTCCTACCTTGATTAATTTTGTCGCACTCCGTAATAAACCTTTTTGGATTTCAACCAAACCTTGAATTTCATTCTCTTTCTTGCGCCATCTAGCATCTGGTCTCCTTCGCAATGCACCTAAACCAGAGCAAGGTGCATCAATTAAAATTCGAGTGAAAGAACTTTCTTTGAATGCTGGATTCAAGCCATCGCTAATAACAATTTTATTAGTTGATCTTTGCACCAACTTGGCCCGGTGTGGAGCAATTTCATTTGCAATAAAATTGATATTGCGCTCACCAGCCCATCGGTCAAGAAGCGCACTTTTACCTCCTGGCCCCGCGCACATATCAAGCCAAAACCCATCTTCTTGGATTGGGATATCTGCAAAAGCTTTACTTACTAAAAACGAACCTTGGTCTTGCACACTTGCCCGTAAGCCCCTAATCGCGGATATCTCTGCAGGATCTCCAGTAATTTCAACACCACTATCCACCCAAGGTGCGGGAACAAAACTTTCATTACTTTCCAATAACTCACTTTGCGTGGCCTGGCCCGGCCAACCAATTACGCACACTTTAGGATTTCTATTATTTGCAATGCACTCTTCTTCAACCCGAATAATGTCGCCGAGCCGCTTAAAGTAACTCTCTAAAATCCATCTGGGGTGAGAGTATTGAATTGAAAGTTGATCTAATTTGTCAGTAAATCCGAGATTTGTAATCCATTGGTCAAAATCGAATTTTGAAATCTTTCGTAAAATTGCATTTACAAAGCCCGAACTAGATTGATTAATCTCTTGCTTGGTTAGCGTTACTGCAGTATCAACTGCAGCATGAGAGGCCACACGCATGTTGAGAAGCTGATGAGCACCCATTCTCAATACTTCGCGCACTTCTAAATCTAGATCTTGAACCGGCCTATTGCTGACGGTATCGATAATGCGATCGTAAGTTCCACGCATCCGAATCGAGCCATAAACAATTTCAGTTACAAGTGATTTGTCAGCTGCCGAAAGATTGCTATCATTCAGAAAATGCGGTAATGCTAAATTTGCATAACTGTGCTCTTTTTCAATAGAGATTAATGCCTTTAATGCCACCCTGCGGGAATTAATGCCATTAGCGTCAGACATATCGGTTTTCTAGCGGGTTTTCTTTCATTTGTACGCCTCGGAACCATTCTGAACCTGACATTACCTTTTTACCACTACTTTGAACTTTGATAATTTCAATATCTACCTCTTCGGTTGCCACATACAAATGTTGATTAACCGCGAAGATTGTTCCCGGTGGCTGTGTGCTTTTGTTATCACTAACTACTACCTCAAAAATATAAATTTCATTTCCGCGAAAAGTAGTTCTTGCCCGAGGGGTTGGATTGAGAGCTCGAATTTTATTCTGGATCTGTCTTGCAGAATCACTCCAATTTATACGTAGCTCTGATTTGTCGATCTTTGGAGCTAATGTTGCACCATCTTCATTTTGAGGTGTGGGTTGCGCTAAGTTTTGGATTTTGTTTAAAGTTTGAATCAACAGTTCTGGAACGATCTGACTTAATCGAGCTAAACACTCCCCAGCAGGCTCTGTTGGGAGAATAGGAGTGCTTTTTTGATCGTAAATGGGACCAGTATCCATTCCAGGATCTAATTGGAAAATTGAAATCCCGGTTGACGCTTCCCCATTCCAAATCGCTCTTTGCACTGGCGCTGCTCCACGAAATTTGGGCAAGATCGAAAAATGCACATTTATCCAGCCAAACTTAGGCATTTGTAAAAATTCCTTTGGTATTAATTTTCCGAAAGCAATTACCACAACTAAATCGGCAGATTTGATAGCTTCCTTCGTCTCTCGGGAATCAAGGGAAGTATGAATCGGGATCAAATGGGTTTTCGCAAAAGTTGCGACAGGTGAATCAATCAATTCGCTACTTCTGCCTTGTGCCGCAGCCGGTCGAGTTAGCACCCCAACTAGTTCATGATCGGAGGAGAGTATCCACTCTAAAGTTGGTAAAGCAACGTTAGGAGTACCAGCAAATAAAATACGCACTAACTACCAAGACCAAAAGTAGGATGCGGTGAAATCCTAATTTCAGGATTTACTATTCCGAACCATTCAGACTCGCGCACTTCCCGTAAAGCCTCTTTTCGTAAATCTTTTGTCAATCTGTCAATAAACAAAATTCCATCGAGGTGGTCAGTCTCATGCTGAATACATCTCGCCATTAATTCACTACCTACTATTTCAACCGGTTCACCATGCATATTGAAACCTTGCGCAACTACCGAAAACGCTCTCTTGCAATCATAAACAAGTCCAGGGAAAGACAAGCACCCTTCATCCCCTTCTTGTTCATCGGCGCTTAATTGCAACTTTGGATTTATTAAATGCCCCACTTCTTCATCTATATTCCAAGTGAAGACTCTGAGTGAAACCCCGATCTGCGGAGCCGCCAAACCCGCTCCCCCAGCTTCAAGCATCGTTTCAGTTAGATCTTGAACTAAATTCCGCAACTCTTTATCAAAAGTTATCACTTCGAGCGACGGGGTGGCCAAGACCGGGTCGCCGAATAACCTAATCGCTTGAGTGCTCATGCGGCTATTTTACAGTTCAATTGGGTCAACTCGTACCTTCAAAGCCGTTAAACCATGAGCACTTCTAATCCGACAATAATTAAGTAAATCCTCCACTAACTCTTGGGATTGATGGTCCGTACCTCTCAAAATGATCTTAGAAAGATAAATATCATCTGTGGGTTGAAGCGATGAGACTAAGTATTTCCGAGAGAACTCCACGGACATGTTGTGCAGATCTGCGTGTGGACCTATGACACTAACCGCTTTAAAATGAGGTGGTAGATGCAAAGCAGTTCGCTCTAATAAATCTCTACTTGCAGCGTGCCAAGGATCCCATCGCAATAGGGCCTGAAAATTTGGATCAGAGCCAACAACATCTAAAAAAACTTCTGCATTCTTGGCCGCTAAAGCGCTGACCGAAAACCAATTGAGGCGCGCTTGTTCCTCAGCATTGATTGATGCTCGCTCCAGAAAGATCCTGGAATCTAAAAAGACAATTGCTGCATAACCCTTTTTCGCCCGAGGTTCACTTCCGGGGGTGGAGAGAACTATGCAACTTTCAGCTATCTCATCCAAGATCATCGACCCTTGATTTGAGTTACGAATCGGAGTTCCAGGGAAGGCTTTGCCTATTTCTTCTAAAGTTCTCTCGTCGCCAATCCCAGAGTGACGAAATGTTCGACCCGCACAAAAGGTACATTGCCAATCTGATTGGAAAACTCCACACAACCCGCAAATAATATTTTTATTGACAGATGCGATAACTAAAGTTCCACCACATTGGCATCGCGCATGATTTGCGCATTTTTGACAGATTAAAGAACGGATATATCCTCTCAAAGGAACTTGAATTAATACTGGCCCTGTTTGTAAACCTCTTTGAATCGTTTTCCATGCTTTAGTAGATATCCGGCCGCGCTGGTCTGGAGCACTAAGTTCTGAAATCCCAATAAATTTTGGCGAGTACTCTTTGAAAATTTCTCGATGTGGATTAAGTGGTTTTAACCAACCAGCTACCAGATATTTAGTGGTAATTAAAGAAGGAGAGAAACTTCCCAAGATCAGAGAGCAACCTTCTTGCTTGGTACGCTCTATGGCTACCTCTCGAGCGTGCCATCCTGGACTTCTGATTTCGCTGTAATTGTCATTGCCTTCATCCCAAACAATGATTAATGACAAGCTTTGGATTGGCAAAAATACAGCGCCTCGTACTCCTATTACGATCTGTACTTTTCCGTTTAATATCTCAAGATAATTTGAATACCGTTGACTTTTGGTTAATTCCGAACTCCATGTGCAGATATTTTTACCTATCCCGCTTGTTAGAAAAGCTTGTAAGCATCTATCAACACTCTTCGAATCCGGTACTAATATCAATATATTTCCGCTTCGTATCTTGCAAAATTCTGCCATTAATTCAAAAGGCTCAGTTGCGGGAAGCGGGCTCCAAATAACATGTGAAGATTCCCCACTACTTAACGAGTTAAAGTAGGATTCGGGGTAATATTTAACAACTTCATTGCTTATCGGTTTTGCATCAGAAAACGCACACGAGGCTTCTTTTGTAGAATTTATAGCAACAGGCAGTGCAAACCGAAGAACGTCCATGACATTACTTGCATATTTACGGGCTACCGTGCGGGATAAATTCAATATATTGGCTGTCAACAATGGAGTTTCATTATTTACTTTGTCTAAAAACTGCATACGTCCAATATGTGCTGAACTATTAGCTCTACCAACAATATATCCATCACATTTTCGACCATTAAATTGAACCCGAACTGAGACTCCAGGTTTGGCAGTTTCCGATAACTCTTCAGGAACTAGGAAATCAAACTCTTGATCTAAATGAAATACCCCGGTATCGACTAATACTCGAGCAATTGGAGAGTTATTCGCAGCTTTTCCGGGTGTTTTAGGCGCCCTTTGCCTAACTAATGTTAAGGCTTTTGGTACTTGCGCCACCTGTGACTCACAATCCTAAAGCGCTGCGTAACTCCGTTGCTCTATTTGCTTGCTCCCAAGCGAACTCTGGCAGCTCGCGACCAAAATGACCATAGCTACTTGTCTTCCGATAAATTGGACGCAATAAATTCAAATCGCGAATAATTGCCGCAGGTCTAAGGTCAAAAACTTCCATAACTGCACTTTGAATTTTTTCCTCAGAAAGGGTACTTGTTCCGAAAGTTTCCACAAAAAGACCAACTGGTTTTGCTTTACCAATGGCATAAGCAACCTGAACTTCACATCGATCTGCTAATCCAGCCGCAACCACATTCTTTGCCACCCATCTCATGGCGTACGCCGCTGAACGATCCACTTTTGAAGGATCTTTACCGCTAAATGCGCCTCCGCCATGACGAGCCATTCCCCCATATGAATCAACAATAATCTTTCTTCCTGTTAAGCCAGCATCACCCATAGGTCCGCCAACCACAAACCGTCCAGTTGGATTTATATAGGCATTGATATTTTTACTTGGCAGTTCGTACATTTCAAGGACAGGTGCGATTACTTCCCGCAGTAAATCTTTATGTAAAACTTTTTCTAGATCTACGCCTTCATCATGTTGAGTTGAGACAACGACGGTATCTAAACGAACTGGGCGATCTCCCTCATACTCAATAGTTACCTGAGTTTTTCCATCTGGTCTTAAATAGGGCAACGTGCCATCTTTACGGACTTTAGCAAGTTGCTCAGCCAATCTATGTGCCATCGCAATTGGTAAAGGCATTAATTCTGGGGTGTCATTGCACGCATAACCAAACATTAAACCTTGATCGCCTGCCCCTTGTAAATCCAATGGGTCAACTGATGAGTCGCTTCGTCTTTCAAAGGCATCATCTACACCTTGGGCAATATCTGGAGATTGTTTTCCTAACGAAATACTGATTCCGCAAGATTGAGAATCAAATCCGACCTCACTCGAGTTGTATCCAATATCTGCGACCACACTGCGCACCAAAGACATCAAATCAGGCGATGCCGTAGTCGTTACCTCACCAGCTATATGAATCTGTCCAGTAGTTAAAAGTGTTTCCACGGCGACCCGTGACTTGGGATCTTGAGTTAGAAAACTGTCCAGAATCGCATCTGAAATTTGGTCAGCCATCTTGTCAGGATGACCTTCGGTAACAGATTCAGAGGTGAAAAGGCGATTTGGCATTGCGCTAATCTAGTCGTTTTACTACTAAATCCAGCAAATCTTCGGCTAGCGTGTCCTTGGATTGATAAGGAAGTTGAGCGATTACCCCTTCAGAATCTAGCAAGTAACCCCCGTTGCTTTCAGAACCGAAAACATCTTGATTTAAAACATCATTTAGAAAAAGCAGGTCTACCCCTTTTCGGAGCAATTTCTCTTTTGCTTGATCAATTGAAATCGAAGTCTCTGCTGCAAAGGCCATAATTATTTGATTTTGCCGGTTGGGCCTATCTGTTAATGCAACAGATGCTATGAGATCTGGATTTTCTATTAACTCGAGTTTAAGCTGTGATCCATCTCTTTTGATCTTACTTTCGCTTCTATCTGCTACCCGAAAATCAGAAACAGCAGCGCTCATCATGATTAAATCTTGATCGGGCGCTAAATCAAATAACTTGTGGCCCATCTCTAATGCGGTATTAACTTTAAAAATTTCAACACCGATCGGATCTTCCAGCGAAACATTAGCCGAAATTAAAACAACGGTCGCACCGCGAGCAGCAGCGGCATTAGCCAAGGCGTAACCCTGTTTGCCTGATGAACGATTTCCAATAAATCTAACTGGGTCTATCTCTTCACGGGTACCACCAGCAGTTATTAAAACTTTTTTGCCTAATAAATCAGATTTACTACCGATGCTACTTAAAAAGAAATCGATGATTTCGAAACTCTCTGGAAATCTCCCGATGCCGGTATCTCCACTTGTAAGGGGACCGGTAGCTGGTTCTAAGATAAAGAAACCGCGTTCTTTCAACAATTTAACATTGGCTTGAGTTGCCAGATTTAGCCACATATTCGGATGCATGGCTGGGACAAGAATCTTTGGAGCATCAGAGGAAAGGACTGTTGTTGTTAAAAGATCATCTGCCCGGCCCATGGCCAATTTCGCAATCAGATCTGCTGTAGCAGGGGCAATCAAAATCGCATCATTATTTTTAGCTAAATTAACATGTGGGACTTGCGAAATATTTTGCCATAAATCGCTTTGTACTGGCTTACCAGACAAGCCTTCCCATGTTGCGATTCCAACAAAATTTAATGACGCTGCAGTCGGGATGACAGTGATTTCAAAGCCACGATCTTGCAATCGGCGTAAGAGTTCAGCAGATTTATAAGCCGCAATTCCGCCAGAAACACCTAAAATTATTTTGCGTGGGGAACGCATAATGAATTTTTACTTACTACGCTTGAACTTCGACTGGATCTAAAGGCTCTAGAGTTACCAAACCCTCGTTAATCTCACGGAAAGCAATTGATAAAGGTTTTTCATGAACATGGGTTTCAACCAGCGGCCCCACGTATTCAAGTAAGCCTTCGCTAAGTTGTGAATAGTAAGCGTTGATCTGTCTGGCGCGCTTAGCTGAGAAAATCACTAAATTGTATTTAGATCCGGCTTTGTCCAACAACTCATCAATAGGCGGATTTGTGATTCCATCGCTTGCTTGCACTGAAAACTCCTCAAATAGATCTATTAGCTCAAATGAAGCTAGATTTCCCTGCTAATCAAGTGCCAAGGATATCAGCCTCTGCGCTACCTCTTCGACGCTCGTATTTATCAAAGTCAGGTCAAACTCCCCCTGGGCGGCCATTTCAGCCCGAGCCAAAGCCAATCTGGAGATCCGTCTTTCCGCGGAGTCGGTACCACGTTTCAAGAGCCGCTCCTCCAACTCCTCCCAAGACGGTGGGGCCAGAAATACTAATAAGGCTTCGGGGTTTTTAGCCCGAACTTGCCTGGCTCCAGATATTTCTAACTCTAAAAGTACGCTTTTGCCATCTTTCAAATGTTGGTCTACAAATTGTTTGGGTGTTCCGTATCGGGCGCCAGCAAAATCTGCCCACTCTAAAAATTTATCTTCGGCTATCCACTTATCAAACTCTGCATCTAATAAAAAGTAGTAATCAATCCCATTAATTTCACCTGTACGAGGTGTTCTTGTGGTGGCCGAAACACTCACCCAGACATTGCTCTCATTGGCCCGCAAATATGCAATTACCGTGGATTTACCTACTCCCCCAGGACCTGAGAGCACGATTAATTTCATATGCCAATCGTAATGGTTAACTCAAATTAAAATGCGCAGTCAATTCTCGAATTTGATGAATACCTAAGCCACGGATTCTGCGGCTATCTGCAATCCCAATCTGTTCCATCACCGATTTTGCTCTAACTTTACCTACGCCAGGGAGCGATTCAATAAGAGCGATAACTTTCATCTTTCCAACGCTCTCGATTTGTTGTCCTGATTGGATGACTTGCGCTAAGGAAAGTTCCCCTTTTTTCAATCGGCCTTTAATTTCAGCCCGCTCTTTTCGCGCAACTGCAGCTTTGGCTAAAGCCTGTGCACGTTGTTCAGGGGTGAGTACTGGAAGGACCATAAGCAAAATCTACCGATGATCATTAAATCCAGCATCTTGAATTTGTCTCGCAATTTCAGCCGCACTAGCGCTTACCCCAATGTTCGCAGCGGTTATTGGCCGTCCAATTACTACCAAATCGGCACCACTTTGCAACGCTTCAACCGGGGTGGCTACCCGAGCCTGGTCACCTGGATCGCTTCCAAGCGGGCGCACTCCAGGGGTGATCAATTTAATTTGCGCAGGTAAGTTTTTCCGTAAATTTGCCACCTCTTGCGGGGAGGTCACAATCGCTTTCGCCCCAGCCTCAACCGCTTGTGTGGCCCAGGCTAGCGAGGCGACAGTCGGATCATCACCTAGTCCTAATTTAAATAATTGTTCTGGAGTGATCGAAGTTAAAACTGTGACTGCAGTTACTTGGCAATTTGGCAACGCTTTCACGGCTGCGGCAATCATTTCAAACCCTCCAGATGCATGTACCGTTAAAAAATCTGGATTTAATTTTTGAACTGCCAATGCTGCACCTTTTACAGTGTTTGGAATGTCGTGCAGTTTTAAATCTAGAAAAAATTCCAAAGAAGGAGCTGACTTTCTGATCGCCGCTACGCCATCTGCTCCATTGCTCAAGAAAAACTCCAGCCCAACCTTTACAACCTGAATTGAATCCTGAGCCTGGTAGGCCCAATCACAAGCAGTTTGTTGATCTGTAGTGTCTAGCGCTAAAACTATCGGAGCTTTATAACTCATGTTGTCGCCCTCCTACTCTTTTTCTAATCTCTATGCGCATAACCAACAGCCTCTGCAACACTATTAAATCCACGTTGCTCAATTAATGCCACTAACTCGCTCTGAATTCGGGGGGCCGCACTTGGATCATTAAAACTTGCGGTTCCCACACTTACACCAGATGCGCCAGCTAAAATTAATTCAAATGCATCTTCACCACTCATAACTCCACCCATTCCCAATATTGGTAATAGTGGAAGTGCGGCATGGACTTGATAAATCGCTCGAACTGCAACCGGTCTAATAGCAGGACCTGATAATCCACCAGTCTTATTTGCGAGTAACGGTCGCATTTTTTTAGTGTCTATTACCATTCCTAATAAAGTATTTATCATAGCTACGGCATCAGCACCAGCTGCGTGAACTTCACGGGCAATTACCGAAATATCAGTCACATCAGGAGAAAGTTTTGCAATTATTGGCAAGGTGTTTCCAATACTTCGTTTGACCGCTTCAATAACATTTCGTGCGCTTGCCGGATCACAAGCAAAAACTAAACCTCTATTTTCTACATTTGGACAAGAGATATTGACCTCAATTGCGCTTACCCCTGGTGCTTGGCGAACTTTACGAGCCAGCGATGCAAACTCTTCGACGCTTTCTCCAGCGATTGAGACAATCGTTCGAGCACCTTGCTCATGCAACCAGGGCAGATCATTTTCTAAAAAGGAGTCAATCCCAGGTCCTTGAAGACCAATTGCATTTAACATTCCACTTGCGGTTTCGGCCATCCGTGGTGTTGCTCGACCCGAACGTGGATTACTCATCACCGATTTAGTTACTACTGCTCCGATATCAGAAAGATTAAAAAATTGCGACAACTCTTTACCATTAGCCGCACATCCGCTTGCAGTAAAAATCGGAAAAGGGAAAGTAACTGAACCGAATTTAGCTGATTGGTCAATTTGGTTAAGACTCATTTTGGACCGCCGTAAGTTCCAGGTGGAACTGTTCCAATTGCATCCCAGCGCACTTTGGAGCCTTCAAAGATTGGTCCTTCAGTACATGATCTGACCATCCGTGTTTGGCCATCATCTCCCATAACCGGTAAAACACAGGTCATGCAAATACCAATTCCACATGCCATGGATTCTTCTACTGCACTTTGACAAGGAATCCCTTTTGTCGCCGCAATTTTACTTATCGCTTGCAACATCCCCATCGGCCCACAAGCGTAAATAATATCTGTGTGGTCTAACAAACTTTCGATTGGATCAGTGACTCTCCCTTGGGTACCCATAGTTCCATCTTCGGTAAATATTGAAAGTGAGTGAACTGATCTCTTTCCTTCAACTGGTGCAAAAATTTTATCTGCGGTTGCTGCTCCAACAATCATCTCTACTCTGCAATTTCTCTGTCTGAGTGCGTCCCCGAGCGAAAATAGTGCGGCCGATCCATAACCTCCACCAATTAACAAAGCCCGAACCGGCTCTTTAGGTATCCCAAATGAGTTTCCTAATGGCCCAACTACATCAATTCTTTCGTGCGCGGTTCTGTTTACTAACCATCGAGTTCCAGGGCCATGTGCTGAAACAATAATTTCAATAGTTCCACCAAAAGGACCTCTGCCAGATGCCTGATAAATCGCAAATGATCTGCGCAACAACATAGAGCTTTTTTCATCACCAACACTTATGGCAATAAAGTTGCCAGGTTTTGCTCTCTCTGAAATTTTATCCGCCGATAATGTGATGTGATGATATGCACCTATGCGCTTATTAGAGATAACCTCACATTGAGTTTGCACAGGGGTCGTCATCTACTTCAACCAATCCTGCAACGATTTAACTTGGAAACCACCTTTTTGTTGCGCGGCAATTCCTAGTACCGCTGCCTTAAGGCCAGGAATGGTGGTGATGATCGGAATTCCTCTAGCAACTGCAGCAGTTCGGATCCGCCAACCATCTTCGCGTGGACCAGAACCAAAAGGAGTATTTATCACTAGCGCAACGTCACCACTTTCAATTGAATCAACTGCAGTTAATTCACCTTTAGGACCCAAGCCATCTGAATACTTGCGAATTACTTTGCTTTTTACACCTTTGGTAGCCAAGAACTTTGCAGTTCCAGCAGTCGCAATAATTTCAAAACCTAAATTAGCAAGTGCTTTGACTGAATCTACACATTTACTTTTATCTCGATCTGCAAATGAGGCAAAAACAGCCCCTGATGTCGGTAAAGCTCCTAACGCGCCGCTCTGACTCTTTGAAAATGCAGCACCGAACTCATCATCCCTGCCCATGACTTCACCCGTTGAACGCATCTCCGGTCCAAGTAATGAATCAACCCCACTGCCATCTTTCTTTCTAAATCGGTTCCACGGTAAAACCGCTTCCTTCACACTAATACCTTGCGCAATACCGTCACCACTCTTAGGCAGAGCACCCTCTTCACGCAGATCTGCGATGGATTTACCTAAAGATATCGCCGCTGCACATTTCGCTAATGAGATCCCAGTGGCTTTACTAACAAAAGGAACGGTTCTTGAGGCTCTTGGATTTGCTTCTAAGACATATAAAAGATTTTCAGCGATTGCGAATTGAATATTAATTAACCCTTTAACTCCAACCCCTCGTGCAATTTTCTCGGTGGCTTCGCGAATCTCCGCTGTCAAAGAGGCGTCAATCGAAGTTGGAGGAAGAACGCAAGCTGAATCCCCTGAGTGCACACCCGCTTCTTCAATATGCTCCATTACTCCACCCAAAAACAACTCTTCACCATCAAAGAGTGCGTCAACATCAACCTCAATCGCGTCATCTAAAAATTTGTCGATCATCACTGGATGAGTTAATGAAATTTCCGTTGATTTGCTTATATAGGCAGCCAGCGTCTCTTCATCATAAACAATCTCCATGCCTCGTCCACCAAGAACATATGAAGGTCGGGCGAGTACCGGATATCCGATTTCATTGGCAATTTTTTGGGCTTGCTCAAATGATCCAGCCATACCAAATTTTGGCGCTCTTAAATTTTGATCTTTAAGTAACTGTCCAAATAAACCGCGATCTTCGGCGATATCAATCGCTGCAGGGCTAGTTCCCACTATTGGTACGCCTGCGGCTTGCAATCTCGCTGCTAGACCTAATGGAGTTTGACCTCCAAGTTGAACTACAACTCCAACAATTGGACCAACAGCCAACTCTGCTTCGTAAACTTCCATCACATCTTCAAAAGTTAATGGTTCAAAATAGAGCCGATCTGAAGTGTCATAATCGGTAGAAACAGTTTCAGGATTGCAATTAATCATGATTGTTTCGAACTCCATAGCTCGCAGTGCAAAAGCGGCATGAACGCAGGAGTAATCAAACTCGACACCCTGACCGATTCTATTTGGCCCACTGCCTAAAATGATTACTGCTGGTTTGGTTCTAGGCTCAACCTCTGTTTCGTAATCATAAGATGAGTAATGATATGGAGTCATCGCTTTAAATTCGGCAGCGCAAGTATCAACGGTTTTATAAACTGGATGGATTCCAAGAATTGATCTACGTTTTCTCAAATCATCTTCAGTACTTCCAGTTAGTTGTGCTATTTGCAGATCTGAAAAACCCAACCGCTTAGCATCCTTAAGTACTTTTTCGCTGATCTCTCCCGGTTGAAGTAATAAATGCGCCATATTGTTAATGATTTCGATTTGGGCTAAAAACCACGGATCTATAAAACTAGCTTTGTGTGCTTGCTCTACTGTCGCACCGAGAAACATCGCTTGTTGAACAGAGTGAATTCTGCTTTCAGTTGCTATTCCAGATTCGATTAAAAGTTCATCTTTGCTTTTAACGATCTGATCCCAAGAAAAAGAACTCCCCTTCTTCTCCAGTGATCTAAGCGCTTTTTGCAGCGCTTCCGGAAATGACCTACCTATTGCCATCGCCTCTCCAACACTTTTCATCGTTGTTGTGAGGCGATTATCAGCCGCTGGAAATTTTTCAAAATTGAAACGGGGAACCTTAACAACGACATAATCAAGAGTCGGTTCAAATGATGCGGGGGTTTCTTGAGTGATGTCATTTTTAATCTCATCTAATGAATAACCAATTGCGAGTTTGGCAGCTATTTTGGCAATTGGGAATCCAGTGGCTTTAGATGCTAACGCGCTGGAGCGCGAAACCCGTGGGTTCATTTCAATTACTATAATTCGGCCATCTGCTGGATTGACCGCAAATTGGATATTGCATCCACCAGTATCAACTCCAACCGCTCTGATAATTCCGATAGATAAATCCCGCAATTTTTGATATTCAACATCGGTTAATGTCATAGCCGGAGCCACAGTTATTGAGTCACCTGTGTGCACTCCCATCGGATCGAAATTCTCAATCGAACAAACAACAACCACATTATCTTTATAGTCACGCATCATCTCTAACTCAAATTCTTTCCATCCGAGGATGGATTCCTCAATCAAAACTTCAGTCGTTGGGCTGTACCGCAATCCAGCACCAGCTATCTCAGTTAACTCTTCTTTGGAATATGCAATTCCAGAACCTAATCCGCCCATCGTGAATGATGGCCTCACTACAACTGGATAATTAAAACGATCAGCGGCTTTATAACAATCTTCAATGGTGTGACAGATCATCGATCCAGCAGATTCGCCACCAATGGATGCGACTATCTCTTTAAATAATTGCCGATCTTCTCCTCGTCTAATTGCATCAACATTTGCACCGATTAAGCGGGTTTTATATTTCTCTAAAATTCCGGCATCATGTAATGAAATCGCTGCGTTAAGAGCCGTCTGCCCGCCTAATGTTGCCAATATTGCATCTGGTCGTTCTTTGGCGATAACTTTTTCGACAAACTCAGGTGTAATAGGTTCGATATATGTTGCGTCTGCAAATTCCGGGTCAGTCATAATCGTGGCCGGATTAGAGTTAATTAAAATGACTCGAATTCCTTCGGCTTGCAAGACCCGACATGCTTGAGTACCTGAATAATCAAATTCGCATGCTTGACCGATAACGATTGGGCCAGAACCAATTACTAAAACACTTTTAATTTCATGAAGACGCGGCATGGACTCCGCCTTTCATCAAATCCACAAAACGATCAAATAAGTAACCAGCATCATGAGGTCCTGCGGCTGCCTCTGGGTGGTACTGAACACTAAACGCTGGCCGATCCAGCAAAGCTAAACCTTCTACTACACCGTCATTTAAGCAGATATGGGTGACTTCACCTTTTCCATAAACGGTGTCAAAACTTCCATCTACCGGAGCTTGCACTGCAAAACCATGATTATGCGCTGTAATTTCAACTTTATTGGTGGTTTTATCTAGAACTGGTTGGTTGATACCACGATGACCGTAACGCAATTTGTAAGTTTCGAATCCAAGCGCTCTTCCAAATATTTGATGTCCAAAACAGATACCAAAAATTGGGATCTCTTTCAATAAAAGTTCGCGCACTAAAGCAATAACTTCAATCATGGTTGATGGATCGCCGGGTCCATTCGAGAGAAATACTCCATCTGGTGAGATCTCTAACAACTGCTCTATAGCTACATCTTGCGGGAAAACATGAACCTCTATCCCCCGTTCTGACATCAAACGTGGAGTTGCTGCCTTGATACCTAAATCAATAGCGGCAACTGTAAATAATTTTCTCCCGATTGCTGGAACAATATATTTTTTCTCCGTAGAGACCTCTGCCGAAAGTTGCGAACCACTCATCTCGGGTGATTTACGTACCCGTTTAACCATTTCTTCTCTGGATAAATCCATATTTGAAAAGATTCCAACTCTCATAACTCCACATTCACGGAGATGACGGGTGATCGCCCTCGTATCTACATTGCAAATACCAACTATTCCTTGTGCTACTAGATCCTCTTCCAATGAACGTTGTGCTCGCCAATTTGAAACAATTGGTGATGGATCTCTAACAACAAATCCAGATACCCATATCTTTCGAGATTCCTCATCAACCTTATTCATTCCAGTGTTACCGATATGTGGCGCCGTCATAATGACTACCTGACGGTGATAAGAGGGGTCCGTTAAAGTCTCTTGATAGCCAGTCATTCCGGTTGAGAAAACCGCTTCACCGTAACTTTCGCCATCACTACCCCAAGATTGACCTTCAAAAATCTTGCCATCATCTAATACAAAAAAAGCATTTCCCATTATCGAGTGACCATTTCAGTTGAAATCATTGTTGGCTTTCCTTTAAAAAATACATGTCGAACTTCTCCGGGTAAAGTTATTCCAGTAAATGGAGTGTTTTTACTTTTCGAGATCTGTTCTTCCGCTACAACCACTCTTGATTTGTTCGGATCATAGATAGTTATGTTTGCTGGTGCTCCAACTGCCAATTCGATTCCTTGTCCAGTTGCTCTTCCGATTCTTGCCGGAGTAATTGACATTCGATCTGCAACTTGTGACCAATTTAAAAGTCCGGTATCAACCATAGTTTTCTGAACTACCGACAAAGCTGTCTCTAAACCGATCATTCCATTAGCCGCCCCAGCCCATTCGCACTCTTTATCTTCGGCTGGATGTGGAGCATGATCAGTTGCGACGATATCAATTGTGCCATCTGCTAAACCGATCCGTAGCGCTGCTATATCTTCATTGCTACGTAAAGGCGGATTAACTTTGAACTTCGGATCATAAGATTCGACAAGTTCATCTGATAGTAGAAGATGATGCGGTGTTACTTCTGCGGTGACTTCAATTCCACGTGATTTTGCCCATCTAATAATGTCAACACTTCCCGCAGTAGAGACATGACAAATATGTAATCTAGATTTCACATGCGAGGCTAATAAAATATCTCGAGCGATAATCGCTTCCTCGGCAACCGCTGGCCATCCGCGAAGTCCCAACCGTGCCGAAACGATTCCTTCATTCATTTGCGCGTCAACGGTTAACTTTGGATCTTGCGCATGTTGAGCAATTACTCCATCAAATTGGCGCACGTACTCAAGAGCACGACGCATCATTTGAGAATCACTTACACATTTCCCGTCATCGCTAAAGACTCTAACCTGTGCAGCCGAATGTGCCATTGCACCTAGCTCAGCCATACTTTCTCCAGCTAAATCTTTCGTTACTGCGCCAACAGCAAATACTTCACACCATCCAGCTTCTTTTCCTAAACGTACTACCTGCTCTACAACTCCTGCGGTATCTGCTACCGGATCAGTGTTTGCCATTGCAAATACAGCGGTATACCCGCCCCGTGCTGCTGCCCGAGTGCCAGTTAAAACAGTTTCGGCATCCTCTCTTCCAGGCTCGCGAAGATGAGTGTGCAGATCTACTAACCCTGGTAAAGCTATACATCCGGAACCATCTAAAACATTTTCATAAGAATTATTTATTTTCTTGGAGATTTCACTGATGAGACCATCGGCGACTCCGATATCGACTTTTTCACCATTTACTAACTCAACATCTTTAATTAGATAAGTACTCATGATCCCACTCCAATGTTTCCGCCGAGAAGTAAATAAAGAACTGCCATCCGCACGCTGACACCATTTGCAACTTGTTCCAAAATAACTGATTGGACACTATCGGCGCACTCCGCTGAAATTTCTAAACCTCTATTCATAGGGCCTGGGTGCAAAATCAGCGCCCCTTTGGGTAATAAATTCATCCGATCTAGGTTTAGTCCAAACAATCTTGAGTACTCCCTGGTCGAAGGGAAAAAGGAGTTTCGCATCCGCTCGCTTTGAACTCGCAACATCATTACAGCATCAACTTCAGGTAAGACCTCATCTATGTTGTAAGAAATATCCACTGGCCAACTCTCAACTCCAACTGGAATTAAAGTTGGAGGCGCAACTAATGTTATTTTTGCACCCAGAAGATTTAGGAGTAAAACATTGCTGCGTGCGACTCTTGAATGTAAAACATCGCCAACAATTGCTATGTGCTTGCCTGCTAAATCACTTCCAACTTTTCCTAAGTGACGTCGAATCGTAAAAGCATCTAGTAATGCTTGGGTTGGGTGTTCATGAGTTCCATCTCCGGCATTAATCACAACACCATTGGTCCAACCAGCAAGTCGATTTGCCGCGCCTGATTCTGGATGACGAAGTACGACCGCATCTGCGCCCATGGCTTGCAAAGTTAAAGCGGTATCTTTAAGCGATTCACCCTTACTTACACTTGAACCCTTAGCAGAAAAATTTATAACATCAGCTGATAAACGTTTTGCTGCTGCTTCAAAAGATATTCGGGTTCTAGTTGAATCTTCAAAGAACAAGTTGACAATAGTTCGACCGCGCAGTGTCGGTAATTTCTTAATCGGCGCATCAGATATTCTTGCTAACTCTTCAGAAGTATCTAAAATTAAAAGCGCTTGATCATGATTCAAATCACCAATTGATAATAAATGGCGGGGTAACTCAATTAATTTTTCAGGACTCATCAGCACCTGCAATCACAATTTGATCAACTTCATCAATTTCTGTGATCGAAACTCGAACAATTTCATCTGCCGAGGTAGGCAAATTCTTACCAACATAATCAGCGCGGATTGGAAGTTGCCGGTGTCCGCGATCCACCAACACTGCAAGTTGCACTTGAGCTGGTCGTCCAACTTCACCAAGAGCATCTAGTGCTGCTCTAATTGTTCGACCAGAAAAAAGCACGTCATCCACTAAGACCACAATTTTGTCTTCCACACCACCAGACGGAATTACCGTTGGTGTTAACGCACGAGGTGGTCTCGAACGGAGATCATCTCGGTGCAAGGTGATATCTAAAACGCCATTAGGGATTTCACGTTTATCTATGGATCCGATGATTTTGGCTAACCGGGCGGCTAGATAGGCACCGCGTGTAGGTATGCCGAGTAGAAGTAAATTCTCAGAACCACGATTTTTTTCGATAATTTCATGGGCAATACGGGTCAACGCCCGGGAGATATCTCCCTCTTCTAAAACCGTTTTTACAGGCTTCACTGACTCACTCCTTCCCCGCCTCTCTGGACGGGTCGTTAAAGGACAGGTGTGAAT
>RGZI01000171.1 GCA_010031635.1 Actinomycetota bacterium
GTAATGCACCCACTTCTTTTTGGTACTTGGTGGTGCCGAAAAAATCTCTTTAGAGGCCGTGAGTTCTTTCAACTCCACGATTGCTGAAGATGGCAACCAAATCTCGATCTCTTTATCGGCGTCACCTAGGTTAGAAAAAGTGAGTAAATCGGGGTCTCCGGGTTCTAATGTTTCAACAAATACTGCAGTTAGTCCGGGTGTTAGGCGTAAAACATTTCCATGATCTGCAGTGTGAGTTTGAGCTTCCTTCCCATCAACAAGTAAATCAAATGCGGCGGGTCGTTTCTCTTCGGCAAGACCTGTAATAAGCATTTTAGAAACTAAAACTTTTAAAGTTATTTGATTAGCAGATGTTTTAAAACGGAGTCGAACCCCGGATGGAAATTTAAGGAACCGTTCGATTCCAGCATCAGCAAATTGAATACGAGTCCAATCAGGTAGGCGGCGAGGAGTTACCCAACCGTCAGCACTCTTATCGAAATCCAGAGCTCCAACGATCTCAATTTTCGAATCTAGGATTGGATAAGTAAACATACTTCTCTCCTTCTGCTGTTAGTCTAAATACTGATTACCAAATTGGCGATACGGCTAGACCCTCGTCAAAAACTGCCTGATTGAGTGTGTAACCAAATCCTGGAACTGCTGGCAACACTAATTCACCACGTTCAGGAGCAGGTTCACCATTAAGGACCCATCCAGCAGGACTTCCGGCGTAAATATCTAAATATTCACACCGAGGGGACAGGTCTGGACCGTTTGATATTAGGAAATGGTATGTCGGTAATCCAACGCCATGACAAATCAATTTACGACCGTATGCCTTTGCGAGCGCGGCAACTTTCTTCAAAACTGTTGGTCCACCAGCTCGGTAAATATCTGGCTGAATAATGTCTACTCCGCCTTCGACAATTAACCTGCGGAAACCTTCGAGAGTGTACGTGTGTTCTCCACCTGTAACCATGCAATCCACTTGATCACGAATACTCCGATATCCCAAAATGTCCTCCGGCATTACTGGCTCTTCGATCCAGCCAATTCCATAGTCACACAAGCGGTTATACATATCTACTGTGTATGGAACATCCCATGCCATGTAGCAATCTAAAGAAATGAATCCATCGGGGCCGATAATTTCTCTAGCTTTTTCTACAGCTGCAACATTGGCTTTTTTACCTTCTTCGCCGGCAGCAGGACCGTAAGGCATTGCAATCTTTACATCTCTAATTCCAAATCTAGCGAGCGCTTCGGCATCCCAACTTGTTAAGTAGGGTTTTAAAACATCAGTCGTTCGCCCTCCAAGGAGTTCATAAACAGGTAGTCCGGTAACTTTGCCTTTCAAATCCCACAGTGCAATATCAACTCCTGATGCTAAACATGCAACCGCTCCACCTTGCCCATACATAATTGTTGCTCTGTAAATTTGTTCTGAAATTAATTCTGTTTGAAAACAACTTTTCCCAATAAGTAGAT
>RGZI01000172.1 GCA_010031635.1 Actinomycetota bacterium
ATTGGAGATACAACACCTTGAACCGCAACACCAACCTTTGTTGTAAAGGGGGCTGAGTCAACTGATGTGAATGCTGTTGCATCTGCTGGTGTAAAAGTTCCGGCAAGAACGGTTGATCCAGACGCAGCTGGAGTCCACAAACATTTAGCAACAAAGGGTGCAGATGTCGCTGTTGCCACCGCTTCACATCCTTTGACCACAGCTCCCGCTGCAATGAACTTAACAGTGCCAGCATTATTTGCTGTTGCAACAATTGATGCAGGATCTAAGCCGAAGACAGCGCTTCCACCTGAAATTACTAAAGTTGAATTCGTTGCCGCCGACGCTGGCGCACTTCCCATAATTGCTCCGCTAACCAATGCAAACGCGCTGATCGCGATAATTGATCTAACTTTCTTCATTTCATTCTCCTTCTTTCCGGGTTGATAGATCTACTTTGTATTTATGTTGCCTGTGAATGTCATTTCAAGCGCTGGGCTTTCACTCGAACCAGCAACTGTTGATTTGATTTTGAAAGATCCAGTTACTTTGAGAGTTCCTGTGGCTCCAGCAAATTTGCCTGTGCCACCAGTAATAACTGCATTGCCTGAAAGAGTTACTGTCGCTGGGGCTGCATCACTATCAGCACATGCCTTAGAAGTTGAATCGACTGTAATTTTGATTGTGTTTCCACCGCCACCGAGGGTTCCAACGAGTGATGGGTTATCGCATGAACTAGATGGTGCTGCTGATCCATTTCCTGTAAGAGTGTCCAGACCTAAGTTATTTCCAGTTCCTTTTGCACTTACTGAACTTATCTGCACATCGCTCTCGCTCCAGAGCAAGGAAACTTTTCCGGTGTATGTCGCAGAAATTTGATAACTAGTTGCTGAAGCACCTGATTTTGCTGGAGTTGTGGTTTTTACTGCAACCGGTTTTTTCGTTGAATATCCTGTTGGGCATTTTGGATTAGCTGCGGATACTTTTTTTACGACAGTGCCTTTATAACAAGTAATTGTCTTTGTTGCTGCATTCGCAACAAATGAATTTGAACTCAGAACACTGGCGATGCTAACTAACGCTAAAACTTTGAATATTTTCGAGCCCTGAACGTTTTTCACTTTTTTTCCAATCTCTCCGAAATACTTTTTATTACGTGCAAATCCTTGCACCGCAAAGTTTTCAAAAGAGATTTATCGTGAGGGCTATCTCTACCTCGGGTATTCCCTCCGTCACATCATTATTGGAAGCTAAAATGGTTCTGAGGGCTAGCACTTTTTTTACATATTGAATGCATCACTATCAGTGAGAGAAAAACAAGAGAACGGTGGCGAAACAATAATTATTAATTACTCAGGTTTAGGTTTTTTCATCTTTCGTGGATCTAATTTTTTAACGCGACTCTTTGCTTGAATGAGTAATGATTCAGCCCAGGCAAATTCAAGCGCTAAAACCACAAGACCAAGAACCACTAATGGCATTGTGAAAGGG
>RGZI01000173.1 GCA_010031635.1 Actinomycetota bacterium
TGGCGGAGGATGAGGGATTTATCCTCTCCATCCTGGGTAACTCCCCGTTTTTTAGGTAAACGGGTCATAAAAGACAATTTAGCACCGTGTTATCTTGCATTCTCACTCAGCCGGCTAAATTCATCTAGTTGTAACATTCCCCCTCTTTTCGAGTTCCACCCTGGTGGTATTTTATTTGGATGAGAAAAACGGTTGCCCTTGTCCTTACTGCCTCACTTTCACTTGTTGGAATTGGATTTGCACAGGCTGCAAACCCGAAAGCTGGGACAAAGTGTCCCACTGCAAATCAAAAGGTGACATATTCCGGTAAGACTTTTACCTGCATTAAATCAGGCAATAAATTAATCTGGAATAAGGGTGTTTACGATTCTAAAAATTCGCAACAACCATCTAATTCCGGAGGAAAAGGATCTACCTCAACTCCGAGTTCAGGCGGAGATGAATTGGAATCTCTTCCGATTGATCCAGTTGCACCGCTAAATGTAGATTTGAAGGGTGCAGGCCAAGGCAAAGGATTAACTTACGTCCCATTTGGTTTTAACACTGGCCCACGAGGTGAAGGTGCGGTTGGTTCTGGGTCAGTTAATCCACAGCCAGTATTATATGCACCTCTTGGAACTGCCGTATTGGCTATCAAAACTGGAACGGTTGTTAAGGTTACTAAACTTTATTCAAACGATTACAACATAATGATTGCTGCTCAAAATGATCAGAAAAACATTTGGGAAGTAGAGCATGTGATTGATGTGAAAGTTAAAGAGGGTGATCAGGTTAAAGCGGGTCAAGTAATTGCAAAAGTTGGTGATTTCGATGAACGTTACACACCAGGAATTGGCTTAGTTGAATTTGGATTGTTGATAAATTCAAGTGGCCCACCAACACATATCTGCCCATTTAAGAAAATGGCACCATCAGCAAAGAGTCGAATTACTGCCGAACTAACTGCGATCATTGCGGCAGATAAGAAGCGCGGATATGACAGTGGCCCTATGGAAGTTATTGGTTGCACTGCTTTAGTTTCAGTCGAAGGTTAAATCTGTGGAGGATGACGAATTTTCCTCGTCAGCCTGTGTAATTTCCTGTTTTTAAGTAAACGGGACATAGTTACCCAAGCTAGTATGGAAAGTGCTCTGTTCGCTTTGCAATCCCGTTGATATTCTTGGAGGCATGAAGCGAGTAGCTGCAACCATAGTGATTGGTTGCTTGGTTCTTTCGTTAAACCTTTCAACTGCAACAGCCGCGGTAAAACCAGGTACTACTTGTAAAAAATTTGGCCAGATCAGTACATCCGCAGAGATCAAGTACACCTGTATCAAGAGCGGTAAGAAACTTGTTTGGAGTAAAGGAGTTGGCACCAAGAGCACTTCACCAACCGCACCGGCATCCTCATCTCCAAGTACTGGTGGCACTCCATCGCCATCATGCCCAACTCCACTTCTTCAAACGCCAG
>RGZI01000174.1 GCA_010031635.1 Actinomycetota bacterium
TGACATAGCAGGGCGCCTGGAGGGTAAATCCTCATTAGGTCGCCTTGGCTTACTCACACACTCAACTGCCGGTTTTATCGACCCGGGCTTTAGTGGTCACATCACCTTGGAGCTTTCAAACGTTGCCAACCTGCCAGTTAAGTTATTTCCCGGCATGAAGATCGGTCAACTCTGTCTCATCAAACTCTCATCTCCAGCCGAGCACCCCTATGGCAGTGAAAAGTACGGCTCTAGATATCAGGGGCAGCGCGGACCAACGGCTAGTCGTTCATTCTTAAACTTCCACAAATCAAAGATTAACTAGAACAAGGGTTGGGAAGCTCTGATGCACCGGCTTAGAACATTGCGAGGAAAGCTTTATTCGATTATCTTTTGCTCCTTTATTGCTCGCCTAATTGGATTCTTTCTACTTCCAAATACGCCAAGTTTTCTAGGCCCAGATGAAGGAACCTATGGTGCGGTTGGAGATTGGACAGAGCAGGGTCTTCCAGCAAAAGATTTTCCACTCTATGGAGAGGGTTTATACCTATCGGGGCGAGCCTTATTTTGGCCCGCTGCATTTTTTAATCAACTAGGTGTAACTCCTCTGAATTCAGTGAGGTTAACAGCGGCAATCTACGGGCTTTTAACTTTAGTGCTTATAATTTATATCTTCTTAAAGACGGTTGATAAACATAGTGGAGTCGCAGATTTTGTGGCAAAAAATACTAATGTAATTATCTCATTTTTTGTACTCTTTGCTTTTTTACCGAGTCACTTTGTTTGGTCACTTTTAGGACTTCGGGAAAGTTCGGTAGAGTTTTGGACTCTCAGTGCTTTTGCCTCATTTTACTGGATCTTGCACCTTAAAAAGAAACTCTCTCTTGCAGCGACCTTATTCTTAGTCGCTGCAATTGTTTTCACTTTTAGCTCTAGACCTCAAGTCGGTTGGGTTTTAGGTATAAGCTTCCTAATCTTCCTTCTTGTAAATATAAGAGAGAAAACTGCACTATTTCTAATTCCGGCAGTTCTAATCGCAATAGTGCTGGGGGTTACAGCCACAACAGGCACAACAGGCACAACAAGCACAACAGGCACAATTGCCTCGACTATCTCCAAAACCTTTGGTCCACTTAAAACCGCTGCTGAGGTTACTGTCTATAAGCAACAGGTAAATCAACTGGCTGCCGCATCTGTGATCGTCACTCAAATCTGTCCAAGAGAAGGCATTGCCGTAGTAAATCGACCACCAACTAGTTTCGATACATATTTCTGTATCGCTTGGCGCGCACCATATATGGCCACAACATTTCTTTTCCGACCAATAATTGGCCTGGACACCACAAGCACATCAAGCCTCTTTGCCGCCCTTGAAAATATCCTTTGGCTAGGGGCGTTTATCTTTATCATTGGAATGTTGATTAAAAAGCGAAGAGTTGCATTTTTCACCCCCCTCGCACC
>RGZI01000175.1 GCA_010031635.1 Actinomycetota bacterium
GGAGGATTCGCATAGCGGCCGAGTGCGCACGCTTGGAAAGCGTGTGTAGGGCAACCTACCGAGGGTTCAAATCCCTCATCCTCCGCCATGCATAGATTGAGCCAAGTAATAGAATCCAAAGGTGCCGTTGATAATGAATCCACAACTGAAGTCTTTAATTAACAAGATGCCTTACTTGCAAGAGTTTATGAGAATAAGGGGGCGAAAGAAGCGAGCCACAGGTTATTACAAACCTAAGATTAAATTAATAAATGACTGGGCAAAGAAGAAAACAGAATTTAGCAATTATTATTATGATCTCAGCGAAAGCAACAGATCAGATTTGGCTTCATTGATATCCGCAATTACCGAAACACCTTTCAAGCAAGTGGAAGCACTATTCGATGAGCTAGAAAACAACGAAAGCTTACGAGCTCATATTTCAAATTCTTGGACTAAAGACCCCATGATGAGTGATGCAAAATTAGGTTATGGTCGACGAGTTGGATGGTATGCATTCATAAGAATTCTTAAACCTAAAATAGTTGTTGAAACCGGAGTCCACCACGGCGTTGGAAGTTGTGTAATAACAACTGCCCTTTCAAAAAATGCAGAAGATGGCTTCGCTGGTCAGTATTTCGGTACTGACATCGATAAAAGTGCTGGAAAGCTATTAATTCAACCATATTCTAAATTTGGAAAGATCCTTTATGGAGATTCTATTGAATCACTTAAGCAACTTACAGATTCGGTAGATATTTTTATAAATGACAGTGACCATAGTGGAGAATATGAAAAATTAGAATATGACACCATCAATGCAAAACTCTCCAAAGCAACTAGCCGAAATTTTATATTCTTTAAGGAAATTCCAAGAGAACATTGGTATCCCGGTGCGGGGATTGGAATATCTTTTAAAACTCTTTAGGCCTCAAATTTCAACTCCTATGTATTTGGTTTCTAAAAATTCATGAATCCCATCGAAGCCACCCTCGCGACCTAGCCCACTTTGCTTTACGCCACCAAATGGTGCAGCAGGATCGGAAATTACACCGCGATTAATTGCGACCATTCCAGATTCCAAAGCCTCTGCAGTTCTGATAGCGCGGCCAACTTCGCCAGAATAAACATAGGAAATTAATCCAAAGTCACTGTCGTTAGCTAATTCAATTGCTTCTTCATCTGTATCAAAGATAACTACTGGGGCGACTGGGCCAAAAACTTCATGTTTCAATATCTCGTTTGTTTTTTCAACTGTTAAAACTGTAGCTGGATAGAAAGCCCCTGGACCGCTAGGTAATTTCCCGCCAGTTTCAATCTTTGCTCCGCCCTTTATTGCCGAATCGACTAAGTCAGCAATTTTATTTCGCTCTTTAATTGAAACACTTGCTCCAAGTTGGGCACCTTCAGTCATCCCTGGAGCCATT
>RGZI01000176.1 GCA_010031635.1 Actinomycetota bacterium
CCTCGCCCCATGGCGCAGACCTCCTTACCTAGTGTTTCTATCAGGGGAGCAGATTAGCCTTTCGCTCCAAACTCTTCCAACGAAGCGGGTTAACAGACCCTGTGAGCCTAGATTTGCCGCCAAATAGCGAGACAAAGCCAATTACCTGCAAGAACAGGCTCAAAGTCATTGTTGGGATTCGGAAGCGATGATCGCCAATGGTGGCAACCGAAGTCAACCAATTGATAACGACCCCAGCCAAAGCCGAAGTACCCAATAGTCTTTCTAAGCCATCAGCCCGCCAAAGAAATCTAAAACCAATTACCAAGATGCATAACTGCCAAAGTAGCCATGCCCAAGAAAGTAATTTCCCAGTATTTCCATAGACCATATCAAAACCACTCTGAGTTTTCATAGATTGACTTAAGGGTTGAATATCGAGCCATGGATTTCTTGCCATTGTTCCATTAGCGACCGGCCCAAACCATGGTGACCAAAAATAGATGGCTTTCTTAACGAAAAGTTTTCCACCATTTATTGGATTCTGTAAGTACCACTTGATTACGCAATTTGTTAGGTTTCGGTCATTTTGTGCCGCATTACCTTTAATCGTTTTACAAGGAACTCCATCCCATTTAGTCATATAACCACCAGTCGCAAACGGTCCAGCGCCAATATTCATGGTGCCGCCCAGGTTTGTTGATATTGCGACGAAGTCATTTGCTTTCAAATTTCTTAATACCAATAGAGCTGGACCTGTCGAAACTATTGCAAGAGAAATTGCAATGAAGAGAGCGAGTGATTTTTTTCTTTGCGTAGCTAATCCCCAAGAAATTAAAATTACAAAAGCAACAACTACAAGTCTCGGTTGTGTAAAAGTTGCAAGCGCGAAAGAAATCGATGCAAGTATAACTTCCTTAGATGTCGCTTTTTGTTCCGGTTTATGAAAATGCGCGATCATAAAACCTAGACCTAAAATTATGAGCGCAGCGGTGCTGGTTTCATATCCAATCGCAAGGGTATTCATCGAAAGCGTTGGATTGAAGGCAAAAATGAAAGCAACGGCGTAGGCAAATCGAAAAAGCCTGGTTCTGCGTAATTGATCAACAAAGTAAGCGCAGGCCAGGAAATAAATTAAAGATTGCAGTATTCCAACAATAGTTACATAGGAACCTTTAAATATGGCTGCAACGGGCCACATCAAAATTGGGTAACCAGCGGGCCAGTAATGTAAGAGTCCTTCGGTACTGAAAATCCCATTTTTCAATAAGCCCTCTAGAGAAGTCAAGTAATTTTCACCATCTGCACCTAATAATCCATGACCTTGGATTTGACTGATCCAAATTATTTTGGCGAAGAATGCAACTGCGGGAATTAAGAAAAGTTTTAAGCGAAGGTTCTT
>RGZI01000177.1 GCA_010031635.1 Actinomycetota bacterium
CAGTATTTCGAGTCACTATCTCATATGACACTAACAAGCCTGAGAGCAACCAACCCCAAATTGCTAAACCGATTTGATTTATACTTATGATGGACTGGATTTGATAGCAAATCCATATAACTGCCAAAGCCACAAAGATAGGATCATAAGACTTATTTCGTAATGTAATTCTAAAGATTGCTCTTCCGGTAAAGAAGATAATCGCAAGGTAGGCCATCAATAACGGAAAGCCACCATAGGCAAAAAAGTCCAGAAAAACGTTGTGAGCAGCATTTGTAATGGTATCTGGACCTGGCATGGAGGTCGCTGCATTGAGTGAGCGATATTTGCGATAGTAGGTACCGAATGAATCCATACCTACACCTGTAAACGGGTGGTCAAGACCCATATCTATTGCAGTTCGCCAGTATGAGCCGCGCAATGAAACTGATCTTTTATAAATCAGGCTTGAAAGTGGTCCTTTTTGCAAAGCGCCCATGACTGCAATCAATCCGATAACTGAAACAAAGAATACGTACAGCGTTGGTAGTTTGAAGCTTTTGGTTAGAGATCTAATTACATAAAATCCAACTAATCCAAGCCCACCAGTAATCAATACCAAGCCTTGAACCGCGCTCGTTTGAATAATCTCTAAAAACGTCAGAATCCAGATGGCTAGTGCGATTAATCGCAATCGCCAGCTTCTCTCTGGTCCCGCAGCATATGCGGCAACGGCTGTACCAAACATTCCTAGGAACGCTCCCATGAAGTTTGGATTACCAAAAGTTCCTAAGAGGTTTCCATAAATGTTATTCCAAGGGACAAAATCCCCAATTTGCCATGACCAAAACCCGTATGCCAGATTTACTAATCCTGCAAAGAAAAAACCAAAAAGTATTTTTTTAAAGCCCTGAACTTCGCGGACTACCGCTCCGCCGAGTGCGATTATTCCTAAGAATAAATATGTCAAGAACCCAGTATTGCGCCCGACATCTCCATAAAAATTCTGCACGAAGGGAGTAGAACTTGCCACTAAAGCTAGTAGAGAAACCCCGATAACGGCAAAGATTGCGATTGCTATCTCTTTTGTGCCTTGAAACGCCTTACGCAACCCACTTCGAATCAACAAAGCTGCAACTGCGCCAGCAACTATCCCGAGTATTAGGAATTTAGAGACATTTACTGGATCAGCAACTGGTCCAGCGAGAATTGCTAGCGTGATAACAACTGATCCACCTGTTAATAAATTTATGAGGGTTTTTTCAATAGAACCAATAAGCATGTGCACAATCCTACTTGATAAAAAAGCCCAAAACCCGGCCCCCTCGTGAGAGAGGACCGGGTTTTGGTACTTAGATCTTTATCAGATCAAAGGTTGAGGGCAGATTATGCCTTTACCTTC
>RGZI01000178.1 GCA_010031635.1 Actinomycetota bacterium
AGATAGTCAGATCCAAGAGTTACATCCAAAGTGGGCGCCAAATATTGTGACCACACTTGGTCGTTTTGGTGGGCGCACAGTCGGTGTAGTTGCTAATAATCCATTACGTCTTGGTGGATGTTTAGATTCTTCATCTGCTGAAAAAGCTGCACGGTTTGTGCGCATGTGCGATTCATTTGGAGTTCCACTACTTGTAATTGTTGATGTGCCTGGGTATTTGCCGGGAGTTGGACAAGAGTGGGATGGAGTCGTGCGCCGAGGTGCGAAGTTGTTGCATGCATTTAGCGAAGCAATTGTCCCGCGCGTAACACTTATTACTCGCAAGGCATATGGCGGTGCATATATTGCCATGAACTCCAGATCACTTGGGGCAACTAAAGTTTTTGCTTGGCCCGGTGCTGAAGTTGCGGTTATGGGCGCAGTAGCTGCGATTCGAGTATTGCATCGCAGAATTTTGGCTGATTTACCAGAAGACCAACGGGTTGAAATGGAGTTAGAACTTGCTGCCGAACATGAAAAAATCTCTGGTGGCGTAGCACGCGCAATTGAAATTGGCGTAGTTGATGAAATCTTGGAACCCACAGTTACCCGAACTGCTTTAGCGCAAGCGATTTTGCAAGCTCCGGCTAATCGCGGCCTGCACGGAAACATTCCACTTTAAAAAGTTAACCTGTTGCGTGTAACCAGCGCATACTTTCTTGGCCTTCACGGTACGGAGAAAGCTCTGCTTCCCATTCGGCACCTAATGCTTTAGCAAACTCCTCTTCAAAATCTAATCCGCGCTTGTAACAACTTTCCAAAATTGCGCCGATCTGATTTTCAGAGATTAAAACGTCGCCATTTTTTCCAACAGTTGCATGATGCAAACCAAGTGATGGAGTACCTAAATATCTTGCCCCATCGCTATCTCGTCCACCCATTTCACAAACATCAAAACGTAAATAATTCCAACCGGCGAGCGCTGTTGCGATCTCACCTGCCCGACCAGAGGGTGCACTAAAACGTAAACGTGTTTGAAAACTTCCCGGAGTCAAAGGCTGTGCACTCCAGGTCAATTGCAACTTGCATTCCAGCGCACGTTCTAGTGACCATTCGACATGATGAAGCAATGCTTTCGGTGCTGCAAATATTTCTATCCAGCCCGAAACGAAATGCTGATTTAATTTAGCGCGTGCATTATTTGCACTTGCCATAACTCCTCCTGGCCCTGCATGCGGTGCACTTGCCTCTCAGGTGCGACCTTCCCCAGTCCACCTATGAGCTTCCAACCGCTTTACTTACTGACCAGTATTTATTTAGGAGGTGGCAAATAATGCTCCTTTTGCAGCAAAATAACCAGATCGCCCAAATTAACAACTTCTGCTGAGCCTGAAAAGCAAAG
>RGZI01000179.1 GCA_010031635.1 Actinomycetota bacterium
ATATGACAAAGAGCAAGGAGTAATCACCGTTCCCATGTCTGGGCCACATTTTCTCTTTGATCGCAAAACCCTTAATAAGGGTTGGATGGAGGTGTCGATCAAGGGGGACGTCATCCGCAAAGCTTTTAACTTAGAACCTAAAAATGCGGGCCAAGTTGCAAAAGTTGAAATCTCATACGTTGAAGGCAAAGCCGATACAGCAAGTTATGCCACTCGCTATATTCCGGATTTAGATACCTTTGAAATACGCGCATATAACTTTGGGTTTTCTGCCCCTACGCTGCGATTAAAGATGCCTCAGGCAACGTCAACTCAGTCAACTCAGTCAACTCAGTCAACTTCAAAGAAGGCTCCATCCAAGATAAGATCTATCACTTGCGTTAAAGGAAAAAACATTAAAACCATTAAGGGAAATTCGCCAAAATGCCCATCTGGGTATTTAAAACGCTGACAGAGCAATAGGTTAATTTGGGCGCAAAAGTTACTCAGCGTTAATAAAAGCAAAGTGGCCTCACGCGACGAACTGTGAGGCCACTTAGTGTGCGTACCGCTGGCGGGAATCGAACCCGCAAGATAGTTTCAATTTGGAATTTCATATTGGCAATATTTATTAACTGTGGATAAAAACGTGCTAGCCTTTTAGTTGTCAGAGCATTGCAAATCTTGAGCTACAAGACAAAGACCCCGTCAGAAATGGTGGGGTCTTTGTCTGTTTAATCTTAATTGTCGTACAAATCTGCTTGCTTCTAATCCCCCAGGTGAATCGGAATCACGATTTCGTTGTACTGCAAGAAGCCAGGTTTAACTGGCGGATCGAAACGACAGATTCGGGTTTCATTAGAGAGCGCAATGTTGGCTTCAGCAGCGCTTGCACGAAGTGCTTCACTTACCTTTCGCGATAGCTCATCGGTTGCTTTTCCGCGGAATGATTTGGCAACACAGGTTTCGGTATCTAATTCGCGTAATGTGACTTGTGAATTGTTGGGATGTGGCAATTGACCGTAGGTGCTACCTGATGGCATCACAAACGAGATATGCCATTCAGCAGACTCTGCTCGATCTGCTTTTTGGGCAGTGATTACCGGGGCGGTCATCGCGATTTTTTGGGAGGATTTGTTTCCCCTTGAAATGTAATTAAATAATGTAGAGAAAGCACTGCTTGATGAAGCTGAAAACTGGCCAGAAACTTTCACCTCTGCGATCACACAAGGTAGATATTCACGAAGTTCAAAATCGCTATATGCACGTAGGACTCGAAACTCTTGCCTCTGTGTCATGGTTTAAGAATACTCTCATAAGTCACAATCAAGAGTTGAAAATTACCAACAGTAATAAATGCAGAGTGGCCCCACGCGACGAACCGTGAGGCCACTTAGTGTG
>RGZI01000180.1 GCA_010031635.1 Actinomycetota bacterium
CAGTTGCACTCTTCGTTGGTGGGCTCGAGCTCTGCCAAGTATTCGCACGCCAATTAGATCTCACAGGCGGCTTCTGGGATTATGCGTTAGCTTTCAATCTAAACAGTGCTGGGTACTTCATTGTTGGCGCTTTCGTCGTTGTTTGGAGCGTTGCACTAATACTGTGGCGCTTTGGAAAAATTGAAGAGCGTTGGCATAACCGCGCTCATGCGGCGCAGGTTGCACGCGGTGAAAAGACTGATCATGCAGCGGCAGGTATCGAACTTGGACCGATTCGTGCACCATTTGTTATCGACTAAGTTTTATTCTTTCCTGCCCAATTGCAGCGCCTAATAAAACAATTGCGGCACCAACTGGTTCATTCCAGGTAATGCCTTCGCCCAAGAAAATAATTCCAACAATCACTGCAACAACAGGAGTCACATAAGTAACCGAGCTTGCTATTGCGCTTCCAGCTGCTTCCATAATTTTGAAATTCCAAATATAAGCAAAACCACTTCCGAATACTCCAAGTGCAATCATTGCAAAAACCGGTCCTGGTCGATATTCATCTTTTGCTATTCCATCCATAAGGTAGAAAGGTAAAAGTGTTATTGCACCTGCTGAAACTTGTGTTGCAGCCATAGCTTCTGGTTTTAATTTATAGGGTAAAACAAACTTACGCGAATATGGAAATGAAAATCCATAACAAGTAACCGCTAATAAGAGTGCAAGCACCGCACTGAGTGGATTATTTCCAAGCCCTTGCCAAACTCCTAATACAGTTAGTACGCCTGTAAATCCAAGTAATAATCCAATAATCTGAAAACTCTTTAGTTTCTCACCTCGAAAAACAATCATTATTGCAAGCAACGTCATCAGTGGTGTTACTGCATTGATAATTCCCGCAAGGATTGAAGTCACTTCTGTCTCTGCTTGGGCAAAGAGAACTCCTGGAACAACATTGAGTAACATCGCAACTACCCAGAGGTGTGCCCAGATTTTTTTATCTGTTGGTAGCGCTATATTTTTAAAACGTGCCCAAAAAACTAAAGTGAGTGCGCCTAAGGAAACACGGCCAAAAGCAACACCTACGGGGGTTAGAAATTCCAAACCTAACTTTATGAAGATAAAGGAACAGCCCCATACAACGCCTAAGGCGATGTAGAGGCTGAGCCAGTTACTATTTTTTTTAGGTGAAGGAGAGGGCAAATGCACCCAGTAATGATGACACAGTCATCCAAATCCACCAGACGTTGACGATATCAACGTGCCAGTGATCTGCCTTATAAAGCCCTAAACGTGAACGGTTCCAGTTGCCTAGTGAAATAAATACTGTCAAGGCGATATGGACAAAGTTCATGATTGTTA
>RGZI01000019.1 GCA_010031635.1 Actinomycetota bacterium
ATTCCTCGAGCAACTACTGCAGCGTGTGAAGTTTTACCTCCACGGCTAGTTAAAATTCCTTCTGCTGCAACTATTCCAACTAAATCATCCGGACTAGTTTCCCGTCTTACTAAAATTACTTTTTTACCGCTTCTGGCCAAATCAAATGCTCGGCGCGAATCAAAAACAACTTCTCCTACTGCAGCACCTGGAGAGGCTGGAATTCCACGCGCAATCTCCTGGATTGATCCACTTAAATCAAATTGCGGAAACATTAATTGGACTAATTGATCCCCAGATGTGCGAGAGAGCGCTTCATCCATTGTAATTTTGCCTTCATCAACTAATTGAGTTGCGATGCGGAAAGCCGCTTCGGCAGTTCGCTTGCCAACGCGGGTTTGTAGGATCCAGAGCTTTCCGCGCTCCACCGTAAATTCGATGTCACACAAATCGCGATAATGGTCCTCAAGCAAGGCCATAACTTTTTCAAGTTCGGCATGGACAACTGGCTCTTTTTTAGCCATATCCGCAAGTGACATTGTGTTGCGGATTCCAGCAACCACATCCTCACCCTGAGCACGGTCTAAGTAATCTCCGTAACTTCCAACTTCACCAGTTGCAGGATCGCGAGTGAATGCAACTCCGGTTCCCGAATCATCACTTAAATTTCCAAAAACCATTGATTGAATATTTACTGCTGTTCCAAGGTCGGAAGAGATGCGCTCGCGACGTCGATATAACTGCGCGCGCTCAGAATTCCATGAGTGGAATACTGCTTCGACTGAACTTATTAAATGTTCACGTGGATCAGTTGGAAATGGTTTACCCGTAACAATCTCAATCTCTTTAATAAATGCAGCAGCCAATGCTTGCAGGCCAGCTGAATCTAACTGCTGAATGGTTTTAACCGCGTGAGACTCAAGAATTCGATTTTCGATTTGATGAAACTCTGCAGGCGGAACATCACAAACTATGCGCCCATACATATCTATAAAGCGGCGATAAGAGTCCCACGCAAATTTTTCATTTCCAGATATTTTTGCTAAACCTTCGGCAACTTCAGGCGTCATGCCCACATTAAGAACAGTTTCCATCATTCCCGGCATCGAAAATTTTGCTCCAGAACGAACTGAAACTAGTAATGGTTTAGTCGGATCACCAAATTTTTTGTCTAGGCTTTTTTCAAGTTCATTTAATGAATTATTAATTTCTGCGTTTAATCCTGACGGCATTTCTCCTGAAGAGAGATATTCGCGACATGCTTGTGTAGTAATTGTAAAACCTGGAGGTACCGGCAATCCCATTCGCACCATTTCGGCCAGGTTTGCGCCTTTTCCGCCTAACAAATCAGATTGAGTACGATCCCCAAAAGTAAATGGATGAATAAATTGCGCGCTCATTCCACTCCCTTTTTTTCCCAGACTCTCGGCCCTAGAGTGGCAGAACTCTACTGAATCATCCCTTAGCCGAAGCACCAATTCTGCCCCGAGTCAACGATTCCTGAGCGGGCCAAGCAGCACTCAAAACAAAAATCCCGGTCAATCAAGTAGATCAGCAGGCTCCAGAGCGGAAACTCTTTGGTTTGGCTGAGCAATTAGCCAAACAGATCACGCTCTAGCAATTTAGGACAATTCGTACTACTTTGCTGTTAATAATTATGCACCCCATCAGCAGCACTTACCTAGTTACTAGCACCTGACCTTTAGGAGTGAAAATGAAAATAACAAATATTGAAGTCATCTTGGTAGATCGCCCAGCAGTTCATCCTCCTTTTGTTTGGCGCAAAAATGTCCCCGGCTCTGACGGGGCAACTGTTGGTGGTTGGCTAGTAATTGAAACTGATGCTGGAATAACCGGTTTTGCCACCGCAGCACGTGGTGTGATTTTGAAGGATTATGTTGATCGTCGTTTCCGTGCGGAAATGGTTGGACAAGACCCCCTTATGCGCGAACACCTTTGGGAGCGCGTTTGGGAGTTAGATCGCATTGAAAGATTCGCTCCAAATATGGCGCACGTAATTGATGTGGCCCTTTGGGATATCGCTGCGAAAGCTGCCAACCTTCCAGTTTATAAATTGCTCGGTGGTTACCGCGAATCAATTCCTGCTTACGCATCAACTGTTACTTACTCCTCAATTCCAGAGTTTCTAGATATCGCGTCACAATGTATAGACCGTGGATACAAAGCAATTAAGTTGCACGCTTTCGGTGATGCTAAAAAAGATGCTGAGTTGTCATTAAAACTTCGCGCACATGTTGGTCCTGATATCGCACTTATGTATGACGGTTCAGCTGGTTTTGATTTGATGGATGCGGTTTATCTTGGACATGCATTAGATGAGGCTGACTTCCTTTGGTATGAAGAGCCAATGCGTGAGTTCTCGATAACCGCTTACAAGTGGCTAGGTGAGCGAGTACGGATTCCATTGCTACTTGGTGAAGTAACCGATGGTGCACATATGAGCGCTGGAGATTTCGTTGCAACTGGTGTGGCAAGCGCACTTCGCGTTTCCACATTTTTGCGTGGTGGCTTTACAGGTGCAATGCGAATCGCCCACTTGGCCGATGCTTACCACCTTCGCGCAGAAGTACATGGAATGGGCTTGGAACAAGCACATCTTTGTATGGCGATTAAAAACAACACTTATTACGAATCCCTAGTCAAAGACAATCCGTTTACTGAATTGGGTCAGGATCTTCCAGTAGATAAAAATGGGATGATCCATGCTCCTAAAGGACCTGGAATTGGATACGAAACTTTATGGGCTGAAAAGGGCGCTCCAAAAGAGTTGGCAAAGTTTCTCAAAGCCTAAATAAACTCCCAATTCTAATCTGAAGTAAGGAAGTAAGTACGCGAATGGCAAAGATCACTGGTTTTAAAACTTTAGATGTGCGTTTTCCTACATCGCGTGGATTAGATGGTTCGGATGCAATGAATAAAGATCCTGATTATTCCGCGGCGTATCTGACTTTAGAGACAGATACGCCGGGTCTTGAAGGAAATGGATTTGTTTTTACGCTCGGACGTGGCAACGATCTTGCTTGTGATTCCATAGATTTAATTGCGCAAACTTTGATAGGTCGCGATCTTGGAGAACTTGCTAAATCTATGGGTGCACTTGCGCAAGAGTTAGTCCGTGATAGTCAGGTGCGTTGGCTTGGGCCGGAAAAAGGCGTAACCCATATGGCAACTGGTGCAGTTCTTACTGCAGTCTGGGATCTAATTTGCAAAATAGCCGGAAAACCACTTTGGAAATTACTTGTGGATATGTCACCTGAAGAAATTGTCGAATTAGTTGATTGGCGTTATTTAACCGATGCGCTCACACCTGCCGAAGCATTAGAAATGCTTAAGAAAGTTCAACCAAATCATGCAGCAAATGAAGCAAAAATGCTCGCTGAAGGATTGCCCGCCTATACAACTACACCAGGTTGGCTGGGATACACCGATGAAAAAATGGTGCGTTTATCCAAAGAGGCTGTCGCTGATGGATTCACATTAATTAAATTAAAATGCGGTGGATCTTTAGAAGATGACAAGCGTCGACTAAAACTCGCTCGCGAAGCAGTGGGACCAAATGTAAAACTTGCAGTTGATGCTAATCAGGTTTGGGATGTGCAAGAAGCAATTGATTGGATCAATGCGCTAGGCGATGTAAATCTGCATTGGGTTGAAGAACCAACAAATCCAGATGATGTCGTCGGTCACGCTGCAATAGCCAAAGGAATTGCGCCGGTAAAAGTTGCAACTGGTGAAGCTTGCGCTAATCGAGTGATGTTTAAACAATTCTTACAACTCAAAGGCTTGTCTTTCATGCAGATCGACTCTGCACGGGTTGGTGGAGTAAATGAGAATGTGGCAAATGTTTTACTGGCCGCAAAATTTGGCATTCCAGTATGTCCCCACGCAGGTGGAGTTGGGTTATGTGAAATGGTCCAACATTTTGCAATGTTTGATGCAGTAGCTGTTTCCGGCCACCACGACGATCGAATAATTGAGTATATGGATCACTTGCATGAGCACATGGCACTCCCAACAGATGTGCGCAATGGAAAATACTTCCCGCCTTCAAAGCCGGGTGCTGGCGCTGAGATGTTGAAAGCTAGTTTGGCTGATTTCACCTACCCAACAGGGTCGCAGTGGAAAGATTTTGTGTAAGACAAGCACGGCAAGTGCGGCAAGTTAAGTAAGTGATAAAGGAGAGTAAAGTACGGAAAGAGTAAGAGCTCAGAGATACCAGGAACGGAACTACCGCTAGAGAGGCGTAAAAAATGTCACCACGTGAGTTTGAGGGATTGACTGCAGTTGTTACCGGAGCCGGCTCTGGAATTGGACTCGCAACCGCCACATTGCTGCATGAAAAAGGGGCGACTGTTTACGGTCTTGACCTAAATAAAGGTGAGATGGAAGCCAAAGGTGTTGCTTCATGGATTGAATGCGATGTTAGTGACACTCCTTCTGTAGAAAAAGCTTTTGCCGAAGTTGCTAATAAAACCTCAGTTATCGACGTACTAATTAATAACGCTGCAATCGGATCAATCGGAACAATTGAAAGCGAATCTGATGCAAATTGGGAAAAAGTTTTCAATATCAACGTTTATGGATTAGCCCGCGTCTCACGCACTGCTCTTCCTTCAATGCGTAAAAGCAAAAGTGGCGCAATCGTAAATGTTTGTTCAGTTGCCGCTACTGCTGGAATTCCCAACCGAGCAATTTACAGTGCTTCAAAAGGTGCAGTTTTAACTCTTACTCTTGCAATGGCTTGCGATCTAATTAATGACAAGATCCGCGTTAACTGTGTTAATCCAGGAACTGCAGACACTCCATGGGTGCAACGTTTGCTTGCCCAAGCTGCTGATCCAGTTGCAGAACGTGCGCGTCTGGAAGCTCGCCAACCTTCTGGTCGCTTGGTTACCTCAGAGGAGATCGCAAGTTCGATTGCATTTTTGGCAAGCCCAATGCAAAGCGCCATCACTGGCACTGCATTAGGTATTGATGGTGGAATGCAAGGTTTACGGATTCCTAAATAACTCAAGTAGGGTTACCTAAACTCCTTTGAAGGGGGCCATTCATGAGTAATTACAACCTTGGTCCACGCCATATTCCGCGTCATAGCGCCTTATCAGATGACACTTTTGATCATATCCGTGAGTTGATTTTGCATTACGAAATTACACCTGGTGAACACATCAGTATTGATGGTTTAAGTAGAGCGATCGGGGTTTCGCAAACCCCGATACGTGAAGCACTTGCCCGCCTCGAATCTGAAGGGTTAGTAATTAAAGAAGCGCTTAAAGGTTATGCCGCTACCCCACTGATTACTAAAAAAGAGTTTGATGATTTATTTCAATTTAGATTATTGATTGAACCTTGGGGGGCGGCGCAAGCTGCCGAAAATATAAATGAGGCTGGGCGCGATGCCTTGCAACGAGAATTAACACTTGCCGATGAAGCGACCATGCAAGAGGATTCTTTTGTCGCAATTACCGAGCATGATGCTCGTTTCCACAATTTAGTTGCCAGATTATCTGGGAATAATTCAGTAATGATGGCCTATGAACGAACGCACTGCCACCTACATTTATATCGGCTCTATTTTTCTGAAAAAAGTCAAAACAATCAACGAAATAAACACTCAGTAGATGAAAATGCGGTGACTGATCTATTTCGACATTACTATTCAGCGGACACTGGCCATCTATCAATTGCTGAACACAAAGAGGTTACCGCCGCAATTATCGCCAAAGATCCAGAGCGAGCAAGTTCGGCATTGCATGCACACATTGCCGGCTCGCGTGAGTTCTTAATTAAAACTATGGATGTACTCGGTCGTCCTTAATTAAAAAGAAAATTAATGACGGTTTAAAAGTTTCACATGTTTTGGAGTTAACTCTTCCAGAGTAGAAACACCAAGTAATTTCATATTTCGAATCATTTGAGATTGCATTATCTCTAGCGCTCGTTCAACTCCATCTTGTCCCCCGGCCATCAATCCATAAAGATATGCGCGGCCGACATAGGTAAATTTTGCGCCTAATGCAACAGCTGCGAGAACATCACCTCCATGCATAATTCCAGTGTCAATATGTATTTCGTAATCTTTAGCAAACTCTTTTCTGATATCTGCCAAAAGATGAAGCGGTGCAGCTGCCCTATCTAATTGCCGGCCACCGTGGTTTGAAAGCAAGACTGCATCAGCACCTAATTCAGCAGATTTCTTGGCATCCTCCAAATTTTGGACACCTTTTATGATCAAATTACCTTTCCACTGTTCACGCACCCACTTCAAATCTTCAAAAGTCATAGTTGGGTCAAACATGTAATCAAGTAATTCACCAACAGTTCCTGGCCAATTTGATAGTGAGGCGAATTGAATTGCAGGTGTAGTCAAGAAATTAATACACCAGGCCGGCCTTGGCAAAGCATCAATCACAGTTTTGGCGCTCAAACGTGGTGGAACTGTTAAACCATTCCGGTAATCTCTAATTCGCTGCCCTGATGCAGGTACATCTACTGTGAGCAATAAGTTTTTTACGCCGGCTTTTTGAGCTCGCTCAACCAACGCCATGCTTCCTTCGCGGTCTTTCCACATATATAGCTGAAACCAGTTGCTGCCGTTTGGTGCTGCAGCAACTACATCTTCAATGGTTGTTGTTCCAAGTGTTGAAAGTGAAAAAGGGATTCCAAATTTCTCCGCCGCTCTGGCACCAGCAATCTCTCCTTCGGTTTGCATCATGCGCGCAAAACCTGTGGGTGCGATTCCCATCGGCATGGAAAACTTTTGCCCTAATACTTCACATGAAAGGTCAGCTTTAGAAACATCTTTAAGGATGCTTGGATTAAATTCAATATCTTGATACGCCTGACGAGCGCGCGCAAGGCTAACTTCCGATTCCGCAGAACCATCTGTGTAATCAAATGGACCAGTTGGTGTTCGTTTTTTGGCGATATCGCGCAAATCCCAGATTGTGTATGCGGCAGCGAGACGGGCTTTTTTGCGTTTCAAAGTTGGCACAGTGAAAACCAATAATGGCTTTAGGTCACGCCATTTTGGGAATTGCCGCTTTACATTCTTGGTTTTGGTCTTGGTATTGTTCTTATTTACACCCTTATCGCTCATGGCTTAATACTATTCGAAGTGCCAGATTTTGCTAACCCTCGATCATCCGAAAATCTATATTTTTTGGAGGGCGAGTACTTTGCTTGACCTGCACTCTTATTTGATCATCAACAACAACCCCTAATCGCTGCCCCTCTAAGATGGCCTGATACTCAAACCAGATCGCCACTAATGTGGATTCACCTTCACGAATTTGCGCAAAAGTACGGGTAAAAATCTGCTCCAAAAATTGATAATGACCTAACTGCAAGGCAGCTTTAGCGGCGGCCAAGTCAACGCGTTCACTTGGAACCCTATTTGCAAAAGTTTCAGTATATATTTTCCAAAGCTGTTCGTCTCTTTCGGCAGTAATCAGTAATTGCAAATACTCTTCATAAAATGCATCATGCAAATTAGTTGCGAATTTACTTATCGCTTCTTCATAAAGTTCCAGGGCGGGCAACATATTCCCAGCTTCTCTTTGCGCAATCGCAAGATTACGTAAGGCCCAAGGCGATGGGCTGTAATCGAGAGATTTCTTCCACTGCTCAATCGCGGCTTCACTTTGTCCAATTTCAAAATAGTAATTTCCAATATGTAAAGCGCTCAACCAATTTTGTCGGCTATTTTCTAGAAGTGAGATCCACTCTTTCTGAACCATCCATGATGTGGGGGTGTTACTCACCTCGAATTCTGGAAAATTTCCACTTTCAAGAAGTTCAATCCATTCACCTATCTGCGCATTATCGGAAGATTTAAATCGAAACCCAGATGGGATCCCCTCCCCTGATCTCTGCCTTCGCAACTGCTCAAGTAAACCCCAGCCACTACCTTGAAAAAGCAGCTCTGCTGGTTCTTTAGTAGCTAATTTTTCAAAACGTAGATTCTCACTATCAAATAAATCTGTTGGGACCGCTTTTTCAATTTGATTTGAAATTTGTTGCTGAGCGTCTGACCATTTGGAATCTAAAAGTTTTTGATTTTCGATTTTTGTAAAGCTACCGAAAAATTGCGTAAATGAAATTGTGGAATTTCCAGCCATTTGGTATCCATGCAGTTGGGTTGGAGCCAAACCGGCTTGCAACTCTAAATACGGTGAAAAATCAGCGGATGAAGCATCAGATAAAAACTCCTGCCAGCCTCGCCCACCAATATGGTTTCCCCAGCAAAACATCTTTTTGTAACGCAATGCCGCAGTGCTTCGTTCATAAAACACTTGGCCGTCCTCGTAAAGGATTGATTCCCATGGAGAACTTATCGACTTGGGATTTTGAAAGAAATACTCATTGGCAAATGGAAAATTTTGTGGAAAAGAAAGGTCAACATCAGGAACTGTTGGCAGATAAGGCAATTTGCCAGTTCCATAACCAGCAAAACCTTGATCTACGAATATGACCTCATCCGTACTTCCAAATACGCGGGCTTTTGGAGTTTCACGGACAGCAATATTTGTCCACCAATACATTGGTGTCATCTCGGCGCGATCATTAATTATTCGAACATGAACTCTTAAATTCTTCGCACCTGTGGGCAAATGGCAATCAATAGCCCAGTAGAAATTCCGGGTTCTTTCATAATCATAAATCCGAATAAATTCATTACCGGTCTCATCTATTAATTTTGCAATATGCACAGGTGCACAAGTTCCGAATGTGTGGCCATATTGCCCCATGTTCCATTCAATGCCCCCTGAAAACCAAGCGTTTAGAATTGAAAGGTTGGCAAATTGGAGAATTGGATTAGCAAATAGTAATTCTTGCTGATTCTCTTTATCAAAAAGTGAATAGAGTCGTCCACCAAGTTCAGGCAAGAAAGTTGCTCGTAAATTTTCATTTTCAAGAACTACAGTGGAAATGTCTCGTGCTTCTAATTCTCTGGTGTATCTATCTTGCCATCGGTGTGGAAGATAGATTTCCCCTGTTTCATATCCAACTAAATTACTCTGCTCTTCCGAAAATTCATTTAGAAACTTTACAGAGCGATCTCTATTTTGATTTCGAAAAATCGGAAGTGGATTTTCGCTTCCAATTTGCGCGCTCTGAATTGATATTTTGGAGGTGAAAGCTTTGCTTAGCGAAATTTTTAGATCATTCCGTAGCGAGTAAGCATTCCAGTTCCGATTGCAGCGCGACGCACTCGCTCACGTGCAGTTGCTTCAACTGCACCTTGCAAATGAGCACCAGATGGATATAGCCCAGGAGCATTCCGAACCGTGAATTTCAAATAAATCGGAGCAGCAACGCGAACTAAATCTGGAACTTCGTAGTGACGAACCGCTCCCCCAAAATCATCAGCAGCTTCAACATAAACATCAACTGGCACGTCAACTTGCGAACGTATTGCTGAAATTTGAGCCAACGAAAGATCGGTAGTTAAATTCAAAGTGGATGCGCCAAGATCTTCATACAGGGCTGCAGTGGCTGGATTATTACAAGGAAGCGCTACTGAGGTTTTTAAAACTAAATCTCCAGGTAGATCTCCACTGCGCTTTGCTTTTCCTAAAACATCAAGCAATCCGATATCACCAACTAAAACTGATTTAACTCCTAGCTTTACTCCATGCAGTACATCTTCAACGGCAAAACGAAGTTGGTCAGCGCCACGAAGTGATGGATGAACTGTTGCACTTGATGTGCCGATTGTGGCACGTCCGATATCCCAAGATGATCGTGGGCCGACGAATAGACAAACTTCAGCTTTCGCTTTTTCACCTAACTCTAAAAATTCTTTTATCTCTGGATCTGTCAGCATCATGATTCCACTGCCTTGGCTTGCGCGATGGAAAGCTAATTTATGTTTTGCAGCCTCTTCGATAACAACTCGCATCGCAGCTGGACCTTCAACGGAGGGAATCTCTACTTTCCAACGGCTGCCGTCAGAAAATCGCTTTGTGCTCTCAGGCAGATTATCCGCATCAGCACTAACGACATTTTGATTACTTAATAATGAAATACCAGCATGCATTGGACCTTTAGGATCGCGACTGCTTTTCCATTCAGACATTTATTACTCCCTCTTTTGTCCCTGCAAAATTTGATTAAGCAAACCGTGCGTGAAGCCCACCATCAACCATTAAATCTGCACCATTGATAAATGAGGCGCCATCAGACATAACAAATGAAACAACTTTTGCAATTTCCGAAGGATTTCCCATTCGCGCCATAGGTTGCACCGCTTCAGCATCAGCTTTGCGATCAGGGTAAAGGTCGAAATAAGAGTGAACTAATGCGGTCAAGGTATATCCCGGAGAAACTGTGTTGGTCCGGATATTTCGTGGGCCCTCATCAAGAGCCAAGTTGCGAGCTAAGCCAATTAATCCACCTTTTGCAGCAGAGTATGGAAAATAATTTGGTGCGGTCATCCGACCATGAATCGATGAGATAAAAACAATTGATCCTTTTTTGGCTTTGCGCATCTCAGGTAAACATAATTTTGAAATGTACCAACTTGATTTTAAATCAAGTGCAAAAAATGACTCCCACTCTTCATCTGTGTAAGTGACTGGATCAGCATAAGAGTTTCGCCCAGCATTAGAACAGGCTGCAGTTACCGGGCCAAATTTTGCCACTGCTGCATCATAAGCTGATTTGAAAGGCGCAAACTTTGAAACATCAGCTTTAATAAACTGAACTTGGTTACCTTCGGAATTTAATTTAGCGGCTAGTGCTTCACCGCGTTCTACATCAATATCAAAAAATGAAACTCGAGCACCTTCAGCAGCAGCATCTACAACAATAGCTGCGCCAATTCCTTGAGATCCACCAGTTACTAATACGTGATGACCTTTTAATGACATTGTTGAATTTGTTGAATTTGTTGAATTTGTTGAATTTGTTGAATTTGTTGAATTTGTTGAATTTGTTGAATTTGTTGAACTCATACTGACCGCGCTCCTATTCCGCCATCTACAGCCCAATCTGATCCATTTACAAAAGAGGCAGCATCTGAGAGTAGAAAAGTTACAACCTTAGCGATTTCAATTGGCTGACCTACACGGCCCATGGATTGAACTGAAAGTGCATGTTCATATCTTCCTTCTTCTTCGGCATACCAAGCCTCTGCCATTTGAGTCATGATGTAACCAGGTGAAACCGCATTACATCGAATATTGTTTGGACCCTCATCAATTCCTAAATTTCGAGTTAATCCAAGAACTGCAGATTTAGCGGCACCATAAGGAAAGTAATTTGGGGCTGTGAGACGAGCATGGATCGATGCAATATTTACAATGGAGCCTTTTCGCGCTTTACGCATTGCCGGCAAAGTTAGTTTTGCAGTGTGCCAAATTGATTTCATATCAATAGCAAAAAAAACATCCCATTCTTCGTCCGTCATTGTTACTGGATCAGCACTTGAACCGACGCCGGCATTATTTACTACGCCAGTAAAATCACCCTGTTTGGCCACTAACTTTTTGTGCGCCTGTTCTAGATCAGCAAAAATTCCCACATCGGCACGTTCAAATTCAACTTTATGGCCGGCAGCTATTAATTCACCAAGGTATTTTTCAGAACCCGCAACATCGATATCTACGAAGGAGACACGTGCTCCGGCCTGTGCTGCATCGAGCACAATTGCAGCCCCAATTCCTTTTGCGCCACCAGTTACTAAAATATGGTCATTTGGTAATTTCATGATCAGGAGTTTATCTCTCTTACTTGCGCAACAACAGCCAAGAATGCGGCCACATTTGCTGGGATAGCACTCAGGCCGCCTTTTAGAAGGGGGCCACCAAGGCCAACCATATTTGCACCAGCAGCGAACCAATCTGGGACCGCAGCGACGCTCAATCCGCCGGTGGGACACCAAAGATTTCCCGGAAATGGATCACGTAATGCTTTTAGATGAGCCGGCCCATATGAAGATGCCGGAAATAATTTCAACACATCAGCACCTGCGGCAAGTGCGGTAGCAACATCACTTGGAGTGGCAACTCCAGGAATTGAAATCAAACCAGCCTTTTTAGTGGCCGCAATAACTTCAGGATTTGTATTTGGAGAAACCACAAAAGTTGCACCAGCTTTTGCTGCATTTGCTACATCTGTAGTTGTTAAAACCGTTCCTACTCCAACGCAAACATTCTTACGTGCTGCCAATGAGGCAATTACATCAAGCGCACCTGGAGTTGTGAGGGTAATTTCTATTGAAGTTAATCCAGCGCCAACAATTGCATCGGCGGCTTCCTGACAACTACCTTGATCAGCAGTTCGAACAATCGCAACTGCACCACTTTTCAATAATGTATCGACAACACTCATTGGGCTCCTCCAGTTAGTTGGGCAATTATCGCTGGATCAGTTCTACCTTTAACCCCAGTTGGCAATCCAGCCCAATCACCAAATTGGCTTGCTACGCGCGCACCTGAAACGCTGCCCTGTTTAATCGCATCTACTGTACTCAAACCACTTAGCAACCCTGCGATTACCCCACCTGTAAATGCGTCTCCTGATCCGACTGGATCAACAGCTTTAACTTTAGGTGGCGTCACTTCCCCGAACTCACCATTAATAAGGTAACGAATTTTCTGGTCACCTTTTGTCATTATCGCAATTTTGCAACCACGATCTGCAACTAATTCCAAGGCGCGTTTTGGATCATTTTCACCGAAGATTGCAAGGTACTCATCTTCTCCACCAATAAGTAGATCAAGATCATGAGCTAGAGGTTCAAGAACTACTCTTGCTTGAGCTTCGCTCCACAACTTTCTTCTAATATTTAAATCTAAACTACAAGCGATCTTTGCTGCTCTTGCTTTTGTTAATGCAAATTCAACAGCACTTGCGGCTGAGGTAGATATTGCACAAGTAATTCCCGTGGCATGAACCCATTTCGATGAGTGCAGCATTCCTAAATTAATATCAGTTGGCGAAATTGTTGTTGCTGCGGCACCCTTTCTTAAATATGTCGCTTCAACAGGACGGGTAGTTCCAGGATTTCTAATCATTGTGCCACTAAATTCTGGCACTCGCTTAACTTCAGAGACATCTACGCCTTCAGCGATAAAATCATCAAGGATTGCGGTGCCTAACTCATCTGCTCCGAGGTGGGTATAAAAATGTGCGTGCAAACCGAGTCTAGAAACTGCTACTGCGACATTGCCTTCGGCGCCTGCAGTGCTTCTGCGATACAACTTCGCATCAATAACTGAATCGGTGTCCTCCGATAGAAACAATGCCATTGCTTCGCCGAAGGTATATAGGTCAGGCATTACGCCCCGAAGAGGGTGGTCTTTTGACCGCGCACCCCGGGAGTTGCCATAAATGTCATTCCTGATTCCTTTGGTTCTCCTACTTCACTTTCTTCGCGAGCGCTAGTGATAATTAATTGATCTAGATTTTCACCAGCAAATACACAAGAAGTAATTCTGGGGGTTGGGCAATTTACTTCATCAAGTTGCTTGCCGTTTTCTCCATCAAAGCAACGTACTGCCGAGCCAGTCCAAAATGCGACCCAAAGATTTCCATTTGCATCAACTGACATTCCATCTGGCATTCCCATGCTCTCTGGGAAATTTATAAATGGACGACGGTTGATTACATCTCTTTCTACTACATCTAATTTATCAACTCTCTGCAAAGTTGTGTCAATGTAAAACATGGTTTTTCCATCAGGACTCCAATCAAGGCCATTGCTGATTGTTACATCTCCAAAAATCCGGCGCATGTGTTTTCCATCTCCGCGCATCTGATAAAGAGCGGCGGCATTGTTTTCAAATTTATATCCCATAGTCCCTAAAAATAAATCTCCAGCAGGAGAGATCTTTCCGTCATTCCAGCGAACTATCTGGGTTGCACTAAAACCATCAGCATCTACGCGAGTTGGCAATTTATGCAAAGTTCCATCTGCATCACGAAGATGTGGGCCACTTGCCGTGCCAATTACATCTCCGCCATTTTTTCGCGGAATAGCAAAACCAACATGCTCCGCTGTCTGATATTCGGAAATTTCTCCAGTAATTAAATGTCGGGTGCGAACCAGCTTGCCCATAATGTCGACCCATTGAATCTGCTGATTTTTAGCGCCGGTGGCGGTTGGGCCCTCACCGAGAATATTGCGTCGCTGATCAAAGACAGTTACCTGCATTTTGCCCCCATTTATGGTTATCTTTGAGCGGTACTCTACGGCGAGGAGCCCTCATTTGAGTACCCCCAAATAACCGCAGAAAGGCGGGCAAGCCTCAATGTCATCAGCCCCAAACCGCGACAACCGAAAATTGGTTGACCGGCTTACTGCTCTGGTTGGCGCTGAGATAGTGCATGGTGATGCCGTTGCTCTAGAGAGTTATAGTCGTGATGCGACTCCACTGTTTCATGGATTGCCAGAAGTTGTTGTTACACCAAGGTCTACCCAAGAAGTTGTGGAGATCGTAAAATTTGCGGCAAGCACTAAAACTCCAATCATTGCTCGAGGAGCCGGAAGTAATTTATGTGCGGCGACTGTTCCATTAAATGGTGGAATTGTTTTAAGCATGAACAAGATGAATAAAATTCTTGAAGTAGATCGTGCGCAAATGTTGGCAGTTGTGCAGCCCGGAGTTACTAATCAAACTCTTGATGAAACTGTTGCAAAAGAAGGTTTGATGTTTGTTCCCGATCCAGGTTCGAAAAATGTTTCAACAATCGGCGGCAATGTTGCAACAAGTGCAGGCGGTTTACGCGGATTGAAATATGGAACAACTAAGAATTATATTTTAGGGTTAGAAGTTGTGACTGGAACTGGCGAAGTTATTCGAACTGGTTCGCGAATGGTTAAAGATGTTGCCGGCTATGACTTAACTAGATTGTTTGTGGGTAGCGAAGGCACACTTGGAATTTTTACCGAGATAACTACTATTTTAAATCCCCGTCCACGTGCTGCTAAATATGGAGTGGCTTACTTCACCGATTTAGCTGCCGCATCAAATGCTGTTGATCAAGTCGTGCGTGCCGGAATCTTGCCAGCCACCATGGAGTTCCTCGATAACCCATGCATCTTGGCTGTAGAAGAGTTTGCGCACCTTGGTTTGGATACTCAAGCTGGAGCACTTTTATTATTTGGTGATGATGGTGAACCTGATTTTATCGATGCAGCTGTTAGCAAGATGGCCCAGATTGCGGCTGAAGTAAGTGGCTCGCGTGGAGTAACCCTCGCTGCTGATACCGCTTCCGCTGATGCGCTTTTGTATGCGCGTAGATGCTCTCTTCCGGCACTTGCCAGACTTGGAACATTATCGATTTTAGAAGATATCTCAGTACCTCGCCCAATAATGAGTGATGCAGTTAAAGGAATAAATGAAATAGGCAAAAAGAATCAAGTTTTAATTGGAACATTTGGGCATGCCGGTGATGGAAATCTGCACCCAACGATTGTGGTTGATAAAAATGATGAGAGGGCAGTGCATGGTGCCGAAAAGGCGCTCAAGGAAATATTTGAAATGGCACTTGCACTAGGTGGGACTATCACCGGCGAGCATGGCGTGGGTAGCGCAAAGTTGCCTTACCTAACTGCGCGCTTAGGTGAAGGCCAAATGCAATTACAACGTGGAATTAAATCAGTTTTTGATCCGGCTGGAATTTTGAATCCAGGCAGGCTGGGTTCATGACCGATAAATTTACCCAAAGTAAATTAGATCGCTGTATCTCATGCGGTTATTGCTTGCCTGCTTGCCCCACATACCAATTAACTGGAGATGAGCAATCATCCCCTCGTGGTCGCATCACATTGATGCGAGCACTGCAAGATGGGAAAATGCCATTTAGTGATGCGCTTGCAGAATCCTCATTCTGTCTTGGATGTCGAGCCTGCGAACCAGTTTGTCCGGCGGGAGTTGAGTACGGGGTGCTACTTGAAGAGTGGCGGGAAATAAGTTGGCAAGGAAAGAATCGCCCACTGATTGTGCGTGGATTATTTGAAGCAGTGAAATCCAAGTGGCGAGTGCGAGCCATGGGTGTCATCTCACCAACAGCACGTGAGCGAAAAGCAGATCCAAATCTAAATTTAATGATGGGCTGCTTTGAAAGAGTTTTATTTCCTAAAGTTAGTAGAACTGTTGCTCGGATCGCACCTGAAGTTTCAATTACCAAAAATCAAGGATGTTGTGGAGCGCTACATGCCCACAATGGCGAGTTGGAACGCGGCAAAGAGATGGCCAAAGAGTTGGGTGAAAAATTATCCGGAACAATTCTTACAACCGCCGGAGGTTGCGCAGCTCACCTAGCAGCAGTAATTGGAAATGAGCGAGTAAATGAATTTTCCCAATGGTGGTCTGCGCAAGAAAAACTCTTAAAACCGATTGAAAAAAATGGCAAAAAAATTCGTATTGGCTTTCAAGATTCATGTCATTTGCGCAATGGCTTGGGCATATTTAAGCAACCGCGCGAAATTCTTAAATCGTTAGGTGATTATGTAGAAATTCCAGATGCCAGTGGGTGTTGTGGAGCGGCTGGAAGTTACTCACTTTTGCAAAGAAAAAATAGCCGTAAAGTTATCGCTAAAAAAATCGAAGATATTAAAGATCTGAATTTGGATTATGTAATTACAGTTAACCCAGGCTGCACTCGGCAATTGGCTACATCTTTACGCCGTTCTCGAGTGAAAACACGCGTGCTACACATTGCCCAATTGATCGAAATGGCTGTCAATTGAGTTCATCAGATGCTGAGTTTGCAACTCAAACTCTGTTATCCCTTGTGCCCGATGCAAAAGAGATAACCGCTACAACTCTTTCAGGTGGAGTCTCATGTGACACCATAAAAGTAAATTGGGATAGCGGATCTGGGGTTATTAAGCGGGCACTTGCCCAATTGCGAGTACCGGGAACATGGGAAGCCGATATTGATCGAATTCTTGCTGAAGGCGATGCAATAAATATGTATCACGAACTAACACCTAATTTTGTTCCAAAATTACTAGGACGAAATGATGACAAGTTAGCCATCATGCTCGAACTTGCACCAGATGATATGAGTGAATGGCGTCTCCAGATGCTTGAGGGAGTCGTTGACCCGAAAATTGGCAGTGAATTAGGTAAAGTGCTTGGAATCTGGCACAACAAAACCACCGGAGTGCGACTCCCGCCACGAATCGAAAATGGCAAGAAAAGACTTTACGACTTAAGAGCTGGGGCTTTTTACGGCGGAATGGCAAAAATTTGGCCGGAGCATGAACCCCTAATCTCCACCTGCGCGAAAGAGTTAATGGAAAGTATGGAGTGCGCAGTACATGGTGATTTCTCCCCTAAAAATATATTGGCCGGACCAAGTGGAACTTGGGTTTTAGATTTTGAAGTTACGCATCAAGGTGCCCCCGTATTTGACCTAGCTTTTATGTGTGCTCATCTGATTATTAAATCAATCCATCTTGAAGAGCAAAAGGATTTGCTCCTGGCAACGATCACAAATTTCTTAGATTCATATAAAGAGCAACGAGGAGAAGTACCCGAAAATCTGGGTCACCATGTAGGCATCATTACCGCGGTGCGGGTTGTTGGGATTTCACAAGTGAAGTATTTAAATGATTCGGCAAAATTAAAGGTAATTGAAAAAGCTAAATCATTACTTAATGGAGCAGATTTACTTTAAGACTAACCTTTTAGCGAACCACTAAGTAATCCACGTAGGAAGTACCGTCCTAAGAACATATAAACCAACAATGTTGGGATAGATGCCATTAATGATGCGGTCATATTCTTTCCGTAGTAAACCTGATTTGAGCTTCCAGTTAGCCAGTTAAGTGCGGTTGTGGCAACTGCAAGTTTTGGTGATCCACCTGTTAGGAAAATCGCAAAAAGGAAATCATTCCAAGCTGATGTGAATTGCCAAATTAAAACCACCACAAATGCTGGGATTGATAATGGCAAAATTATTGCCCGGTAAATGCGCACCATTGATGCACCATCTACCCGCCCTGCTTCAATAATTTCATCTGGAATTGAGGCGTAGTAATTTCGGAAAATCAGGGTACAGATTGGAATTCCATAAACCACGTGGGCCAACACAAGGACGTAGATTGAACCGGTCAATCCCACTGCTTTATTAAATTGGGTGAGTGGAATCATGATCGCTTGATATGGAATAAACATTCCGAAGAGAAAAAGCATAAACACTGCATTAGAACCAGCAAAGCGCCACTTTGAAAGCACGTAACCGTTAATAGATCCAATTAAGGCTGAGATTATTGAAGATTGCGTAACAAATAAAAGTGTTCGCCCCATCGGAACGGCAAGCCAATCCCAAGCAGCCGACCATGTTTCGAAATTGAGTGTTTTAGGTAGCTCGAAAGCTGTATTTAGATAAACACCGCTAATTCCTTTAAATGAGTTCACTACCAAAACATAAATCGGCAAAATGACCATCGCCAAAATAATGGTTAATGATATGTAGCGGAAAATCAACCAAAATTGCGCAATTCCAGAAAGCTGCCTGCGATTCTTTTTAGGCGCTGTCGAATGCGTGATGCGATCTACGATATCGGCACTCATTTAGTTCTCCCGCTCTGTCTTATTTACATGGCGCAGATAAGGAATAACTACTATCGCAACCAAAAATAAAATAATCATTGCTATAGATGCACCTTTAGCAAAGTTTGTAATATCAAAGGTAACTTGCCACATATACACGGCCAGTACATCAGTGACGTAACTCTTTCCAGAGATGCCAATAATTAGATCAAATACCTTCATGGAAATATGGCCTAAAATAATTAAAACAGTCAAAAATGTTGGACTTAATTGTGGGAAAAGCACATGCCGATAAATCTTAAATTCGCTGGCACCATCTACTCGGGCTGCTTCACGTAGATCATCCGGAATTCCGCGGAATCCAGCAAGAAATAGGGCCATAACATAACCACTCATCTGCCAAATTGCCGGAACTGCCATTGCATACATCGCCCCACGGGGAGATAAGTACCAATCATTTTGTAAAAATCCGAGCCCAATTTTTTGTAGAACGAGATTTAATCCGCCAGCATCCCCATCGCGACTTGAATTTAACAGCCAACGCCAAACTGTTCCCATTGCAATAAAGGAAATCGCCATCGGGTAGAGGTAAAAAGATCTGAATATACCTTCACCAGCTACGCCTTTTTCGAGTAGCAAAGCCATAATAAATCCTGAAACTAAAGTTCCGACCAGAAAGACACCAGTGAACTTTAAAAGGTTTCCAAGTGCATGAATAAAACGCTCATCGGCAAAAAGCTCAGTGTAATTTTTAAATCCCACATGCTTAATATCTTTTACTGAAGCCGAATTCCGGTTAGTCAAAGAGACATTAAAGGTGTAAGCAATCATTCCGTACACGAAAATTGCAATAGCGATTATGGATGGTAATACAAAAAAGAATCCACCGACTCGCGCGGATAATTGTTTGCTTTGAACCGTTGCCATCTAAGAAAACCTTTCACAAACTTATTAATCTAATTATTTAATAATCCAAGGGTCTGACTCTACTTGCACTTTAAAACTCTTACCAATTAATGATTCTGGTGGGCGGTGTTTCCACCACCCACCAGAGATCACTTACAAATTTGCAACTAACTAAAACTAACTAAAGTTGTGCGTTAGTCGTAAATTATTTTACTTCTTAGGCTTTTCCGGCCATGTAAGCAGCATCAAGGTCTTTTGCCAAACCGGCATTGTCCTTGAATCCACCTGAGAAGTACTTACCAACTGCTGTGTTGTATGCGGCCATCAAAGCGTTGTTGCCATTTACTCCGTGGACTGTTGAACCAACCAAACGATCGGTCTTCCACATTTCCATAGCTGCTTTTAGATAGTCGTCATAACCTGCTGGATCAGAGTCGGTACGAGCAGAGATTGAACCCTTCTTAGGGTTAAATGCATCTTGACCTTCTTTAGATCCACAGACTTTTAGCCAAGCTAGACCGGCGTTGCGGTGCTTTGCTCCAATTGGAAGTGTGAATGAATCAGATAGCCATTGGTAGATGCCAACTGTTCCTGGAGCAGGTGCCCAGGCGTAATCGGTTCCTAGTACAAGACCTTCTGATTGCCACTGAGCCGAAGCCCAGTCACCCATGATGAAGAATCCAGCTTTTCCACTGGTTACTAACTTGCCAGCATCTGGCCAGTCAAGGTTTCCAGCACCCTTATTTCCATAAGAAAGTGCTTTCTGGAAGTTCTTCAATGCTGCTGCTACTTCTGGGCCAGTCCATGAAGTTGTTCCCTTGAAGAGACCTTCATATGAATCTGCACCAAGAGATGCAAGCAGGATGTAATCCATCAAGTGAGCAATCGCCCAATCGCCGTTACCTGCAAGTGCAAGTCCGGTGATGCCAGCTTTCTTAAACTTCTCAAGATCAGCAAAGAACTCATCGAGAGTTGCAGGAGCGGCAGTGATTCCAGCCTTGGTTGCAGTTGCAGGATTCCACCAAAGAACGTTTGCACGGTGGATATTTACTGGAACTGAATAAATCTTGCCATCAACGGTAAGAGTCTTAATTAAATCTGCTGGGAAAATTGTGTCCCATCCTTCAGATTTGTAAAGATCAGTTAAATCTTCAAGTTTTCCAGATTTAACATATCCATCAAGTTCCATACCAGCATGTGCCTGGAATGAATCAGGTGGATCATTTGCTTCTAGACGGCTGGTAAGTACAGCCTTTGCGTTAACTCCAGCGCCACCGGCGATTGATGCATTTACATACTCGGTGTCTGGATTATTTGTTTTAAAGATTTTTTCCATTTCAGCAAGACCTGCTGCTTCTCCACCTGATGACCACCAGGTAAAGATTTCAAGCTGTGGATCTGCGGCGGCTGGGGCTGCTGCTGCATCTGTTGCGGCTGTGTCACTCTTTTTTGAGCAACCAGCTGCAAGAAGTGCAATTACAGCAAGACCAGCAGCAACGCGATATGTGCTTTTACGCATTCATATTCCATTCTCTGCGAGGGTATTTGGATGTAGCAGAACTACAGAGTGAATGGTTGTCCTACATTGCCCCGGAGTCAATTTGAATACCCGCTGGTAACCCTATTTTTATTGGATATTTAGCAATATTTAATTTGCATCATAAATTAAGATTTGTCCGATTTGAGGTGATTTTCGAGCGTGAAATTGAAAAATGAATGGTTCCAACTTTGCGAATTAGACCGATTCAACCAATTTCCACCATCCCCTAGGCTATGGCCATGACTTCAGCAAACAACTCAGCTAGCCCCTCCCATGACCTGACCCGACTCCGCACAATCTTTGGAGCAGCCCTAACTTCCGATGTTTTAGATCATCTGGGTTACCGAAATCAAGTATTGAAATCAGATGTCAGCATGATCTCAGGCGATGGCGTCATGATGGGTTATGCATTTCCAGTCAGGCTTGAAGTTGTAGATACATATCCTGAAGTTCCATATGTCGGCTTGCTGGCCGCACTTGATGCGATTCAAAAAGATCAAGTTTATGTAACACCTTCAGGCCGAATGAAACGTGCTGCGCTGTGGGGTGAATTGCTATCAACTGCCTGCGCTTTCAAAGGTGTTGCTGGCGCACTTACCGATGGTCCAGTACGCGATGTAAGCAGAATGCGCGCAATGGGTTTTAAAGTATTTGGAGTTGAAACTGACCCAACAGATATTAATAGTCGCTACGAAGTTGTTGAGCATAATGTGCAAGCAGTAATAGATGGCGTAACTATAAATCCTGGTGATTTGATTGTTGGCGATGTTGATGGTGTTGCCGTTATCCCACAACATATGATCGATATTGTTGTTGCAAAAGTTGAAGAGAAAAACTCTGGGGAGAGCGATTTCCGCAAAGCAGTTCGTGAAGGAATGGCACCAAGTGCGGCATTTGCAAAATTTGGCGTTCTGTAAACAGTTGCAATAAACATTTATGAGCGCAATTACCAAGATTGATCTTTGGCAAGTTCTTGATTCACGGGGAATGCCAACAGTTGCGGCGCGCGTTTCATTGGGCGATAAATCAGCTAACGCTATTGCTCCGTCTGGGGCTAGTACAGGCGCCCATGAAGCCTTATTTTTGCGGGATAACAAGGAATCTTATGCAGGAAATAGCGTGACTGAAGCAATTACACTTTTCAGCAAAGAAGTACTTCCGAATTTAATCGGCATCAACGGGGATGATTTTTCAGAGTTAGATAAAAATCTTCGTAAATATGATCCATCGCGGACATTTTCTAAATATGGTGGCCATATTCCAGTTGCCATCACTCTTGCGGCTTGGTTAGCAACTGCAAATAAAAATAATACCGAACCATTTTTAATTATTGCTCAGCACTTAAATAGCACACCAACTCTCCCACTACCGATGGTAAATATTTTCTCAGGCGGGGCTCATGCAGGCGGAGCGATTGATCTGCAAGATATTCTGGCTGTTCCAGTCGGTGCAACTTCAATAGAAGAAGCGATGGAGTGGGTTTGGAAAGTGCGTGAAACCACAAAATCCTTACTAAGCAAAAGTGGGCATGACCAATCATTGGTTGCCGATGAAGGTGGAATAACGGCACGCTTGCAATCTGATGAGCAGGCCCTCGAATTTGTAAGTGATGGAATTGTCAAAGCTGGACTCTCAGGAAAAGTAGCAATCGCACTTGATATCGCAGCAACCCAATTATTCCAAGGTGACCATTATCAAATCCATGAGAGTGGAAATATTAAAAAACTTTCTTCAGCACAATTTGTTTCTAGGTGGGGCAAGTGGCTTGATCTATACCCAATTATTTCCGTTGAAGATGGCGCCGCCGAAGATGACAACGATGGCTGGAAAGAGCAACGTGAATATTGTGATCGGATTCAAATAATTGGGGATGATCGTTACGCAACCCAAAATGATCGCCTAATAAGTGGGATCGCAAATTCAGAAGCAAACTGTATTTTAATTAAACCTAATCAAGCCGGCACATTGCATTCAGCACTGACTGCATTAACGACTGCCAAGGGTTCAAATTGGGGAACAGTAGTTTCAGCCCGATCTGGAGATACTGAGGAAAATTGGTTGGTTGATTTAGCGGTTACCCATAGATCTGAACGAAGTGCAAAGTGGAATCGATTACTTGAACTTTCGCATTTCGGAACTGCGCCATATATTGGCAAAGCAGCACTTACTCATATCAAAAACTTAAATATTTAGACTTTCTCGATTGAAATTACTTCAACTCCTCCAATAGCATTTAAAACATTTAACAAGTCTGTTGGATCAGAGCCAGGAATAGCGACAACTAAATCATCAACACC
>RGZI01000181.1 GCA_010031635.1 Actinomycetota bacterium
TAACCCCATTTTCCTGTGTAAATCCATGTGGGTGGGGTGTGGGTAACTATCTGAGAAGTGGCCGTTTTTAGGATAAGTGCAGGTCAGGTGGGGGGTGTTTATACCTAACCCCTGTGTATGAAAGTAATTTCTAAATTCTCATTTGTTGAGATTTAGCAAACCAGGTTCTCCAAATTGAAAGACCTGCGATGTAAACGGGGAAGGCGATTAAAAATATTTTCTGCGCTGCATTTATCTTGTCACCAGATAGCTCTGAGAAGTTCCAGGAGAGAAATGTTAGATCGATTAGATATAAAGCGGTGAGCGGAAGGGTAATGGTTCGAAGGGTGGTTACTCGGACCAAGTGGGGAATTTTAACGTTAGTTAACTGCAGACCGCAGAGAACAAGTGAAGTTATTAAAACCTCATTTTTATCAGAGCCGAGAATGAGCAGCGTTGGGATCGCCAGATTCCAAACAGCTGGAAAACCGTTGAACCAGTGATCTGAAGTCTCTTGATCTGTACGTGCAAACCAGAGCGCAGATGAGAGAAAAATTAACGCTGCTACGCCAGTTGCATAATGAGCCGGTAATAAACCTTGCGAAAGTAGTAGAGCGACCGGAACAACCACACACGTTAGATAATCAACAACTAAGTCTAAAATGTGTCCATCAATACGGCTGGCGTAAATTGTCACATCTAATTTGCGGGCCAGCGGCCCATCTAGGCCATCTAGAACTTGGCAGACAATCAACCAGAGCAGCGCAGCACGTAAGTGTCCTGAGATGACAGCTTCGAGTGCCAACATCCCGGCAACTGCGCCACTGGCGGTCATCACATGCAGAACATATCCAGCGCGCTTAGATTGTTGTGCAGTAAGCGACGAATTCATTGTTCTAACTTAGCCTATTGGCTAGATTAGCCATACCCTTTATACATATGAACAGGCAGCAGAGCTTAAAATTCCTTCGGTCTAAGTACACCAAATTCACTTGGTACTTCCTGGTTTTAGGCTGGGCGGTAATTCGCACATTTTTAGTTAAAGAAATTTTCCAAAAGAATGGCGTAAATCCCTATATCTACCTAATTATTGATTTGGCCGCTTCGGTTCCTTATGCGAAATACACACATAAACTCGCTGTTTCTTTCTTAGATGAGGATTGGAAACCTTTTAAAGTCGCGCTTTTAATTAGCGTTGTGACCTTTTACGCGCCTGATATTTATATTTTGGCGTCAGCGCGCCATGTACCAACTTCAATCTACTTTGGATTTTTTCTAGTGCTAGCGATATTTTCAACGGCTGCAGTTATAAGCGTGCTTAAAAGAGTAAAACCCCGACCACATTAGTAGCCGGGGTTTTACTTTTAATGA
>RGZI01000182.1 GCA_010031635.1 Actinomycetota bacterium
TACTTTGTAATTGGATTAGATGCTGATGGTGAAGCGTTGATCGGTGAATTAGCAGCAGCAACTGAACCTTTGTTATTAATTGTTGGTGGAGAAGGTAAAGGTTTATCGCGATTAGTGCGCGAGCATTGCGATTTGGTGGTTTCAATTCCAATGTCCTCAGAGATGGAATCATTAAATGCGAGTATTGCAGCGGCGATCGCACTGTTTTCAATTTCCGAAAAAAGGAAAGCTATAAAATAAGATGATTAGATATACCCGCTTCATCGCTTTAGGTGATTCATTCACTGAAGGTGTTGGGGATATTCAAGTCAATGGCCAATTTAGGGGTTGGGCAAATCGTGTTGCAGAGAGAATTGCTCTACAAAAATCTAATTTTTCTTATTGTAATTTAGCAATACGTGGAAAATTAGTTGCAGAGGTAGTTGAAAATCAAATACCAGAAGCCATTAACTGGATTCAAGGCCCGGCAACCCTAGTTTCCTTTCATGCTGGAGCCAATGATGTATTGCGCCCCGGATACAACCCAGAGATCGTATTGCCGCAGTATCGAGAAGCGGTGCGCACCCTGGCGGCTACCGGAGCCCAATTACTTTTGTTTACCGCAATAGAGCGTGTGGCAAAATCTGGAAAAATGCAGGAGTTGTGGCATCAGCGGTTTAGTGGATTTAACAACAATGTCAGAATGATCGGTTTAGAGGTGGGCGCGATAGTTGCTGATGCAAATTTAGATCCGGATATTGCAACACCGAGATTTGTTGATACAGATAAATTGCATTTGAATCCAGCAGGCCATGCCCGCGTTTCTGAATCTGTTCTACAACTAATTGGCGCCGAGTTTGATCCCAATTGGAGCGCACCCTTACCTCCGCTTCCGCCAGTAGGAAAGATAAAGGCAACGTGGGCAGAGATAAATTGGATTTTTAACTTCTTAATCCCGTGGATTTCACGCCGAATTAGGGGCATCTCATCAGGGGATGGCAGGGTTGCAAAGCACCGGGAGCCAATTACACTTTCGTAACCATTGAGAAAGGTAAGCCATGAAAATCGATTCAGTAGATCTATTTTATTTACGTATGCCAGAGGTCCTAGATATCGGTGATGGCAGCCAAGATGCATTGTTAGTTCGTGTAACTGCAGATGGTTATGTTGGATGGGGGGAAGCCGAAGCATCCCCACTAACTTCAATCGCAAGTTGGATTGCGCCAATGTCGCACAGCGCTTGTCATCCAGTAATTGATTCGGTTTTAGGTGAGCAATTAAATTCACCAGAAGATATTTTTGCAATTACCCGCAAAGTACGAGCAAACTCTTTTTATGCAATTATTCAAAGCGA
>RGZI01000183.1 GCA_010031635.1 Actinomycetota bacterium
GGTTAATCATGATTGCAATTGGGAAAGCTACGTTTGGAACGTACACAAAATCAGCAGGTTTTGCTTCGGTTGAACCATATGCAGCATCTGAAAATGCAAAATCGACAGTACCGGCAGTGAATGCGCTACGACCTGCACCTGATCCTCCGCCACCATATACAACTGTGTTTCCTGAAGCTTTCAAATAATCTGGGATACAAACATCTAATAAATTCTTAACCGCGGTAGATCCAGATCCGGTAATTGTTACCGCAGCGTGGGCTGGTCCTGCCATTACGGTTGATGCGAGTACGACTGCTACTAATGCGCTGGCAGCTTTTACAAAGCCGTTCTTTTTAGCGCTTGTAGAGTGGGCCATTCATAATCCTTCCGATTGGTTAACTTTCATTACAATCGAAATCTATGATTCGAAACCAAACTTCAATAGCCAGTTTGTGAAACGTCACCTTGCTTTCAGGTGAACAATCGGTAAATACTTTTTAGCCAAACCGCCCCGTGACGTAGGCCTCAGTGCGTTCATCTTTTGGACGAGAGAAGATCTCTTTTGTGGAAGCGACTTCGACTAATTGACCAGGACCACCATCGCTTAGGAAAAATCCGGTGAAATCAGATACGCGAGCGGCTTGTTGCATATTGTGAGTAACAATCACGACAATTACTGATTCAGTCAAGTGGCGAATTGTCTCTTCAATTCGCAAAGTTGAACCTGGATCAAGGGCCGAACATGGTTCATCCATCAAAAGAACTTCAGGCTTAACGGCAAGTGCTCGGGCAATACAAAGTCTCTGTTGTTGTCCACCAGACAGCGAGCCACCTTGAGCACTTAAACGATCTTTGACTTCATTCCAAAGTCCGGCACGTTGTAAACACTCCTCCAATAAATCGTCCTTATTCGAAACTTTAAGTTGAGCTAACTTAATTCCAGATAAAACATTCTCACCAATAGTCATTGATGGGAATGGATTGGGCTTTTGAAAAACCATTCCAACTTTTAGTCTAATCTTTGTTACATCTGTTCCAGATTTGTAGATATCTGTTCCATCCAACAAAACTTCTCCGGCCATTCCAGCACCAGGAATAAACTCATGCATCCGATTTAAAGTACGCAAAAATGTTGATTTGCCGCAACCTGAAGGCCCAATTAACGCGGTTACAGTTCCTGAGGGAAAATTTAATGAAACATTTGCCAACGCATGGTGCTTTCCAAACCAGGCATGGACACCCTTTGCCTCTAAGCCCGCACCAGGACGACGAGGCACAAAATCACCTTTGCTCTCACTGCGATCAGCCGCAACTGATGCGAGTGATGAAATTTCTGGTTTG
>RGZI01000184.1 GCA_010031635.1 Actinomycetota bacterium
AAGTCGTGATCACCTGATGTTATGTAACGTTTGGTTCCAGTGATATGCCAAGTACCGTCTCCTTGATCAACAGCTTTGGAGCGGCCAGCGCCAACATCACTGCCAGCATCTGGTTCGGTGAGCATCATTGTTGCTCCCCATTCGTGATCAACCATAATCTTTGCAATTTTTTTGTCTCGCTCAGTACCAAGTGCATATGCAACATGTGCGAAAGAAGTTCCTGAGGCATAGATATGTATAGAGGGATTAGAACCTAAAACCATTTCTGCAATCGCCCAGCGAAGTGAAGGTGGGATTACAGTCCCACCCAATTCAGCAGGGATATCAATTCGCCACCATTCGCCATCCATGTAAGCGCGATAAGATTTTTTAAAACTTTCGGGTAACTTTGCATCTCCGGTTGCTGGATTAAAATCAACACCTAAACGATCGCCTTCAACAAAAGATTCTGCTAAATCATTTTCAGCCATCCGTTTTACTTCATCCAACATCCCATTAGCGGTGTCACGATCGATCTCAGCAAAAGGTCCCTTTTCGAGCACCTCACCACGTTCGAGTAGATCAAAGAGGTTAAATTGGATATCACGCAGATTAGAGATGTAGTGGCCCATGCCGGCTATGTTACCCGCCAGTAACATACCTTCGCAACCGTAAGTTGAGCGTAGTTCGGCGCGATTTGGTCCTAATTCAGCTCTCAGGCAGTTTTAAAGATCCTCGCCTAGATTAGGAACATGACTGAACTGCTTATCGCCCTCGCGGTACTCGCCTTCCTCGCAATATTTGCCGTTGGCCAATACAACAAATTGATCAAATTGAATGTGGCTGTTGATGAATCTTTTGCTCAGATTGAAGTGCAGTTAAAAAGGCGTGGTGATTTGATTCCGAATTTAGTTGAAACAGTTAAAGGGTATGCAGCACATGAGAGCGCAACATTCGAAAAAGTTGTGCAAGCAAGAGCAGCCGCAACTACAGCCACAACCGTGCCAGATGTCGCGGCAGCAGATGGAATGTTAACGCAAGCTTTGCGAGGATTATTAGCAGTAGCTGAAAATTATCCAGATTTAAAAGCATCCGCAAACTTTTTATCTTTACAAGAAGAGTTAGCGACAACTGAAAACAAAGTCGGATTTTCTCGACAATTTTATAATGAGAATGTCCGCGCATTAAATACAGCTGTTGCAACAATTCCATCAAATCTATTTGCCGGACTGGCAAAAGTAGGCGAACGCGAATTTTATGAAGTTGATGATCCGCAAGATCGTAAGGCGCCCAAAGTCAACTTCTAATGACAACATTTAATTTTCGAACGCTTGA
>RGZI01000185.1 GCA_010031635.1 Actinomycetota bacterium
TGCATCGAGCAAGAAGCGACCCACGAGGTCGGACGCAGACATGTCCTCGTTGCAGGCCATCGTAATCAAGGGCCTTTTTAGACGCCATGCCATATGTTCTATGAAGCGGGTTTTGCCGCATCCAGTTGGCCCCTTCACCATCATAGGAAGACCGCGTTCTATCGCTGCGCTGAAAATCTTGATCTCGTCCCCCTGCGGACGGTAATAGGGTTCTGTTTCTATCAGATAAGGTTTAATCGAATTGCTCATATCGGATCATTCATTTTTTAATTGGTATTCTGGCGTATATTTTTTGAGTAAATTAACGATGCAATTTGCTCAAATCGGGTTTAATAAGCAAGCGCGTAACGTGTTCGCCACGTACAACATGCTTATTGAAAATTTCTTCAATATCGAATTCGGTTTCGTAACGATACCAAATACCTTCAGGGTAGATCACCATTGCCGGTCCGTATTCGCACATGTTGAGGCATCCGGATAGATTTATACGAATTGACTTGCCTCGTGCCGTCGCCATGCCGCGCCTGCACATATAGTTCGCCAAACTCTCCGACCCCTTACTCCCGCAACATCCTCTGCGGTGAGTTTCTGGCCTCCGATTGGTGCAACAGAACACATGCACGTCATAGACTAATTCTTGACATGCAGGCAGTTGGGATGTGGAAGATTCAATAGACATAGCAATTCTGCATAGCGTCTGATTTCGAAAAAGAACTCGCTACCCTAGCAAACTTCCTATCTATTTTGATCATAAAAAAACCTGATACCCGTTAATATTTTTTATGGACGGATGATGCAGAAGACGATAAAGTAGTGCATCTGTTGCTCAACTGTGCCCCATGAATTCGCCAGAAAAAATACATCAATTTTTGTTGAAGTCCGTATTTAAAGCTGCATTGAAACGCGAGACAAAGCTCATAAATGCGGTTGAAAAATTTACGGGTAATCTGCGATTTGATGGCGAGGAATTGATCTTCACCATGCCTGCCCTTTTCAAGTTTGCAATAGGCTATATCCAGGAAGAGAGCATTACTCAGATTTCTGATGAGCAAGTGGAGTATTTGACTTTTCGTAAGATCGTTTACCAATCTGGAATCAACCTTCAACTGCGTTCGCTTCAAGCAGCAGTGGTTATGGAGTCGCAGCATGTGAATCATGATGAACGGTGGTACAGATTAGTAGTATTGCGGTGATGATGCAATTAGGTTTTTACTAATTGCTATGCCGGGCTTCGGATAGCACAGAGCGCAACCGGTGTCGTACCAGCAAACCTGATAGCGCGCCCAATACC
>RGZI01000186.1 GCA_010031635.1 Actinomycetota bacterium
GCAAGCAACTGACTTGTATTTATGTAGACATCGGTTTGATGCGCAAAAACGAGAGCGAGCAAGTTGTCGAAACGTTTCACAGGCATATGGGAATCGAATTGATTCATGTGGACGCCGGCGCAAGATTTTTTGAAAAGTTGAAGGGCGTCACCGAGCCCGAGGCAAAAAGAAAAGTGATAGGTGAACTTTTCGTGCGCATCTTCGAGGAGCACACGGGTGGGCTCACTGACGCAAAGTTTTTAGTGCAAGGAACCTTGTATCCAGATGTGATCGAGAGCGGCGGTGTCGATGGCACCGCAAGCGTGATCAAGAGTCATCACAATGTGGGCGGCTTGCCAGATGACATGACACTGAAACTGTGTGAGCCACTGCGCACCTTATTTAAAGATGAAGTTCGCAAGGTGGGCACCGAGCTTGGTTTGCCCGATGAAATTGTGTGGCGTCAACCATTTCCTGGTCCTGGTCTTGGTGTGCGAATTATCGGAGAAGTGACGCCGGACAAAGTGTGCTCGCCGACATTCGTTCAGTCGGCGTGATGGGCGACGAACGAACATACGGTCGACCAATAATTATTCGCGCGGTAACAAGTGATGATGCGATGACGGCCGACTGGGCGAGACTGCCGTACGACTTGTTGGAAAAAATGTCATCACGAATAATTAATGAAGTACACGGTATAAACCGCGTTGTTTACGATGTGACATCTAAACCACCGGGCACGATTGAGTGGGAATAGAAAGTTTAAGAAACCAATAAAGACGATACGTTTATCTATCATCCCGAAATCTCTACTATCAGAATTGTTTAATACGTTTCCGGTTCTTTGTATAAAATGCAGACAGAAATTCTTTTATCACTGTTTATGTCAAAGTGATTGGATTCATCTGAAAAGCTTTCTTTAGCAACAAGATAATAATGCCCACCCGCTGTAAAAAAATCAGAATAAGAATTCTTGTAGGAGAACATACCCGGTTTGTGATGGTATGGATTCTTGCTTCTTTGCTTTGGATCAAAGTCAAGTATTGCGAGAAAGCCGCCGGTCTTAAGCACTCTGTCACACTCCGCTACTGCCTTTAAAACATCGTTTCTGTCTAAGAGATAAAGACAAAACCCAAAATAAACTAAATCGAAACAGTCGTCCTCGTATGGAAGATCAGAAGCGATTGCAACGGAAAGTTTCAGTTCTTTGAACAATTTTTTTCCATTGTCGGTAGCTTCTGTCGACGGATCGATACCGGACCCAGACGCCTGAAAGAAACTGCACAGATCGTTAAGTTTGGTTCCATTTCC
>RGZI01000187.1 GCA_010031635.1 Actinomycetota bacterium
TTTCGGAAGATGACTGACCCGAATCCTCGCGCAGGCGCCGCCGCTAAGATCCTCGCCCACCCCGCCGACTACAAAGTCTGCGAAGGGTGCGGCAGCATCGTCCTCAAAAAGGCCCTTCTTTGCCCCAACTGCCACGCTTACCGCTTCGACGAGTCCCTCGTTCGGGTCGGCAAACAAGCAGAGATTCTCGGTTCCCGCGACGCCTCATCCGTCACCAAAGACGACTACAACTAATCCTTTTTTCCCTGTCTATAATTCAAAATTCAGACCAGAAATTAATTCTTAACGATCGCAGCATCCTCGCCGCCTCTTCTCTACCCTAACAACCCCGCCCAACCTCGCCACATCACCCGCGCCAGCTCTTCCGCCGGCTCCACGTGCTCCGAAGTGTCCTCAAGGATTTGAGCAACCTCCAACCCTGCAGCCACCAACTCCTTGCGCGATCCCGCCACCATCTCGTCCACCATCGCTGCCGTCATCTCCAGATGCGGCACCAACCCATAAGCCTTCTTCCCGTAGCGATATCCCGCACATCCACACTTGTCTGTACTCAAAAGATGTACCGCCCCTTTCGGCAACGGAAAGTGGTCCCCATGCCAAAGCAACGCCGGAAGATATTTGTGTAAAGGTGCATTTTGATCTTTGGCAATTATTTCTATAATTTTTTTAGACAATGTTGGTTGCGGTCCAATTACAACTGGTGTATTGGCTTTTATTATGTAAGATTTTTCAAGTGCAATTTTTCCAACATCATCTCCTAAATATTCGCAATGATCAAGAGAGATTGGTGTAATAACAGAGCAGAGTTTGTTTTTAATTATATTAGTGGGATCAATTCTGGCACCCATTCCAACTTCAATAAGCAAAATGTCTGAAGTTGAATATTTACTAAAAGCAATCATTGATCCAATAGTAAATCCCTCAAAAAATGATAAAGCTGTTTCTTGGGATGCAATTCTTGCCTCCTCCATTATTTGATAGAGTAAGGAGTCGGAAATCTTTTCTCCATTTATAACAATTCTTTCATTGCAATTAATAAGGTGTGGAGATGAGTAAACATCTACCTTAAAATTTGCGCTTCGAAGAATTGCGGCAATAAATGCAATTACTGATCCTTTTCCATTTGTACCAGTTACATGAATTGTTGGAGGTAGATTTTCGTGAGGATTTCCAAGTCTTTTAAGAACTTCGTTCATTCTTTCAAAAACCATCTCGTAATCAATTTCTCTTTTGCCGAGGGAATAAGGAATCGGCCAGTGAGGAAGATAAACCATATTTTTAATTAAAAAA
>RGZI01000188.1 GCA_010031635.1 Actinomycetota bacterium
CAGCATTACTCGCCATTAACATGGTGTTTTATGAAACGATATTACGCACATCGTGCGCTTACGGAGGGGAATTCTTAAATGGATCGACAACTCCGGATATTAGTAACTGGCGCAGGACGCGGCATCGGTAAAGCTATCGTTTCGCAATTAAAGAGCGATCCACTAAAACATAAAATTGCAGTTACTGCCCGAACTGAATCTGAATTGAAAGAAGTCGTTTCCGAGGCGCTTGGTGAAACCCTAGTAATTGCGGCAGATGCAACTTCAACAAAGGTTCCTGATGAAGTAATTGCGAAAATGGTTGCTGCTTGGGGCGGCGTTGATGTAATTATTTTAAATGCGGGCGAAGCTGATGTGCAGAAAATTGAAGATACTACAGATGCGATTTGGGAGAAGACGTTAGCAATAAACACTACAGCGCCATTTAGATTTATTCGAGCAGTAACCCCAGTAATGAAGAGTCAAAATTATGGTCGGGTGATTGTGATTGCAAGTATTGCTGGCTTGATGGGCGAAGCTTTTGTAACTGCTTACAGCGCCTCAAAACATGCAGTAGTGGGTGTAGTCCGCGCTAGTGCTGTTGAATTAAGTAAGTATGGAATTACTGTAAATGCGCTCTGCCCTGGATATGTAGATACGCCAATGTTGGATAAAGGTTTAGATGTGACTGCTGCAAGGACTGGTAAAACTCGGGACGAGTTACGTGCTGCGCTTGCTGCAAAACAACCAGGCGGCAGATTATTAACTGCAAACGAGGTTGCTACAGCTGCGATAGCTTTTATTGATAATGGCGAAACTGGCGAAGCTCGCTGGTTGGATGCTGCCACGATTGGGGAGAAGAAATGAAAAAAATTAATCGCATCAACCCAGATTCACTCGCAGCACCAATTGGTTTTTCACACGCAGTTGCCACAGACGGCGGAAAGTTAATTTTTCTTGCTGGTCAGACAGCGCTAAATAAAGAAGGTGTAATTGTTGGGAATGGCATTGTCGAGCAGTTTGAGAAGGCGCTTTCTAATCTGTTAACCGCACTATCTGAGGCTGGCGGATCTCCCTCAGATTTAGCAAAACTATCGATTTATTCGGTAGACCCAGAAAATTACCGCACGAATGCGCGTGAAATTGGAAAAGTTTGGCAGCGATTAGTTGGTAAAGATTATCCGGCAATGACTTTAGTAGGAGTAACTCGGCTTTGGGATATTGAAGCGTTGGTAGAGATTGAAGGGTTTGCCGTTCTTTAATGAACAAACTTGCAAATCT
>RGZI01000189.1 GCA_010031635.1 Actinomycetota bacterium
TCGATTCCGCCACGTCCCTGATCTACATATGAGATCGAAACAGTTTCGCCGATTTTTACAGAGCCACCATCTGGCTTCTCTAAATCTAAAAGCATTTTAAAGAGCGTGGTTTTACCTGCACCGTTTGGTCCAATTACTCCAACAATTCCATTGCGAGGAAGTGAAAATGAAAGACCATCGAATAGCAATCGATCTCCGAAGCCTTTCGTCAATTTATCTACTTCAACCACAATATTTCCAAGGCGTGGCCCAGGTGGAATTTGAATCTCTTCAAAATCCATCTTCCGTACTTTGTCAGCTTCAGCGGCCATCTCTTCATAACGAGCAAGACGTGCTTTCGATTTAACTTGGTTTCCAAATATGTTGAGTAATTTCCTTCATACGGGAATGCGCGTCCGCGATCTAATTCCAGAATCCATTGTGCAACGTTGTCCAAGAAATACCTATCGTGTGTGATGGCCACAACAGTTCCAGGATATTTTGCTAAATGTTGTTCTAGCCAAAGGACTGACTCGGCATCCAAATGGTTTGTTGGCTCATCGAGTAGTAATAAATCTGGTGCTTGTAAAAGTAATTTACACAAAGCAACGCGACGTCGCTCTCCACCTGAAAGTACTTTCACATCAGCATCTGCCGGTGGGCACCTAAGTGCATCCATCGCTTGTTCTAATTGTGAATCGATTTCCCATGCGTTTCGGTGGTCAAGTTGCTCTTGTAAATTTCCCATCTCTGCTAATAATTTGTCGTAATCAGCATCAGGTGATGACATCTCATCGGAAATGTCATTAAATCTTTTTAGCAAAGCCATGGTTTCGGCTACGCCCTCTTGCACATTTTCAAGCACATTTTTGTAGTCATCTAAATTCGGCTCTTGTAGCAAAATTCCAACTGAATACCCTGGAGTAAGAAAAGCCTCTCCATTAGATGGCTGTTGCAAGCCAGCCATAATCTGTAGCACCGTTGATTTTCCAGCGCCATTGGGGCCGACAACGCCGATTTTGGCCCCTGGCAAGAACATCAAGGTCACATCATCCAAAATCACCTTGTCGCCGTGGGCTTTGCGCGTCTTTTTCATTGTGTAAATAAATTCGGCCATAGCCCTACTTTATCGCCCTTACAGCAATTCGAGACCTTTTACTGCAAGACCAAGGCACAACAGCCCTGCTACTACAATTACTCAAGTAATACTGCTTTGCGCTTGTAGCTCAGTCGGATAGAGCACCCGCCTTCTAAGCGGGT
>RGZI01000190.1 GCA_010031635.1 Actinomycetota bacterium
CCGCACAGACAAAGTAACAATCGAAACTCCCGTTGCTACAACAGTCGGCTCTCGCTTATCTAAACCTCGCCCAATTGTGGTTCCGATTTTGCGTGCAGGTCTAGGGATGCTTGAAGGTATGACCAGATTAATTCCATCTGCTGAAGTTGGTTTTCTAGGAATGGTGCGCGATGAAAAAACTTTACAAGCAACAACATATGCAAATCGCTTGCCTGAGGATTTAACCGGCCGGCAGTGTTACATCCTTGATCCAATGCTGGCTACCGGCGGAACTTTAATTGCCGCAACTAGATTTTTACTTGATAAAGGGGCAACGGATATCACCATCATCTGCATCCTGGCCGCCCCCGAAGGAGTAGCTGCACTTGAAAAAGCCCTCGATGGTGCTCCGGTGACGGTGGTCATGGGCGCACTTGATGAGCGCTTGAATGAACATGGCTACATCGTTCCCGGCCTCGGCGACGCAGGGGATCGGCTTTACGGGACGGTTTAATCCCACAATTTTAATACTTTCCGGTTGATCCAATCGGGTCAATTAGGAGAGGATTGCGCTCATGAGCAAAGTCCCAGTTGTAAGCGTCCTTAGCCTTAAAGGCGGAGTTGGAAAAACTTCAGTAACACTCGGTTTAGCCGGGGCGGCAACAGTGCGCGGACTTGCAACTCTTGTGATTGACCTTGATCCACAAGGCAATGCAACTTCAATTCTCGCCGCCGAAGAACCAACTGCGACTGCTGCCGACCTATTATCAAATCCAACTCTGGCAAATTTACACAACTCATTAACACCTTGCGCTTGGGAAGTTGCACCTGGCGAAGTTGATGTAATCGCTTCTTCTCCTGAATTAATTCAACATGATGCATTTAAAAGCGCTGCCGCATTTAAGCCTCGTCTTGCTCGTGCTTTAGAAAAATTAGATGGATACGATTTGGTTTTGATTGACTGCCCACCATCACTTGGCACTTTAACCAGAGATGCACTTGCTGCAAGTGATTTCGAGTCAAAAGCGTCGCCGAAGAACATGATTTTAGAATCAAAGAACTGGGATCAATTTTTAAGAAGCAGGTATTAACTCCGCCAATTCCAGATCGCATTGCATTTCAACAAGCCGAAAGTTTTGGTAAACCAATTCAAACTCTTGGCACCGCAGGAAGTCGTGAAGTTAGTGCAATATTTGATAAGCATCTCACCAAATTATTGCGAGCCCTTAACTCCTAAGCTCCGGTGTAATG
>RGZI01000020.1 GCA_010031635.1 Actinomycetota bacterium
TCACTCCTTCGTGGCTGCGCATACGTTGCGAAGCCGGTTAAATCTTGATCATCTCGTTGGGCTTAACACGGTGCTCAACTGACCGAGATGTTGACTTGGCAATCTGTGCAATGGGTGCATGGGGTTAGCCTACCTCAACCTGATCGGCATGAATATCGATCCGCCAGCCAGTCAATCGAGCCGCTAAACGAGCGTTTTGGCCATCTTTTCCGATCGCAAGTGAGAGTTGAAAATCCGGGACCACCACTTTGATCTGACGGCGTTCTTCATCCACGACTTCAGAGGAGATAACTCGTGAAGGTGCTAAAGCTGCAGCCACATAAAGTGAAGGATCTTCTGACCAATCGACGATATCAATTTTTTCGCCTTGTAATTCATTCATAACAGATTGCACGCGACTTCCCATTGGACCAATTAAAGATCCTTTTGGGTTAACTCCTGCACGATGTGTTCGGACTGAAATCTTTGTGCGTGCACCCGCTTCACGGGCAACTCCCATGATCTCAACAACACCTGATAAAACTTCTGGCACTTCAAGAGAAAATAATTTCTTTACCAAACCAGGATGAGTTCTTGATAACAAAATGTCTGGGCCTTTTGGACCTTGTTTCACTTCAACCACAAAGGCCTTAATTCGATCACCATGTTCATACTTTTCAGTTGGAACTTGTTCTTGTTGAGGAATTCTTCCTTCGGCACTTCCAAGATTTACAAAAACAACTCGAGCATCACGTCCTTGTTGAATCACTCCATGAACAACATCGCCAACAACAGCAGTAAATTCTCCGACAATCTTTAAATCATTCATTTCGCGAATTTTTAACTTAACAGTCCGTCTGACAATTCCAGTAACAAAGCGATTGAAATCTGCCGGTTCTTCAAGTGGCTCTTCGCTCTCATTGGTAAAGAGTGAGATCTGTCCAGACTCACGGTTAAGTTTTGCACGAGCTTGTGGGTTCGCCTCTAGTGATTCCAAATAACCTTGAGTGACCGCAGTTTCAATCTCAACTATTAATCGATCAAATGAAATTGCATTTGCAATTGAGAGCGTCTGAAGTGCGCCTAAGTCAACGATCATTTGAATTCGATTTCTACATAAGCGCTCTTAACATCGCTTATTTTTGCCGAAGTGATGTTGGCTTTTGCATCTGAAAAAGTGATCTGATCATTTTCTATTGAAGTAATACGAGATACAAACTTTTCACCGTCAAGCAATGTGACTGAAACTAAGCGATTCAAATTCTTAAACCAATGACGAGGAAGTGTTAGCGGGTACTCGGCTCCAGGAGTTGATACTTCGAGGGTAAAGGGAGTTTGGCCAATCTCTGGCAGCTGATCAATAATTTCCGAAATTTTAAATGATGCTTCAGTAACTTGATCCATAGATAGACCAGTCTCACCATCAATGAGTATGCGAAGCATTGAATGTTTTCCAGCTAAGGTAATTACGACATCTTCTAAAAATAAATTTAATTCATTTACGGCCGGCTCAATGGCGGCAACAATCGATTCTTTTTTCATTTAACTACTCCTTATTTAATTATTATTAAGTTTTGGACCCTACACGCCATACTCTACCGGTAATTTTTACTCTTACTTGCCAACCATTTTCAATAATTGCGTTTCCGCATCCTCTAGTGAAATCTCACTACTTGTACCCGCCCAGCGGTCGCGCACTTCAACAACCCCATTGGCTAATCCCTTTCCAACAATGACAATAGTTGGAATTCCGATTAACTCTGCATCTTTGAATTTCACGCCAGGACTAGCATCACGACGATCATCCAACATCACTCGGACACCAGCCGCTTCAAGTTTTTGAGCCAATTCAAAAGCGGTATCAAATGGAAGATCCTCTTTACCTGTGGCAACAATATGAATATCGGCTGGGGAAATCTCGCGCGGCCAACGCAATCCCAATTGATCGTGGGATTGTTCTGCGATCGCAGCAACTGCACGAGATACGCCAATTCCATATGAACCCATAGTCACCACATTTGGTTTTCCATCAGAATCTAGAACGGTAAGGTCTAAAGCTTTTGCGTACTTACGTCCAAGTTGGAAAATGTGACCAATTTCGATGGCCCGATCTATTACAACAGCGGTATCGCATTGTGGGCATCCATCTCCTGCGCGAACTTCAGCAGCTTCAACATACTTCTCGACTTTGAAATCACGTCCGTTTTGCACATACCGTGCATGGGTATTGCTTTTATTTGCGCCAGTGACCCAACTTGAACCAATTTCAACTCTAGGATCTGCATAAAGTTTTAAACCAAGTGCTTGTGCGTCTTGCGGTCCAACATAACCTTTAACAAATTTTGGATTTTTTGCAAAATCTTCTTCTTCAAATAACCGTAATTCACTTACTCCCGGAAGATTTGCCTGCAAGCGCTTTAAATCAACTTCGCGATCTCCAGGGACTAAAACGCTAATTGGTTCGCCATCTGCAAAAAGTAAAATATTTTTAAGAGTGTCTGCTGCTGTGAATCCCCCACCGTAATTTTTATTGAGAACGTCAACTAATGAATCAATGGTTGGAGTATTTGGAGTATCTAGAGCTTCTAATGCTGGCACATCTGGATATTTCTTACCCGAGACTTTTGTTGACATCGCTTCAACATTCGCTGCAAATCCACAAGATGGACACAAAACGTAAGTGTCCTCACCTGTTTCACATGGTGCTAAAAACTCTTCAGATTTTGAACCGCCCATTGCCCCAGACATTGCAGAGACAATTGCATACTTAAGTCCGAGCCGCTCAAAAGTTTTTATGTAAGCAGCACGGTGATCTTGATAAGATTTTTCCAACCCGGCATCATCAATATCAAATGAGTAGGAATCTTTCATTACAAATTCACGACCGCGAATGATTCCACTACGCGGACGTGGCTCATCTCTATACTTTGTTTGGATCTGATAGAGAGTTAGTGGCAAATCTCGATAAGAGGAAGATTCGCCCTTCACCATTAATGTAAACATTTCCTCATGCGTTGGGCCTAGTAAATAATCGCCACCTTTTCGATCTTGCAAACGAAAGAGATCGCTTCCGTAATCATCCCAACGGCTGGTCGCCTCATATGGTTCGCGTGGCAAGAGTGCAGGGAAATGCACTTCCTGGAATCCAGCTTTATCCATCTCTTCACGTACTACTCGTTCGATGTTGCGCAAAGTTAGATAACCCAATGGCAACCATGAGTAGATACCAGCAGCAACTCGGCGAATATATCCAGCCCGAACTAATAATCGATGGCTGGCAACTTCAGCATCTGCTGGGTCATCACGCAAGGTGCGCAGGAAGAGGCGGGACATTTGCAACATGGCGTGAGCCTACCGAGTGTTAGAAAAAAATCGTCGCTAGTTCGGCCACCTTTTCGAAGCCAACTTTGTGGTAACTGGCACGGGCAGCATGATTGAAATCATTTACATAGAGGGAGGCGATCGGAGCAAATCTGTTTCCGTACTCCACCAAAGTGGCAATGCCAGCCGATCCAAGCCCTTTACCGCGCTGCGCAGGATCCACCCAGACTCCATGAATTTGATAAGCGCCAGCACCAATAGCCCCGATATCACTTTTGAAAATTATCTTTCCATTATCCAAATCTCGAGAAATTAAAGTTCGCCCCGCTCCAATTAATTCAATTGACCTTGATCGATAATCAACGTAATCAGGAACTTCGCCGACTTCGGCAGTGAACATCGCAATTCCCACTTCGACAACTTCCTCTAGATCAGCAAGTGTCGCTGGATGTACTAGTGGATTCCCGGAAATTTTTGGAACTCCCCGAAGTGACAACAAAGGTTGCGATTGTCGAATAGCTCGTGGTTCGGAATATAGATGAGATATTAACTCCCACAAATCAAAGACTGTTCTTAATTCACCTACGATTGATGAAAATTTGTACTGCTTTGATCGAAGGTGGTCAACTAATGAAAGTAATGCTGCTCGTGACGATATAGCTGGGATCAGATTGCCACCAATGTATGTAACGCCCTCTATCTCACTGTAGCTATTTCGATAAACCAGCAGATTACTATTTTTTGATTTCTCTAAAAGTTGCGCCCGTGAAGATAAAAAGCAATTTACTTCGGGTGCTAGCGCTAAATAATTAAAAACTTCACTTTTAACATTTACACCGCGGATAACCTCTAAACCAACTACGCTCACTGAAATTTTCGCTTAATGAACTTCAACCGAAGGAGCGCCAGAACTTTCCATCTCTTCAGCAAGGCGCATCGCTTCTTCAATTAAAACTTCTACGATCATGGATTCTGGAACGGTTTTAATTACCACTCCTTTTACAAATATCTGACCTTTTCCATTTCCAGATGCCACACCTAAATCTGCTTCTCGCGCTTCACCAGGACCATTTACAACACAACCCATAACTGCAACGCGAAGTGGAACAGTCATTCCTTCAAGTCCTGCTTGAACTTTTTCAGCCAATGTATAAACATCAACTTGTGCCCGACCACATGACGGACAAGAGACAATCTCTAACTTACGTTGACGCAGATTTAATGATTCCAAAATTGAGATTCCAACTTTGACCTCTTCGACTGGCGGCGCTGAAAGGGAAACGCGAATCGTATCTCCAATTCCTTCCGCCAATAAAATTCCAAATGCAACTGCTGATTTTATGGTTCCTTGAAATAGCGGTCCAGCTTCAGTAACACCAAGATGTAATGGATAATCACATCTTTCCGAAAGTAACCTGTAAGCCTCAACCATAATTACTGGATCATGATGCTTCACTGAAAGTTTAATATCGGTAAAGCCGTGCTCTTCAAATAATGAACATTCCCACAACGCAGATTCAACTAACGCTTCTGGAGTTGCTTTCCCATACTTTGCCATTAAACGCGGATCTAAAGAACCTGCATTGACACCAATTCGAATTGGAATTCCGGCTGCACCTGCTGCTTTGGCAACCTCTTTAACTTTGTCATCAAATTGTTTGATGTTTCCCGGATTTACGCGGACCGCAGCACACCCAGCATCAATCGCTGCAAAAATATATTTTGGTTGAAAATGAATATCCGCAATAACTGGAATCTGCGATTTCTTAGCGATCGCAGCAAGCGCATCGGCATCATCTTGACTTGGAACCGCAACTCGAACAATTTGACATCCTGAAGCAGTTAATTCGGCAATCTGTTGCAAAGTTGCATCGACATTTGCAGTCAGTGTTGTGGCCATTGATTGCACGCTTACTGGTGCACCACCGCCAACCAAGACTGAACCAACTTTAAGTTGGCGCGTAACTTTGCGCGGAGCCAGGGGTGTTGCTGGGATCGCCGGCATTCCAAGATCAACCATGATTAACCATGCCCCTATCCTGCCTTATCTAGGGTTAATTTTCCTTCACAGTTCGAATTAGAAGTTCAAATGAAGCGGATTGATGATGTCAGCCGCAAGCAAGAGCAGTGAGAGCGCGGCCATTATCACAATTACTGCAAGAGTTAGTGGCACCAATCTGACCACATCAAAAGGCTCTGGTGTTGGAAATTCGCGGCGGCGGGCGTTTTGCCGGCGCACTCCATCGACAATTGCAATCGCCATATGGCCACCATCTAATGGCAATAAAGGCAACAAATTAAATAATCCGATAAAAATATTTAAACTCGCAACAGTTAATAAAAAGAAGCCAATTTTGGCAGCCAATCCAGCATTTTCAGATGCGGCAGCGTCACCAGAAACTCTGGCTACTCCAACTACACCTACTAATCCTTCTGGATCTCGCGCTCCCCCACCAAATGTTGCCTTGATCAAATCTGGGATCTTTGCTGGAAGTGCAAAGAGTGCCTTATAGCTTCCGACAATAATATTTTTACCTTCACTTAGAGATTTTGTAACTGCTGTAATCGGTGTTGATTTAACAAGCTCTACTTTGCTTAAAACTCCGATGATTCCAACTGGCTTCACTTCACCTAATTTTGCAATTGGTGCGCGCAAAGTTGGAGTTATTGCAACCTCAATCACTGCGCCATCGCGCTCAATCCCTAAATTTAATTTTTGGTTGGGTGAGGTACGAATAGCAGATGCAACTGCCTCCCAGGAATCTAGTGATTGACCATTTACTGAAACAATCTTGTCTCCACTTTTTAATCCAGCAAGTAGCGCTGGAGTTTTTGGATCAGAGTCCAGGCAGGTACTTCTACTTTGATCAACTGGAATGCATTTTAGAATTTGATCAAGTACTTGAGTTTGTGCTGGCGTTCCAATAGCTGCAAAAAAAGTAAATAGCAGTAAAAAACCAATCACAAAATGAGTAGTCGAACCTGCTCCGAGGACAATTAATCTGCGCAAGGTGCTGGCTTTGTAAAAAGATCGAGGTTGGTCTATTAATTCAACAGGCTCACTTGGAGACATTCCCACAATTCGGCAGTAACCACCGGCTGGAATTGATTTTACGCCAAACTCCGTTTCTCCTCTTTGAGTGGACCAGATCTTTGGACCAAACCCTAAGAAAAATTCAGTAACTTTCATGCCAAATTTACGCGCAGTTAGAAAGTGGCCCAACTCATGCAACATAACTGAAATTAGTAAGGCCACCACAAATGCCAAGATCCCGATCAAATTTAACAGCGACATAAAATTAATTGCCCCTCATCTTAATATTTTGATTTGCACTTGCACGTGCATCCTCTTCGATGGCACTGACATCGGCGATATCACTAAGCGTAGCCGGGGCCTCCGCAGCCAAGTGTTGCAATACTGCATCCACAATCTCAATAATTTCGGTGAATTTAATTTGACCTTTCAAAAATGCAGCGACCGCTTCCTCATTAGCTGCGTTAAAGATCGCTGGCATAGCGCCCCCAATCTCACCGCACCGTCTGGCTAAATCAATTGCTGGGAATTTTGCATTATCAATTGGCGCGAAACCCCATGTGTGTACGGTGCTCCAATCGATCGGTGAAATTGCGCCAACAGTTCTATCTGGCCAACTGAGCGCCAAAGCAATTGGCAACTTCATAGATGGTGGACTTGCTTGTGCAATTACAGATCCATCGTGGAATTCCACCATTGAATGAATAATTGATTGTGGATGAATCACTGCTTCAATCTTCGAGTAAGGAATATCAAATAAATAATGTGCCTCGATAATTTCTAAACCTTTATTTACCAAGGTCGCTGAATTGATACTTACTACAGGCCCCATGTTCCAAGTTGGGTGCGCTAATGCTTCTTCTATTGTGACATCACTTAAATCATTTCTATTTCTAAATGGACCACCGCTTGCAGTAAGAATTAATTTTGAAACTTCATTTTTTGTTCCGGCTCGAAGTGCTTGCGCTAATGCTGAATGCTCTGAATCAACCGGGATCAACTGTCCTGGTTTTGCAGCACGTAAAACTAAATCTCCACCGGCGACTAATGATTCTTTATTTGCAAGTGCAACTTTATTTCCAACACCTAAAGCATTAAGTGTTGGGCCAAGTCCAACTGAACCAGTTATCGCATTGAGCATTACATCTACCGGAATAGCTGCCACTTGCGCAGCCGCACCTTGTCCATCAATAACATTTACCCCTGGCAACGCTTCGCGAAGCAGTGCGCCCTCTCCTTCAACCGCTACAACTTTTACTCCAAAAGCACGTACTTGTTCGACTAATCGCGGAATATTTGACCCGCCAGCCGCCAGTGCAACCACCCGAAATTGATTTGGATTTGCCGCGATAACCTCAAGTGCCTGTACGCCAATTGAGCCTGTTGAACCCAATATCGAGATGTCGCGCATGGGCTAATCCTCTCAGGTTGAGCCAGATAGTTCATTCATATAGAACTTGTTCTATTCTTACTCTTATGAGCGCACTAGATGAAGGAACCCGCCTGACTGGCAGCAACCTGCCGCAGGTGCGCCATTTGCGAACCGAGATTCCGGGGCCAAAATCTAAAGAGTTAATTGCAAGACGTGCCAATGCCGTCTCGGCCTCACTCGGGATGGCAATGCCGGTTTTTGTTGAACGTGCCGGTGGTGGTGTCATTATCGATGTCGATGGAAACTCCATTATTGACATGGGGGCCGGAATTGCAGTTGTAAATGTCGGAAACTCAGCAGATTTAGTAATTGAAAAAGTTATTGATCAAGTTAAAGCATTTACACATACCTGTTTTATGGTTGTTCCATATGAAGGTTATGTCGAAGTATGCGAAGCGCTAAACAATTTAACACCCGGAGATCACCCAAAGAAATCTGCGCTATTTAACTCTGGTGCTGAAGCGGTTGAAAATGCGGTGAAAGTTGCGCGTGCTTATACAAAGCGTCCAGCAGTCGTTGTCTTTGAGCATGGGTATCACGGCCGTACTAATCTAACTATGGGAATGACCGCTAAAAATATGCCTTACAAAGATGGCTTTGGTCCATTCGCTCCAGAGATTTACCGAATGCCAATGGCTTACCCATTCCGTTCGCAGGTCGATCCACAAAAATGTGCTGAAGAAACTTTAGATCTGATCACTCATAAAATGGAGAAAGAGATCGGATTGCAAAATATCGCCGCGATTGTGATTGAACCTATTCAAGGTGAAGGTGGATTTATTGTTCCGCCACTTGGCTTCCTTCCTGGTTTAGCAAACTTTGCTAAGAGCAACGGAATTCTCTTTGTTGCTGATGAAGTACAAACCGGATTTGCTCGAACCGGCCAGATGTTTGCCTGTGAAGATGAGAATGTTGTGCCTGATCTGATCACAACAGCTAAAGGTATTGCCGGTGGGCTACCGCTTTCGGGGCTTACTGGTAGAGCTGAAGTAATGGATAGTGTCCACGCTAGTGGTCTAGGCGGGACATTCGGTGGCTCACCAGTTGCTTGTGCTGCTGCACTTGGTGCAATTCAAACCATTGCAGACCTAGATCTAATTAAGCGCGCAAGTGAAATAGGGAAAATCATGAGCACCCGCCTTGTGGAAATGCAGAAAAAATATCCAGTGATTGGTGAAGTGCGTGGACGTGGTGCGATGCAAGCAGTTGAACTAGTAATCCCAGGGAGCACCGAACCAAACTCAAGTGCAACTTCGGCAGTTGTTAAATTCTGCCAAGCAAATGGAGTTTTAGTGTTAACTGCTGGAACTTATGGCAACGTATTGCGCTTTCTTCCGCCACTTGTCATGCCAGAGCATTTACTAAATGAAGCGCTAAATATTATCGACCAGGCTTTTGCCACACTTTAAAACTTACATATATTGAGCAATACCCCATGAATGTTCTGGCACTTCTCTGATCTTCTTAAATCCAACTTCAGGTAGCAATTTGTTCCAAACAATTCTAATCCCCTGTGAATTTTGCTCATCAACTGAGTACTTCTGGGCTTGTTCAGGATGTTCTTGGTAATGCTTCGAATTAGCCATCGACCAATCTAAATCATCAATAATTAAAATTCCACCTGGCTTCATCAACGAACTTACCAACATGACCCCAAGAGCAGTGACATCAAAAGTATGTCCACCATCTAAATAACAAAAATCAAATAACTCACGTTTGCCATCACGAATTAATTTTGCAAGTTCCCAGGTGTAAGACCTATGTGCGAAAACTGGAGTAATCAGATCAGCAAAACCAGTGGCAGCAATTAAATCAATGATGTTTGGTGACTTCTTGCGTGCACCTTCTAAATCAATTGTTAGTAAATGCCCTTTACCTATTTCGCGCAAAATCGCACCCATGTAAATCGAAGACTTGCCATGGAAAAATCCAATTTCGAGAAATTCTGATAAGTCATACTCTTTTACTAAATCGCGGATTATAAGGGCTTGCGCCTCTTTCATATATTTTACTGAGCCAAATTCGCGCGATATATCAGCAATCCCAAATGTATTTTTTACCACAGCCATGAATTCCCCCGAATAGTAGAGAGGAATCATCTCTACTTAAGATTGCCAAAAACCCAATTTAAGGAAACTTTAGGTGAACAAAATCTCTGGTTTAACTAACTCTTCTTAGCTTTGGTGACCCGAAAAAGATTGTAGGGAAGCAAAATCACAATACCTAATGGAAGCACCCACCAACTAACTAAGTTCTCACTTGCCAACCGATGAGTGAGTGTAAAAGCTGCCAGCACGATTACAGTTCCTCGCCAATCATCACCAATTAAGAAATCAAACCAAAAAGCTCCAAATTTCTTGATTAATTCGGCCACTCCACTTTTATTTAAAATTTCCAAAGTATCTAATTCATCTTTTTCAGTAACTCTAATGATTGCACTTACCTTAGAGTTCTGAACCTTGAGAATTTTAATTAGGACATTGGAAATAATTAGCATGAAAATAATGATTCCGACGAGGGATAAATCTTTCCCTGGCCATTCCGCTCCAGCGCCTTCTGCCCCCCAGAAAATTCCAAATGAGGTAAGCATTATTCCCACGACATATTTCATACTGTTTTCTGGCACTTTTGCCAAAGGCTTGCGTAATGCAAAGCCAGCGATTACAACGATGACTACTGCGGTAAGCGCAGAAAAACTGGCGAGTATGACTTCACCTTGAATTGTGCCAAAAGTTAATACGATAAATGCAACTTCAAGACCTTCTAGTAAAACCCCTTTAAATGAAAGCGTAAAGGCATACCAATCTGTAACTCCAAATCTACTTCCACTTTTTGCTTGCCGAGCCGCTTGTAACTCCTCATTAAATATTGCATCTTCATCATGTAAAGATTTATAACCGCTGCTACGCAAAATCGCTTTGCGCACCCATTGCAGCCCAAATACTAAAAGTAGGGCACCAACAAAAAGTCGGAGCCCATCTATAGGAAGTTGTGAAATCGCTGGCCCAAATGCAGCGATAATAATCACAAGTAAAACCAGTGCAGATGAGGCTCCAGTCAATGCTGATCGCCAATTTCGAGCTGTTCCTGCTGCCAACACTATTGTTGTAGCTTCGACTGCTTCTACTGCACATGCCAAGAAAACTGAAAGAAATAAGGCCAGCGATCCAGTTAGCATTTAATAATTAGCGATCTAACAAATTACGTTGAGCGTTATAAGTGACGCCGTTTTTCTTATGCGCAATCGCACTCAACGCTTCAAGGGCTACTCTATTTGCCAAAATTGCAGTTATATCGGCGCAGTCATACGGTGGAGAAACTTCAACGATATCCATTCCAACTACTGGAACTTCAAGTGCGATGCGGCGGACCGCTTCAAGTAATTCACGACTGGTCAGTCCACCTGGCTCCGGGGTTCCGGTCCCTGGTGCCATACCGGGATCAACGACATCAATATCGACCGAGAGAAAGACTCCGACACAATCTTGCATTACAGTTTTCAAAGCTTCATCAAGAATTGAATTTAATCCGCGAGCATTAATCTCAGTCATTTCATAGGAACGCATTCCTTGTTCAGCCATCCATTGCAATGTTTTATCTTCTGGCCAATATCCGCGTAAACCGATTTGCAGAAAACGATCCCCCCGAACCGCTCCTCTCTCAAGTAATCGGCGCATCGGAGTTCCATGTCCGTAAAGTTGTCCCATCTGATTATCCCCAGTATCAGCATGTGCATCAAAATGAATTACTCCGATTTTTCCCCAGCCAAGTGCTTTGGCAACACCTGCAATATCGGCAGATGCAATTGAGTGATCTCCACCAAGAACAAGTGGAAGTGCACCGCTCTTAGCAATCTTTTCACTCTCTGCCTCAAGTAAATTTAATGAATCCTCTAAATGGCTCGATGGCATTAATAAATCGCCGGCATCTACAACTTTTAATTGTTGAAGTGCATCAACTCGTAATGCTAAATGAGGGCGGGCACCATCATGAGGAAGATAATCTCCGGCACGAATCGCCATTGGTCCAAATTTAGTTCCGGAGCGATGTGATGTACCACCATCAATTGGGGCTCCAACAATTACTACATCGGCATCGGCATAACTTTTTTCTTCCGCCAAATCACAGGCTGGAATTCCTAAAAAGGTAAAATTTGGTCCATATAGATTGCCGTGATTTGCCATAAGTTAAGCCTATCCCTCGGTCTTAGGAATCAAAACCTAATCCGAGTCGATCTAAGAAACGCAACCATAAATTGCGTTTGCCACTGTGCTCATCGGCTCTATTTATTGACCAACGGGTTATTTGAATAATGAAATAGCGGAAGGGTTCAGGTGGGAAAGCTAGTGGTTTTTTGCGAACCATCTCTAACCGAGTTCGTTCATTATCTAAACCATCGAGTAAATCCAACATAACTTGTGCGCCAAATCTTGTTGCCGCAACTCCCAATCCGGTGTATCCCAACACTGTTGCTATTCGCTTATCTTTATTTACTGTCCAAAATGGCGAGAATCGGGTGCAGGTGTCAATTGCTCCACCCCATACATGCGTGAATTTAATTCCCTCGAGCTGCGGAAAAGTACGCAGAAAATGTGCTGCTAACTTTGCATAAGTTTCTGGACGAGCTTCATACTCTTGGCGAACTTTTCCACGGAAGTTATAGATGGCATCCCATCCACCCCAAACAATACAATTCTCATCAGTCAAACGATAATAATGAAATTGATTTCCAGAATCCGAAACCCCTTCGCGATCTTTCCAACCTATGCTTTCTAATTGAGCTGATGTCAATGGCTCAGTAACTATTTGATAGTCGTAAACTGGAACAATATATTTACGAGTTTTCTTAATCAGAGCCGGGTAAACATTTGTAGCCAGTGCAACTTTTTGGGCATGCACTTCTCCATAAGCGGTATGAGCAATCACTGCAGATTCACTTTCGATTAACTCTTCAACACGTGAGTTCTCAAAAATTTGTACACCTAAGGAGAGACAAGCCCGCTCCAATCCCCAAACGAGTCGGGCTGGATCTACTAGCGCTGTTCCATCATGGTCAAAAATACCACCCTCATAAATTGGTGAATGGATTCGGGATTGAATTGCTTCCTTGTCCAAAAATTCCACATCATCACCGAGTGCGTTTCGTTCAGCAGCTTCTTCGCGCATTCCTTCTAACTGCCAAGGCGCAATTGCCACTCGTAATTCACCAGTTCGTTCCCAACTGCAATCAATATTGTATTTTTTAATGGCTGCTTCGATTGCATCTAAATTTTCCCAACCAAGCCTTTCAATAATCTCCATCTCATCTGGAAATCTTCTTTTACCATTTTGGTATCCATGAGTTAGTGAGCTATTGCAAAACCCCCCATTGCGACCAGATGCACCTGCGCCAGTTTCGCGCATTTCAACAATCACAACTGAGCGATTTGGATCTTGTTCTTTGGCATGAATGGCAGCCCACAATCCGGTGTAACCGGCGCCAACGATCAGTAAATCAGCGTGCACTTCGCCCACCAATGCCGAATGCGGCAGCGGTTCTAATGGATCTGAGTCAAGCCAATAGAGATCAGGTTGTGCATCTCGTAAATGGCGAACAATCTTTGGGTCGATGTCAGACATCGCACTAACCGGCCGAAACCGGAGCCACCCCTTAACCAACAATTTCGGTTGTCCCGGGTCCTCCGGAGTCCAACCCCACTACCGGGTCTCAAAGAGACCAACTTTTCGTAGTGGAACAGCAGAAGTCTAGTGCTTTTTCTGCAATCTGCGGGCTTTGGCTGCTGAAAATATTTGAGCAGAAATCACGATTGCAAGGGCGATTAAGAACATCGCCGACCCGATTACGTTGGCTTGCGCCGGGACTCCACGGGCAGATGAGACCCAGACAAATTTAGGGAATGTATTAACAGTTCCTGAATTGAAATTGGTAATAATAAAATCATCAAAAGATAATGAAAATGCAAGTAGCGCTGCTGCGGCAATTCCAGGAGCCACTAAAGGCAAAGTTACCCGACGGAAAGTTTGCCACTCTGTTGCATATAAATCACGAGCGGCTTCTTCCAACTTTGGATCTAGCGAGGCGATTCTGGCTTTTACTGTTACAACCACAAATGAGATACAAAACATCACATGGGCAATAACAGTTGTCCAAAAACCTGGGTTGATGCCTAGATTTAAAAACATCGCAAGTAATGAGGCGCCAAGCACAATTTCAGGTGTTGCCATCGGCAAAAAAATTAACAAGTTGGTAGTACTGCGTCCACGGAAACTGTATCGCCCTAATGCGAAAGCGATCATGGTTCCTAAAATCGTCGAAAAAAGCGTAGCCAAGAAACCAATCTTGATTGAATTTCCAAGAGCTGTGCAAACCTCAGGGGCACCGCATGGATTCAACCAATTCTTAAAAGTAAATCCTTGCCATATCAAATTTCGCTTGCCAGAATCATTAAATGAAAATGCCATTGTGTATGCGACTGGGATAAAGAGATAAATAAACGCAAGCGCTGCGTAAATCCGGATCAAATTCTTAGATAGCCAGCGCGTCATACCAATTCATCCGTTCCGGCTCGACGAATATAAACAGTAACTAAAATTAAAATTGCTGCCATCAATGTAAAGGAAAGTGCAGCGGCAGTTGGGTAATCAACTATTCGGAAGAACCTGGAATCAATTACATTTCCGATCATTTTAGTAGTCGGATTTCCAAGAATTTGCGCGTTCACATAATCACCTGCTGCTGGAATAAAAGTCAGCAAAGTTCCAGCCACTACTCCAGGCATTGATAACGGAAAAGTTACTCGTCTAAAAGTGGTCAATCCATTAGCGTAAAGATCCCCTGATGCTTCCATCAAACGCGGATCAATTCGCTCTAAGCTCGCATAAATTGGCAATGTCATAAATGGCAAAAAGTTATAAGTCATACCGGTAACAACTGCAAGTGCTGTTGCGGTGATAGAGGTATCGGCACCAATTAAATGTAATGATCGCAGAACTGAAATTACCGGTCCTTCTGCGCCAAGAATTTGCTTCCACGCGATTGTACGGAGTAGGAAAGAGGTGAAAAATGGCGCAATAACCAAAACTAATAAAATGTTTTTATACTTACCACTTTTAAATGCAATTGCATATGCAAGTGGGTACGAAATAGCGAGTGCTAAAAGCGTGGAAAGCAGGGCATAAATAAAGGAGCGCGAAAATTGAGCACTATTTTCTGAAAATGCATCTACGTAATTTTGCAATCTAAATGTTTGTTCGTATGCACCGGTTTCACCACCAGCAATAGGAGTCTTGGTAGAGGTTTCAGCCAAATTAATCAGTGGCAGGATAAAAAACAACAAAAGCCACAGCAAGCCAGGAAGCAACAAAAGGTACGGGATTCGCTTCCCAGCGCGCCCAGGTTTACTTACAGTTGCTGTACCAGCGTGCGCGAATGCCATTATTCGGCGTCCGCTCCTGATAAACCTGATGTGACATCTTCATCGCCGTCGAGAGCAAAAGTGAAATGTGGTTCCCAAGAAAGAGTTACTGCATCACCTTTGCGAAGGTTAGGAGCTCCACCATCATTTTGCTCAAAGATCATCAACTCTTGCTTCCATGGCATCTCAACTTGGTATTGCGTACTTACGCCCACAAAAGAAATATCGGTAACAATGCCACCTTCTAATTTATTTCCAGTTGTTGTATCACCAACATTGTGAATTCTAAATTTTTCAGGCCGAATTCCAACTAGAAGACTCTTATGTGTGCTGCTATTGCGGGCCGCTGGAATTACAATCCTCGTACCTTGTAAATTTACAAATTGATCGGCACCTGAAGTGGATTCCAGGGTTCCCTTAATGAAATTAGATTGACCCAGGAAGTTTGCCACAAATGCAGTTTTAGGATTCTCATAAAGATCTGCAGGTGAACCTAATTGTTCAATTCGGCCTTCATTCATAACCGCGATGGTGTCAGCCATTGTCATGGCTTCTTCTTGATCATGTGTCACATGGACGAAAGTAATTCCAACTTCAGTTTGAATCCATTTCAATTCAATCTGCATCTGGCGACGTAACTTAAGATCAAGCGCTCCAAGCGGTTCGTCCAAAAGTAATAAAGCTGGACGATTAACTATTGCTCGGGCAACTGCGATCCGTTGCTGCTGTCCACCAGATAATTGCGTTGGTTTGCGATCTCGTAAGTGGGCCAACTCAACCAATGCTAAAACTTTTTCAACTGGTTCTTTTACATCTTTGATGCCTCGCCTGCGCAGACCAAACGCCACATTTTCAAAGATAGTTAAATGTGGAAATAGCGCATAATTTTGAAAAACTGTGTTTACTGGTCGGCGATAAGATTTAGTATCAGTTAAATCAGTATCTCCAAGGTAAATTTTTCCGGAAGTTGGTTCCTCAAGCCCAGCGATCATTCGCAGGGTTGTAGTCTTTCCGCATCCTGATGGTCCTAGTAGCGCAAAAAATGAACCTTTTGGGATCACTAAATCCAAATTATCAACTGCAAGAAAATCAGCAAATCTTTTAGTGAGGCTGCTTAATTTTAAATCTCCTGTTTTAGCTGCATCAGGGTGATTTGCCACTATTAATTACCTGCTGCAGCTGCAAATGCTTCTGAGTACTTGGTGTCTTCCTCTGGAGTCAGAGTGCGGAATACCCGTACTTTTGCCAGAGTTGCATCATCAGGGAATATGAATGGGCTCTTTGCTAACTTTGGATCGATCTTTTCCATTTCAGCTTGAGCACCAACTACTGGGCAGATGTAATTTACAAATGCTGCAACTTGAGCTGCAACAGCTGGGTCATAGTAATTATTAAGTACCGTCTCGGCGTTTTTCTTATTTTTTGATGTAGATGGAATTAAGGCGTTATCGCTCCATAGAGTTCCACCACTTTCTGGAACTTGGAATCCAAATTTACCGCCATTTTCATTTGAAAGAGAGAATATATCTCCGCTCCAACCAATTACTGCAACTGCATCTCCACTGACCATATCTTCAAGGTAATCATTACCTTTAACCTGGCGGATAAATCCATCAGCAATTTTCTTTTCCAAGAAAGCTATTGCGTTCATAAATTGGTCATCCGTAAATGGCTGAGAAGGATCTACACCTTGGGATTGCAAAATAATTCCCATGGTGTCACGCATTTCACTCAGCACTTCTACCCGACCTTTATTTTTCTTATCAAAAAGTTGTTCAATACTTTGAATTCCACCAGGAATTTTTTCTTTGTTCCAACCGAATCCAGCAAAACCTGATTGCCAAGTTAAGGTGCTCTTGCGACCTGGATCAAAACCAACATTTGCCAAGGTTGGCAAAATATTTACTTTGTTTGGGAGGTTTGCTTCATCAAATGCTTGGGTATAGCCCATTCGCACCCAACGTCCAGCCATCCAGTCAGTAAGAGTGACAATGTCATATCCGATATCTTTGCCAAGTTTTAATTGACCTTGTACTTTTCCATAAAATTCATCATTGTCATTTACATCTTCTTTATAAACGACATTAATTCCAGATGCTGCTTTAAAGGTTTCGAGTGATGTGTAAGTTTTTTTATCTGAATCAAAATCTAAATATGCAGGCCAGTTTGCCCAACGAACAGTTCCGCCCTCATCTACCGGAGCGCTAGCAGTTGCATCGGCACTGCCACTTTCACTTTTAGCGTCTTTTGAACCACAAGCGGCAAGCAAGGTTGCACCGCTTACTGCACCTGCACCAGCAATGAAGCGACGGCGAGAGAGCTGGGCGCGGATGATTGAACGCACTTCCGGAGTTAGCTCTGGCTTCATTGAATTTCTCCTTAATTTAGATTTTTAGGATTAGGTTGCGGGACTGATCGTAGGACTTCATGGCCCCATATGACCAGATTTCCTTGCCGAAAATGCTGAGATTTAGGCCTCGAGGTTGGTCATTACATGCTTAATGCGGGTGTAATCCTCAAATCCGTAATTTGAGAGATCTTTGCCATATCCGGAGTGCTTGAACCCGCCATGGGGCATCTCAGCCACAATCGGAATATGGGTATTGATCCAGACACATCCGAAATCAAAAGCTTTAGCCATTCGCATTGCCCGGCCATGATCTTTGGTCCAGACACTCGAGGCCAATCCATATTTTGTTGGTGGGAAAAAGAAGCCAGGTTGTTTCAACGGTGCGCCACCAGTCATGATTTTCGCATGGCTTGGAGTCCGCTCTAAAAATCCAGCAACCCGTTTTAATTGCGCCTCGTTATTAACCGGTCCAACGAGTACATCCTCATGTGGCATTCCAATTTTGATTTCATTTTTTGCTTGTTCAGTTAATAGAGCGACAAAATCATCATAAGCTTTTGGTCCGACAAGTACGCGAGTTGCTGCAGTGCAATCTTGACCGGCGTTAAAAAATCCAGCCACTGCTATCCAAGCAGCTGCGGCTTCTAAATCTGCATCATCAAAAATAACTACTGGAGCCTTGCCACCTAATTCCAGGTGTACTCGTTTCACATCTTGTGATGCAGCCGAAGCAACTTCCATTCCTGCGCGCACAGATCCGGTAATCGCTACTAGTTGCGGAATTTCATGGCTAATTAATGCCCGGCCGGTATCTCTATCTCCACAGACAACATTGAAAACACCCTCTGGTAAAAACTCTGACATCACTTCAGCCATAAAAATTGTGGATGCTGGTGTTGTATCACTTGGTTTCAAAACAACAGTGTTTCCTGCAGCAATTGCTGGAGCCCACTTCCACACTGCCATCATCATTGGATAATTCCACGGGGTTACTTGGGCACAGACCCCAATTGGTTCACGGCGAATAAATGAGGTCATGCCATGCATGTACTCCCCTGCTGACAAGCCTTCCAAGTTTCTTGCCGCACCGGCAAAAAATCTAATTTGATCAATCATTGGAGGGACTTCTTCAGAGCGAGTGACTGCAAGGGGCTTTCCAGTGTTTTCTGATTCAATCGTAATGATCTCTTCTGCACGAGATTCAAGGGCATCGGCAATTTTTAATAATGCACGCTGGCGCTCACTTGGTGTGGAATCGCGCCAGCCACCAAAAGCTTTTTGAGCAACTTTAAGCGCGTGGTCGACATCTGCCGCATCAGAAACTGGCGCAGTCATATATGCCTGACCTGTGGCTGGATTTATTAATTGACTGTTCTTGCCGCTCATTGCTTCAATTGATTTCCCGCCAACAAAATTCTTAAGCGCTTTCATCGTGACTTGCCCCTTTTATTTTTTGGAGTTCTAGTGGGATCAGGTTACGCGCTAAACCCACACCTTGTCAGCAAGGTCAAAAACAAGAGTTACTCTCAATGTGATCTAATTGCCGGATGAGCGAACTATCCCCGACCGAACGTACCAAGGTAAAACGCGTCCCTCACAAGGCGGCCACGGATACTGCGGCTCTATATGAACTGCTAGATCAATCTTTGGTAGCACATGTTGGAATTGTTGAAGATGGCCAACCCTTTGTTTTGCCAGTAGTTGCCGCTCGTGTTGGAGATCAATTGCTCTTACACGGATCAAGTGCATCCAGGCTTATGAAGACAATTGCTTCAGGTGCGCCAATTTGTGTAACGCTGACAATTCTTGATGGATTAGTACTTGCGCGTTCTGCATTTGAATCTTCAATGAATTATCGCAGTGCCATGATTTTAGGAAGTGCGCGCGCTTTAGAAGGCCCCGAGAAGTTAGCAGCATTTTTACAACTAACAGAGAAGTTGTTTCCAGAAAGAAGCGAGGAATTACGCTCAACCACTGAGCAAGAGACAAAAGCCACACTGATGGTTTCAATGCCACTAAATGAGGCGAGTGTAAAAATCTCGAAAAAATTTCCAGCAGATCCCGTTGAGGAGTACTCCCTTCCAATCTGGGCTGGAGTCCTGCCAATTAAACACACTTATGGTGAACCAATTCCAGATCCAAATTTAATTCCAGGAACTCCCGTTCCTGATTACCTTTCAAGGTGGCCAGAAGGACGAACATGAACCTTTGGGATGCCACTTTAAATAGTAAGCCTGTAGAAAGAGCTTCCCTGCGCACAACTGAAGAGGTTGATGTTGCAATTATTGGCGCTGGCTTCACTGGATTGTGGAGTGCCTATCACCTGCTGAGCAATAAACCTGATTTAAAGATTGCGGTAATTGAAAAGGAGCGAGTTGGCTTCGGCGCCAGTGGACGAAATGGTGGATGGGTTAGTGCACTTTATCCGAGTGAGATGGGAGCAGATTTAGTAACCCCTCACTTAATCCAATCAATAGCTGACATTGGAGTTTTTGCAAGCAAATACGCACCCGACGCTAACTTTCAAAAAGGTGGTTCACTCACTATTGCTCGCAATAGTGGTCAGTTAAAAAGATTAAAAAATAATATTGGTTCAGCTACTTTCTTAAATCAAAGTGAAACCTTAGCCAAAGTTCAGTTCAATGGCGCATTAGGTAGTTTGTTTACTCCTGATTGCGCAACTATGCATCCGGGAAGATTTGTCCAGGCTTTGGCCAATCATTTAGAACAACTCGGAGCACGAATTTATGAAAAATCACCAGCGCTTAGAAATACTGACCATAAGGTAGGTACACCTTCAGGTGCATTAATTGCAACCACCGTAATTTCTGCGACCGAAGCCTTTGCCAAAGGCAGCCGTGAACGTATTCCGCTTTACTCACTCATGGTCGCTACAGAGCCGATAAATGAAAAAATTTGGGATCAGATTGGCTTATCTAATGGTGAATCATTTGCTGAGGCTAGTCATCTAGTTACCTACGGCCAGCGAACTGCAGATGATCGATTGGCTGTTGGTGGACGCGGAGCTCCATATCTATTTGGCTCACTTATGCGCTCTGCTGCAGAAAACAATTCACGAATACATGATCAAATTATTGCAATGGTGCGTTCTTGGTTTCCGCCGCTGGTTAATACGCAATTCACCCATCGCTGGGGTGGCGCTGTAAGTGTGACTAGAGATTGGCAACCTTTTGCAAATTTAAATCAAGTGACAGGAGAAGAGAAAGACTCTGAGTTAACAAAATTACCTTTTGTAAATCACACTCCCCCACTATGGGAGCCAGAACCTCTGCGTTGGTTGGGCGTGAACTCGGTTGTTAAATTAACTGATTTTGCTGATCGCGAAGAGGCTGCCACAAATCAACCTTCATTATTGGCTAAAGCTTTAAGCAAAGTTACTGGAAATTAACTCTTAGATATTATCCTTTAAACTTTAATTGATCTAAAACTTCACTATCAAACCTCAGTGTTAATGTATAACCACTTAAATTTCGAGTTGTTCGAAGTGATGCACGACCAGAATCATTAGTTGTGACTGAATATCTAATTGATTTTGACCCTTTTTTGGAGGCGGTGATTATCACTGCTTCCTCAGGCAAATTAGATGTGATCGTAAAAGTAATTCGACCGGCATTATCTTTTTTAACCTTTAGATTGGCTTCAGGAGCTACTTCTTCTCCATCAGAATCTACAACGGTTTCAACTTTCTCGACAACAATTGACTGTTGGCTCTTGATCGCATCACTTGTGTTTGCACTCTTAGTCTCAGACAGGGTATTTGTTGAAGTGGTATTAGTTTGTGGGCTCACAGTGTTAGTTTCAGATTGTGTGGTTGCTGTTTTAGTTTCAGATTGTGTGGTTGCTGTTTTAGTTTCAGATTGTGTGGTTGCTGTTTTAGTTTCAGATTG
>RGZI01000191.1 GCA_010031635.1 Actinomycetota bacterium
TGGAGCTACTTTCTTATTAAGTTGTAGGTGTGATTGTAACTAAAAAGATTGGAAAGTATCAATTCCGACTTTTAGAATCAGCGCAATAGTCACGACAAGGAAAACTTTACGCACTAGGGCCGAGCCACCGCGAATTGCCAGGCGAGAGCCGATAATCGCCCCCATAATATTTACCGCACCGAGGGCTAACCCAATCTGCCAGATTATTGCGCCGTGAATTCCGAATATGAGAATTCCACCCAGATTAGTTGCGACATTAACAACTTTTGCAATAGCCGATGCGGAGATGAATGCATAGCCAAGGGATGCAACTAAGACGAGCATTAAAAATGAGCCAGTACCCGGACCAAAGATTCCATCATAGAAACCAATGAGCGCTCCAGCTAGCGCTGCGATCTGAACTCTACGATTTGAGTGGTGACGCAGTAGTTCAATCTTTCCTAAATCAGGTTTAAGCCATGTATAAACAGCGACCACAATCAGGAGAATAAGAACTATAGGACGCATACTCGATGTTGGAATTCGCGAGGCCAAGGATGCACCAGCGGCAGATCCAATAAATGCCGGAATAGCCATTGCGATGAGAATTTTAGGTTCGGGTTTAATTTGACGACGGTAGAGTGAGGCCGCCATTGCAGTTCCAAAAACTGAAGCTATCTTGTTTGTCCCAAGGACAGTGACGGTCTCTGTTTTAGGTAGAGCAATGAGGAGGGCTGGAAGTTGAATTAATCCCCCACCACCGGCGATTGAGTCTACGAATCCTGCAAAAAACGCTGCACACAAAAGAAAAATGCCAGTAGCAATCGTTAACTCACCCAACGTCGCATACCTTACGCAAGCATGGCGGCGATAGCCGACACTGCAGTGGTTAGGGATACATCACTCTTGTCCCCGCTTGCGCGCACTCGAAGCTCAACATTGCCATCGGCAAGGGCCTTGCCCACTACAACGATGATGGGATTACCAATGAGCTCGGCATCTTTGAATTTCACACCTGCACTTGCATCGCGGCGATCATCGAGCATGACTGAAATACCAATCGCCTCTAAATCTGTAGCAAGTGTGAGTGCTGTATCAAAGGGCAGATCCTCTTTACCTGTTGCAACGATATGCACCTTGGCAGGTGCGATTTCAGCTGGCCAGTTAAGGCCGATCTCATCGCTTGTCTGTTCGGCAATGGCTGCAACTGCGCGCGAAACTCCAATGCCGTAGGAGCCCATTGTGACTACT
>RGZI01000192.1 GCA_010031635.1 Actinomycetota bacterium
ATGCTCCTTAATTATTGCTAACGCACTTTTAACACCGGCCACTAAACCTAGTTTTTCCACCTCTGTCATTACTAAATAGAAGTAACGCTCACTATCGGTCTCCCCCACTATCAGTGAATTAAACTTAGGATCAATAAAGGGAGCAATGACATCGGGGGGAAAGATTGAGCCATTATGAATAAAGGAGTAATCACCATAGAAAAATGGGTGCGTATTATTCTCGCTAATCGATAAACCCTTGGTAGCCCAACGCAGGTGAAGCAGCGCGCCATCTGCGACATTTTTAGCAACTGTTGCATCAAACGTGCTACTCGCTGAGGCAGCTTCGACCTCTCTATTTAAGACAATACGGCTGCCACTTTGATCAACGGTGGAAAGGCCCCAGCCATCACAGTGAACCGAGGAGAGCGCGACAAAATCAGAGAAATAATCTCCCACGATGGCGGGGAAAGAGGTTTTATTTGGCGACACATAGCCCATTAATCGGCACATATTTGCGAAAACCCCTTTCGCTTACGTCACACTAGGAGTAGAAATGCTACACCCCAAAGGCTCAAGGAGGAGTACATCTTGGCAATTACAAATGATGATGAAAAACGATTAGCTGAACTCGGTTACAAACAAGAGTTAAATCGCAGTTGGTCAGGTTTTTCAAACTTCGCAATCTCATTCTCAATCATCTCAATCCTCGCAGGTTGCTTTACAACCTTTGCTCAAGCATGGAACAACGGCGGACCTGTAGCGATTTCAATAGGCTGGCCACTCATCTCACTGTTTATTCTTATCATCGGTTTTTGTATGTCAGAGCTCGCCTCGGCATATCCAACATCGGGTGGAATTTATTGGTGGGCATCAAAGCTCGGCGGACCCAAGGCCGGCTTTTACACCGGTTGGCTTAATTTAATTGGCCTTGTATCAGTTACGGCCTCAGTAGGTTACGGTGCTGCAAGCTTCCTGAATGTAATTCTTGGAAACCAGTGGCCAAGTTATGCAACTGACTTCCTTGGTGGCGACTATATAAAGCAACAATTCTTTCTCTTCATTATGATTATTCTCCTTGTAACCTTAATTAATATCTACAGTGGACACCTACTATCTCTCTTTAACAATATCTCAGTATGGTGGCATGTATTTGGTGCATTAATCGTTATAGGAATCCTTCTATTCGTTCCTTCTGAGCACCAGACACTTTCTTGGATGTTTACAACCAAGATCAATAGCTCTGGTTTT
>RGZI01000193.1 GCA_010031635.1 Actinomycetota bacterium
ATTTCCAATTGCACTTGCAGTAACAGTTCTAGATGCCGGTGGTACTGCGACATCCCTTGGTTTGATTCTGGGCGCTCGAGTTTTATCGGCCGTCGTTTTTTCACCTTTTGCAGGTGTGTGGTCAGATCGTTTACCGCGCAAGCAGGTAATGATTGTGGCCGATCTATTTCGTGCCATTCTCGTATTTGGAATGGTTTTTATATCAGCCCCAAAACTTCCTCATATTTTATTGGCCTTAGCTGTTTTCTTAATGGGAATCGGAGATGCATTCGGAATGGCATCGGCTGGTGCGATCATGCCCTCGTTGTTGCCTGATGACAAACTACCTGCGGGAAATGTTGCCCGTGGAATCGTTATCAGATCAGCGACAATTATCGGCCCTGGAATCGGGGGAGTTTCAGTCTTTTTAATTGGTGGGCGGCTGACATTTCTTTTTACCGCTATCGCATTTGCTGCCGGTACGTATTTTCTTATTCAGATAAAAGAGGACATCAACTCGGATAAGAAAGTCCGTGAACCTTTTATGGATGAAATGCGCGAAGGGCTGCGAACAGTCATACAGATCCCGTGGATCGGCGCAATGATAGCGATGGCTTCAATTCAATTAATGGTGGTGCTAGCGGCAGAAAGCGTCTTGCTCCCGGTTATAACCCGGCGCGAGTTTGGAACCAACACAGCATTTGCACTCTCGGCTGCAGCTTTTTCAATCGGTGGAGTAATTTCAGCTATTGCCTGTATCAAACTCAAGATCAAGCATCAAGGTCGCTTCTGCGTACTTGTTTGGATGCTCATAGTGATTACGACACTCGCACTAGCATTTCCAATTTCGCAATCCTTTGTAGTTGTTGCATATCTACTTGCTGGTTTTTCAGTCGGTCCATGGGAGGCGTTCTGGAACTCGGCGATCCAGCGCGAAGTCCCACGCGAATTACAGGGCCGGGTTTTTAGTATCGATCACATGGGCTCGGCGGGTTTGATGCCACTAGGCATGGTCTTGGTTGGTCCGGCGGTAACTCTCTTTGGAGAGAAGGAGTTTTTAATCGGAGCCTCAGTTTTCCATGTAGTTGTTTGTCTTCTAGTTTTACTAGTCCCAGGTGTTAAAGATATGAAAATGCCGGCGAAAATAGCGTAATTATTCTCTCGGCGAACAGTTACAGGCGTAAATACCAGGGCGAAAAAACCTTTAAGAATCTAAACTTT
>RGZI01000194.1 GCA_010031635.1 Actinomycetota bacterium
TTTGCGAGGGCAAATTCGTTGGTTTTGGCGTCATAGCGGCGAAATTTGGGCATAAAACCCGCCAGTAGGGCTACAACAACCACGCAGATTACTCCGCCATATGTTACTGAAATTGACAAGGTAGTAACGGCGGCCATTGCAGCTGCACGCATCTGACCTGCCAATGGTCCGATTGAGTATGAGAGAAGTTCGATTCCTGCCAAACGACCACGGAAATTATCCGGGATTGTCTGGTTCCACATCGTTGATCGAAAGAGAGCGCTAACCATGTCAGATGCACCTGCCAGGGTCAGAAATATTAGAACGAGAATAAGAGAGTTCCAGATACCGGCCAAGGCGATCGCTGTGCCCCAACCCATGGCCGCCCACATGATGGCTCGACCATGGCGTGAATAATTTTTAGTCCACCCCGATGTCAATGTAATCACAACAGAGCCAGCGGTACCTGCGGCATACATCAGACCTAATGCCCAGGGAGTTCCAAGTTGATCGGCCCAAAATGGAATCAAGGCAGTTGGCATTGCAAAAAACATTGCAGCTAGATCTATGAGGTAGGTGCCAATTAAATCTTGGCGCTTAAAGGCATAGCGGATTCCCTCTAATAAGCCTGCCAGAGATGGCTTTTGCGCCTCTTTCGATGCTGGGATATTTCGTACGCGTAATAAGAGGAGAAGTGAGATAACAAATGTAAAAACATCGGCGGCATAGCCAATGGGAATCGAATAGGTGGAGATAATAATTCCACCGATGGTCGGACCGATGATTACACCTAACTGCCAACGCAGACTCATCAAGGCACTGGCCGCGGGCAAATCTTTATGGTCAACCAATCGGGGCAGGGCTGCATCCATGCTCGGGCGTTGTAATCCATTGACGGCGGCAAATAATCCTGAGACGACATAGATCAAAACTAAGTTGGGCTGGGGCAGTAGGGCGTTGATTAAAAGTATCGAGGTCAAGATCAGAGAGGCGGCCTCGGTAGCCCAGACCATTTTTTTACGGTCTACGGCATCGGCTAAGACTCCTCCGTAGAGACCGAAGATAATGAGCGGCAGGATTTGAACCAGACCGCTCAATGCAACGGCTACGTAAGAATGGGTCAACTCTTTGATTTGAAAAGGTACAGCAACATAGGTAATCATCGAGCCCATATAGGTAATAAGCCCAGCGGCCCACAAATTGCGGAAATCTCGCGAGTTT
>RGZI01000195.1 GCA_010031635.1 Actinomycetota bacterium
GTTGGCGCTGCTAGAACAATGCGAATGAAATGTACAAAAGTTGAACTTCATCACCTGCCATCTGAGACGGTAGTTGCTTATGATCACTCGCCAGATTCCTTAAATCGCCATATAAAACGGGCTGAATCGATTGCGCGGGAAGTACAAGCTGAAGCACTAAAACCAGCGAGTGAAAGTAATTACCGACCAAATCCCTCGGCACTTTGTGGCTACTGTGATTTTGCCCGAATCTGTCCGGATGCCTCTGTTGAACCGGTTAAACCTTGGGCGGTTATTGAAAAGCAGGAGCTTTAGGTCACTGCGTGTGATCAAGCTTTATTGATAAATTGAAGTTGTGAGATCACACCCAAAAGTAAAAATGCATCCAGTCAAACTCTTATTTTTGCGGATAAAGGCATTGCCTAAGCGTGGAAAAATAATTGGATTGAGCGGCCTTGGGACTGGTTGCTACGATAATTTTGATTTAAGAGTCGAACGCGACTCTTGGCGATAAAAAGGTTCGGAAAGCGCGTCACGGTTTGACCTAATAAGATTGCCGGCAAATGAGCACTTACTTCGCCCCAGATTCGATCGCTTGGAAAATCCACGCCGATCCTTCATTAGTTGTTGGCGGAATTAGGGCGTTGCTAGAACAGGGTTTACATCCAGGTGCAATGGCCGGGGTCGCTGCGCACTCTAATTTTCGCGAAGATTCATGGGGTCGCTTAACGCGCACGGGGGAATATGTAGCCCTGGTTACATATGAAGATCGCGATGTTGTAGATATGGCTGCTAAACGGGTCCGAGATGTTCATGAGCGATTGGGTCTAGCTGATCCACATTTATTGCTTTGGGTACACGCATCAATGGTTGATGCATTTTTAGATAATGCTCGTCGATCTGGAATGCCAATTACGGATGCAGAAGCTGATCAGTATTTAACTGAAATGGTTACTTTTGCAAAGTTAGTTGGGATCCCAGAAGTTGATGTACCGGCTACCGTGACTGAGTTAGCGCAATACATGAAAGATATTTATCCAGAATTAATTGCATCCGAAGAAGCTAAAAAAACCTCGGTTTTCTTGCTATTTCCACCTATGCCAAAATTGGTGCGATTCGGTACACCGGCAACACCTTTGTGGGCTGGGGTGGCCACATTGGCTGGGGCATCGCTTCCGGATTGGGCCCGCGATCTGTATGGATGGCCATCAATTCCTGGA
>RGZI01000196.1 GCA_010031635.1 Actinomycetota bacterium
TTCTAGGCTTGGGTGGGTACTGGGGAATTCAACAAGATGGCAAACCAAGTATCAACCCACTATCGATAGCCGTACTTCCGTTTACCAACCTCACAGGGTCCATCGCAAGTTTATGTTGCTGATGGCTTAACCAACCGTGTTACCTCTGACCTAGCACGCATACAGGATGCAGTGGTTACAGACGCTGGCAGGGCAATGTCATACAAAGACAAGACCGCAATAGTCCAGCAAGTTGGAAAAGAACTGGGTGTGCGCTTCATACTTCAAGGAGACGTGCAGCGAAGCGCAGACAAGATTCTGATTAACGCGAACCTGACCGATGCCAGTTCCAACAAGCAACTGTGGTCAGAGAGTTTTGAAGGAAACATGTCAGATTTATTTTCTCTTCAAGACAAGGTCACGAAACGCATCCGCGCAAGTTTAGGTCCGCAGATGGTGATCGTAGCGGCTAGTGAAAGTGAAAAAAGACAAACCAACCCTCAAGCGTCCGATTTGAATTTACGATCTCGTGCGTTGAGCTTTAAAGGGAATGACGCTGCGAGCTTGGAACAAAGAATCGAGCTGTCTAAACAAGTGTTGAAATTGGAACCCAATAATCTTGATGCCATGAGTGGTATGGCTACATTATTGGCACTGCTTGCACCAAGGTCGCCAGAACAAGAATTGAGGAAATCTCGATTTAATGAATCGCGTGCCTTGGCATTAAAGGTTATAGAGATCGACCCAAAAAATAGTCAGGCATATTACGCCTTAACTTTTTATGACAGAGAAAATGATAACTTACTTGGAGCCAGACAAAATCAAGAGAAGTATTTAGAATTAAGTCCCAATACAAGAAATGTTTTAATGTACACAAATGTTCTTACTCAATATGGAGAAACCACTAAAGCTCTAGAAATACTTACTAGAAATTACAAAATACATTCTAGTTTTTCTTCTGACTCTACTCTTTTCACACTTGGGCGAACACATTTGATATTAGGGCAAACAGATATTGCAATTGACTATCTATCTAATGCAATAAAAATTAATTCAAAAACACCAGCAACGTGGGCAAGTTTAGCTGTCGCCCACACTATTAAGGGAGAAACGGATCAAGCTGCAGCGGCTGTTGCAGAGGTAAAGAAATTGAACCCTAAAGCCACTAGTGCAAGTTTGAACTACTCATTCAAACCACTGTCAGCAAGCGTACCTGCCTA
>RGZI01000197.1 GCA_010031635.1 Actinomycetota bacterium
TGTCCGGGCAAGTGGCACGCCCATTCAAGAGGCAGAACCACCTTCAAGTAAAGTAATTCTTGCTACCCCTTCATATCTTCCAGCTCCTCCAAAAGGCGGCAGTGACGAGTATCGATGTTTCCTTCTCGATCCAAAATTTGATAAAGAAACATTTCTACAATCAATTTCGATTGAGCCAGATAATTTGAAGGTCTCACACCATGGAATTCTCTACAAAGTAGATGCTGCAAAAGTTGCTTCTACAAAGATTATTGATAACGAAAGCGCTGAGGCTGGATGGTCGTGTTTTGGAGATACTGGAATTCCTGGCGCTAGCGCATTTTCGGCGGCCTCACCATCTAGTTGGATATCTTTTTGGGCACCAGGTGGAAACTTTAAGGCCTACCCAGCAGAGACTGGAATGATGGTTGCTGCTGGAGATCAATTTATTTTGCAGTCCCACTTTCATGTAATGCCAGGAGATTCGACAAGTAAAAATTCGGCATCTATGAAGGTCTCACTCTCTCTTGCTACTACTCCTGTTGCTAGTTTGAAAACACTTCTTATTGCCGCACCTGTCGAAGTTGCATGCTCCCCGCAAGAGTCAGGACCGCTATGCATACGAGAGGCGGCTTTAATTGATTTAGCTAATCGCACATCCGATAAGGGAGCACTTCAAGCCCGTGGATTGCCATTTATTTGTGGTCAAAATGCATTCAACCCCATTCCAAGTCCAGTATCTGAGTGCACAATAACTATTCGTTCTCCACTTAAAATTTATGGAGTTACCGGACACATGCACCAGTTAGGTAAAAATATCAGCGTCACCTATACCGAAGCGAGCACTAGCAAAGCCTCGGTCATTATGACTCGCCCAGTCTGGGATTTTGATAACCAAACAACTGATTGGCTCAAAAATCCAATACTTGCGATGCCAGGTGATAAATTGAAAGTAACCTGCACATTTGATGTTGGCCTCCGAGCGTTGCTGCCAGAGTTTAAAAACATCTCTCCCAATTACGTTGTTTGGGGTGAAGGTACACGTGATGAAATGTGTCTTGCTATAATTAACTACACTAATTAAGCAAAAACTACTTGAAAAGTTCTATTAAGCTTAAATCCTGACTAACTGGACTATTGAGAAAGAGCACCACAGTTAAAGCTATTAAAACTAGGGCAATAACCGATGAGC
>RGZI01000198.1 GCA_010031635.1 Actinomycetota bacterium
CACGTAGCGCCCATGCAATTGCGAGCGCGCCAAGTGAGATCGCTAAAACGATGTAAACATATGTCAGATTGGAACCAGTAACGTGCACATTCGAAAGGGAGCTAGCTGCTCTCATGGGTCTCCTCCGTTGGAGAGTCAGGGCGCCCTAACGAGGGTGGGCGCGCAGATGAGCAGGAGTCTACGCACAGACCCCCCTGAAATTACAAATACACATATCTATTAGAGTGCAATCCCGCTTACTCAGGTTCGGCAGCAGCGCTACTCAATGGCGCTCATCTTTCTGTTCCAGCGCTCTTTATTGGCGCACCAATTGCCGCAATCGTTGGTTCACAAGTTGGCCATTGGAGCGGCGCGAAATTTGGACGCAAATTATTTGATCGCCCCGATGGACGCATCTTCAATCATTCTCGTGTTGTAGCAACAGAGAAATGGTTGCGTAAATATGGAACAGGTCGCGCAATTATTTTGGCTCGCTTTGTTCCTGTTGTGCGCACATTGATAAATCCGTTATGCGGAATTGTTGGAATCCCCGCCCGCAAGTTTTTAATGTGGAATGTAATTGGTGCAATTATCTGGACCCAATTAGTTATGGGACTTGGCTACTTGCTCGGTGAAAGACTCAAAGGCTCTATTGATACATATCTCTTGCCCATCATTGGACTCATTATTTTTCTTAGTTTGATTCCCGTGATGATTGAAATCTTTCGCGAAATACAAACTAAGCGCCATCACCGCTAATTTTTAGAGAGCGCCGATTTTCCACCACATTGAATGAGATGCACCCGGTGCTAACTCAATAACATCTTCTTTGCTATTGAAAGCATCGACTGCGCATGTCATTGGTTCCACTGCTAATTGCATACGGCTACCTGGGCCGCCATCGCGATCTGATGTGTGGATCTGACACCACTTTGCATTTTCATCAGATGAAAGCCATGAGCCCTTACCTGATGGTGCGCGAAGTTCAATGCGCGCAGTGCGATCATCTAAAATAAACGCGTGGTCAATAAATTGATTACCAATAACGCGACCGTTTCGGAAATCAAAGTTCGCCTCTTCAACATTTTTCACACCTGTTGGAAGTAATCGCTCTGCATCAACACTCATGTACTTACTTGATTTGAGAGTCAGCGTGCAAGCATCATTTTTTACACCAGCTTCAGCCATCAAG
>RGZI01000199.1 GCA_010031635.1 Actinomycetota bacterium
ATCGCCATACCACTTTCTGCTTCCTTCAAAATCCCAACAATTTGTGTTTCTGTAAATCTTGATTTCTTCATATGTACATCCTGTTGTAAATACTGCCATATTCAACAGAAAACTCAACTTTTTATTTGTACATCTTTAGGGGGATACTACAGGTTTGGTGAATGTGGTCTCCACAGTCCAGGATGGCAAACGAGTCACTTTATTGAGTGCTGTATAAAAGGTAATGATATGCGTCAATGGGTTTGTGCAAAGCAGGTCTATGCACATCATGACAGTTATATTTTTATATAATTCAAAGGAGTAGGAAATGCAGACAAATTTGAGAAAAGTGGGCGGTTCAGTAATGCTGGTAGTTTCGCCCGTATTTCTAGAGGAGCTGAAGATTAATTCGGGTTCACTGGTTGATGTTGCGCTGCTAGAGGGTCGCTTAGTAGTAAAGCCGATCACCAAACCCCAATATAACTTGGCAGATTTATTAGCAAGGTGCGATGCGCATGCCAAAATGCCGAAAGAGGATAAGCCATGGCTTGATCTTGCACCCCTTGGCAATGCGATATTGTAATGAATCGCGGTGATATTTACTTGGTTTCTCTGGATCCCACTTCTGGCCATGCGCAAAAGGGAATGCTACTGGTAATGAATAAATAGTTGATCGAGCGGGTCAAGGCTGCATCAGCTTACATTCTTAATTTAGCTAAGGTAGCAGCAGCCATTCCACATCGAGAGCTAAGAGGAAGATTTCGAGAGATATTGATTGATAACCGTATTTCGCCTTGGCTACCCCTGGACGTTAAAAGTGGCACGGGCATAATAATTGATCTATCTGGAAAGGCTCGGTAATCCAGATAAGATGACATCATTTTGTATGATGAGTTGATTACTCTACCAATCCTTTCATCATCTTCAGGTGCTTTGGATGGCGTATTCTTGTACCACAGCGTGTTGGCAAGAAATTGTTAAAGAATTAGAAAAGGTGCAGAAATGACACAAGTAATTATTCGGACGGATCAGGTTGAGGGCTTTTTTGATCGTGCGCGCAAAGCTGCACAAAAAGTAGATCGTGGCGAGTCATTCTAGAAGTCAGCTACCTTCTCATTTGAGGATCCTCAAGAGATGTTCATGGTTCTTTCGCAAGCGCGCAGGCGTCTGATGTTGGAGGTGATGGATGAA
>RGZI01000200.1 GCA_010031635.1 Actinomycetota bacterium
ACTCCAAATGCATCTCCCGCGGCGTATGCACGGAAAACTGAAGTTACTCTTGAAACTAAATCTGGAGACATTCTATTTTTGGATCATCGCTCGGTAACTATGAGCACTTTGCTTTGGAGTGCGCTTCATTGTCTCGAGATCTACAAAAACGATTCCGAATCGCTTTGAGAAACCAAATGACCATTCAAAATTATCGAGAAGTGACCAGACGTAATATCCAACTAAATTAACACCCTCACTGCGTGCTCGCACTGCTGCGCTTATATAAAGAGATAAGTACTCTTCACGCTTATCATCATGGATTTCTCCATCAGCGCCCGGTTCATTGTTATAACAAGCACCATTTTCTGTAATCAGAATTGGAATCTGCGGGAACATATTGTTGATGTAATGAAGAATCTTATTGAAGCCATCTGGTGTCCATGACCACCCAATATCTGTGACCTCAATTCCATATAGCGCACCGTCAATAGCTTTCGTTCCTGGATGAACATCTATTCCGGTTTCAGCAACCTTGAATACACCAGCTTGGTAATAATTGAGTCCTACCCAATCGCGCCCATTGGATGTATCCGCAATCTCTTTTTCGTCAGGTCGGATTCCTGTGAGTTCTTCAAAAATATCGAGAATATCTACTGGGTACTTACCTTGCAGCATTCCTTGTAACCACCAACGATTTACTAATCCATCAACTGTTAACTACACCAACTTTTGCTTTTGGGGCTTTTCTCTTGATTGCACTAGATGCAAGTGCATGCGCACGCACGAGTTGATGTGCAACTTTTACGGTTGTTGGCAAATCTTTGATTCCTGGTGCGTGAACTCCAATGGTGTTTCCTAAATATGTTGTACACCATGGTTCGTTGAAAGTCGCCCAATATGTAATGCGATCAGCAAAACGCTCTGCCATTTTTTCTGCATATGCAACGAATTTTTCTACGACAACTGGGTTAGCCCATCCCCCAATGGCTTGGAGCTCACTTGGTAAATCCCAGTGATAGAGCGTTGCATTAGGAATAATCCCACGGGTAAGAAGTCCATCAACTAAGCGGTCATAAAACTGCATTCCTTTTTCGTTGAACTCACCTGATCCAGTTGGCTGAACTCGTGGCCAAGAAAATGAGAATCTGTAAGTATCAAGGTTCATCCATTTGATGAGATCTAAATCT
>RGZI01000003.1 GCA_010031635.1 Actinomycetota bacterium
CTCAAAGATCACCAACATCAAAGATATGTTGCCAATTCTTGAGAAAGTAATGCAATCAGGAAAGCCACTTGCAATCATCGCCGAAGATGTAGAAGGCGAAGCACTTGCAACACTTGTGGTAAATAAAATTCGTGGAACTTTCCGCTCAGTTGCTGTTAAAGCTCCCGGATTTGGCGATCGCCGTAAAGCTATGTTGCAAGACATCGCAATCCTGACTGGCGCTCAAGTAGTTTCAGAAGAAGTTGGATTGAAACTTGAAGCAACCACCATGGATCTACTTGGCCGCGCTCGCAAGATTGTGGTTACCAAAGATGAGACCACAATTGTTGAAGGTGCCGGAGATGCAGAGCAAATCGCAGGTCGCGTTGCACAGATTCGCGCTGAAATTGAGAAGAGCGATTCAGATTATGACCGCGAGAAGTTGCAAGAGCGCTTGGCAAAACTTGCTGGTGGAGTTGCAGTAATTAAGGCTGGAGCTGCAACTGAAGTAGAGCTAAAAGAGCGTAAGCACCGCATTGAAGATGCTGTACGAAATGCAAAAGCAGCTGTTGAAGAAGGAATCGTTGCCGGTGGTGGCGTAGCTCTTCTACAAGCAGCCAAAGTTGCATTTGCGAAGTTGAAATTAACTGGTGATGAAGCAACTGGTGCAAGAATTGTTGAATTAGCAGTTGAAGCGCCACTAAAGCAGATTGCAATTAACGCTGGCATGGAAGGTGGAGTTGTAGTTGAGAAAGTAAGCCACCTTGAGTCAGGGTTTGGCTTAAATGCTGCAACAGGTGAGTATGTTGACATGATCAAAGCTGGAATTATTGATCCTGCCAAGGTAACTCGTTCTGCGCTGCAAAATGCCGCTTCAATCGCAGCGCTGTTCTTAACAACAGAAGCTGTAATTGCTGACAAACCTGAGCCAAAGAGTGCAGCGCCTGCAGCTCCTGGCGGCGGGGATATGGATTTCTAAATCCAAAATGGAATTAACTGCAGATCACCTTTTAAGTAACGCGATCGAATTAGCGCGCGCAGCAGCATTTGATGAGGCGCGCGCAAGTGGTCTTCCTTATGAAGGTGAATTAGTTGGAGAACATCTAGGTGTTGAAGTTGATGGTGAAAGATTTTTAACACATCTATTTGGAACTGGACTCTCTGGATATCGTGATTGGCGTTGGGCTGTAACACTCACTCGCGCTGATGAAGATGCGACTAGCGAAGCAACTGTTTGTGATGTTGTGTTACTACCTGGTTCAGATGCTTTGCTTGCACCGAAATGGATTCCGTATCACGAAAGAATTCAAGCTGGTGATTTAACACCTGGCGCGATTGTGCCGACATCTCACGACGATGCGCGTTTAACTCCTGGTTATGCCGCACTTCCTGGTGATGAAGAGTTGGATATGGCGCAATTATTTGAATTGGGATTAGGAAGAGAGCGAGTCCTTTCCGCATTTGGAAGAGATGCAACAAGCCAACGTTGGTACCGCGGTGATTTTGGTCCTGAGGCCCAAATGGCAAAAGCCGCTCCACTTCCTTGTGCTGCATGTGCATTTTTTATTCCAATGGCCGGCTCGATGCGATCCGCATTTGGAGTCTGTGCCAATGAGATCTCACCGGCCGATGGCCATGTAGTTTCGATAGATCATGGGTGCGGCGCCCACTCACAAGCCCAAGTTATTTAATCCAAGAGCTGGAATCAGGCTCAACTCAGCAGAAATCGAGCCAAAAAACCGCTTAGCAAGGCCGGCCCTTTTCTCGGTAAACTCATCGCCCTAGCTACTTTCCCAGCTATACCTGAACTGTTGATGGAGATGATGATGCCTACCGGTCGTGTTAAATGGTTTAGCCTTGAAAAGGGCTTTGGTTTCATCGCATCTGAAGAGGGTGATGATGTCTTTCTTCCAGCAACTTCACTTCCTTCGGGAGTAACAAGTGTGAAACCAGGCACCCGACTTGAATTCGGCGTTGCTGATGGTCGTCGTGGACCCCAAGCACTTTCAGTCAGCATTATCGAAGCACCTCCATCGCTAGTAGCGAGCTCAAGAATTAACCCTGATGATTTAGCGGCGATCATTGAAGACGCGATAAAGATTTTAGATCGCGTCGGAAATGGATTACGTCATGGCCGTCATCCATCAACGAGTGAAGCTGAGCGATTAGGAAAAGTGTTGCGCGGTATTGCAGATCAGATAGAAGCTTAAATTTAGTTAATTTATTTTTCGTTTTTTGATTGCATGTAAACCGTATAAACCAAGCGCAACACCGATCACGCTAGTTATTGCCCAATGTCCATATTTATCATTTGTTAATTGCAAAATAAGGGCGCCAACAAAAATAATTGTCCAGATAGTGATACCAATCTTCACCACCTGTTCATCTTTTAGTTGCATAAGGCTATTGTAGGAGGACATATAGAAATACCCAGAGACATTCAGAGAATGCGTGGCGAGAAGTTGACGAAGCCTTTAGGAACTTTCCGCTGCTTTAAGCACAGAAATTTTCGGATCTTCTTCATTGCCAGTTTTTTCTCAAATATAGGCACATGGGTACAGCGGATTGCACAGGACTGGCTTGTACTTGAATTAACCCATAACGCATTTCAGCTAGGGATTGTTACTGGTTTGCAATCTATTCCATTTATATTTTTTTCGAGTTTTGGTGGAAAACTGGCTGACAGATTCCCCAAACGCAAGTTATTAATTATTGCTAATTCAACTGTCGCATTATGGGCGTTAATTCTTGGGATACTTGTGATTTCTGGCAATGTGCAGATCTGGCATGTGTACATAATTGCGTTACTACTAGGCATCTCAAGTTCGATTGAAGCCCCAATTGCACAATCATTTATAACCCAGATAGTCCCTCCTGAAGATATGGCCAATGCGATTAGTTTACGAGCTGTGAATTTTAATTCTGCCAGATTAATTGGACCTGCAATATCTGGATTTATGATCAGTGCCTTTGGGACTGGGCCTTCTTTTATCTTTAATTCTTGTTCTTTCGTTTTTATATTAAGTGCGTTAACTTTTATGAGTACTGGAGGAATCAGAGAACTAAATCCGGAACAAGGTAAAGTTTATATTCGCGAAGCAATTGATTACATCCGAGCAAGACCTGACTTAAAAGCATTAATGTTGTTAACTTTCTTTTTTGCAACTTTTGGATTCAATCCAGAGTTATTTAGCGCGACAATGGCTACTATGGCTTTTGGCAAAGATGCAAAAGAGTTTGGTCTTTTAGGAAGTTGCATCGCAGTAGGTTCATTGTCTGGTTCCTTGCTTGCAGCTAAATTGGAATGGAAGCCGGGCACAAGGCGGGTAATTGCCTGTTCAATTGGCTTTGGAATCGCGCTGATGATTGGCTCTCTTGCACCCTCGTACACTTTGTATGCCATCGCTTTGCCATTATTTGGTGCAGGAATGCTGACAACTGGAATCGCCGCAAACAGAACGGCTCAATTAGGTAGTGATCCACTAATTCGTGGGCGAGTAATGGGAATCTATTTCACGATCTTTATGGGTGGAACTCCTATAGGTGCGCCATTTATCGGATGGTTAGCTGAGATTTTTGGACCAAGACAAGCCTTAATAACAGCCGGATTAATTGTAGTTGTTGGCTCAATATTTGTTTCTTGGCGCTTTCGAGGTCGACTTGAACCCCCTGAAGATGTTTCCATTGAGGCAACTTTTAACAAATAAATATTAAAGATCAGAATGGATAAAACTTGGTAAAAGAATCTATCTTGAGTGGATCTCTTCGATCATTCCGTCATAAAAACTTTCGCTTATGGTTTTTTGCTAGTTTTTTGGGAAATATGGGAACTTGGGCCCAGCGAATTGCTCAATATTGGCTGGTTCTTGAATTAACCGATGATGCATTTCAGTTAGGCATTGTTGCCGGATTGCAATCATTTCCATACATAATCCTTTCAAGCTTCGGTGGAAAACTAGCAGATAGATTTTCAATGCGAAAAATGATTATTTGCTTAAATTTAAGTGCCTCGCTGTGGGCAGCCATACTCGGGACACTTGTGATTTCTGGAAATGCGCAAATTTGGCATGTTTACATAATCGCTACATTGCTTGGCATTTCAAGTGCTATTGAATCTCCAATAACTCAATCTTTCTTAACCCAATTAGTTTCACCTGAAGATATCTCCAACTCAATAAGCCTAAGGTCAGTGAATTTTAATACGGCCCGACTATTTGGTCCCGCAGTTTCTGGATTTATGATTAATGCTTTTGGAACGGGACCTTCCTTTTTATTTAATTCTATTTCATTTGTATTTGTAATTTCAGCTCTGGCATTAATGAAGAAAGAGGATATTTCTAAAGTTAATCCACTGAGAGAAAAAGTTTATATAAAAGAGGCGATTGAATACATTAAAGCTAGGCCAGATCTAAAAGCATTACTATTGGTGGTTTTTTGCTTTGGAACTTTTGCTGCGCTCCCTGAACTCTTTAGCGCGACAATGGCTACTAAAGTATTTGATAAAAATGCATTAGATTTTGGTATTTTAGGAAGTTGCATCGCAATTGGTTCTATTTCTGGATCGGTACTTGCAACCAAATTTGAGTGGAAACCATCCACTAGAAGTGTGATTATGTGTACGTGCTGGTGGGGAGTAGCGATAATCATCTCTTCATTAGCCCCAACATATTATTTGTACGCATTAATTCTTCCTGCGTATGGAGCCATAATGTTAATTACTGGAATTTCAGCTCTAAGAACAGCACAGTTGGGAATTGATGCAGCAATCAGGGGACGGATTATGGGGATCTATATTTCGGTTTCCATGGGTGGAGTTGTCTTTGGAGCTCCACTGATTGGATGGGTCACGGAATTTTTTGGACCTCGGCAGGCTGTGTCCAGTGGCGGAATTCTGACAATATTTGGGTCGACATTTGTATATTTTCGCTATCGCGGCCGACTGGAAGCACCAGAAGATCTATCAATTGGTGCCACACTAGGCAAATAACCATTAGAGATGGTTAGAATTGAATACACTCAAGGAACGCTAAGAAAATAACTTTGGAGTTGAAATGGCTAACAAGGAACAAAAAAGCAATGCGAACCAGAAAAAGGAACCAAAGCTTTCGCTAAAAGAGAAGCGTTTGAAGAAGCAAGAAAAACAATCCAAGAAGGATTAATTTTCTTAAAGGCCACCAATTGCGATAAGGCCGAGCAGAGCGATAAGAATCACCAATGAGGTTATGCGACGAGCGCGGGGACTCAACTCTTATGCCATCGCCTTCACAACGAAATCTATTGATGCTGTGAGAGCCTCAACATCCGCTGGGTCAATTGCTGGAAACATTCCAATTCGAAGTTGGTTTTTACCTAATTTACGGTAGGACTCGGTATCAACAATTCCATTTGCGCGCAAGGTTTTGGCAACAGCATTTGCATCTATTGAATCATCAAAGTTGATAGTTCCGACAACTTTGGAGCGCATTGCTGGATCAACCACAAATGGCGTTGTATACGAAGTTTTCTCGGCCCAACCGTACAAATTCTCTGCAGATTTAGCAGATCTTCCAGTTGAGAATTCAAGTCCACCATTGCTATTCATCCACTCAATTTGCTCTGCAAGCAAAATTAATGTTGCCACAGCAGGAGTGTTATAAGTTTGATCTAACTTACTATTTTCAATGGCAATTCCAAGATCAAGGATTGCTGGCGTCCATCGCTTTGTTGCTGCAATTTCTTCTACTCTTGCCAATGCGGCAGGACTCATGATTGAAAGCCAAAGACCGCCATCAGACGCAAATGATTTTTGTGGAGCAAAGTAGTAAGCATCAAACTCACTAGCTTTAACAGTTAATCCACCGGCAGCACTTGTCGCATCTACGAGAACTAATCCTTCTGATCCAGCTGGTCGCTTAATATTCATTGCAACGCCAGTACTTGTCTCATTATGAGTAAGTGCATAGGCATCAACGCCGGCTTCTGCAACTGCTTCTGGATGTGAACCAGGATCAGCTGAGATCACAGTTGGTTCGCCTAGGAATGGTGCGGATTTAACGCCACTTGCAAATTTAGAGGAGAACTCACCAAAAACTAAATGCTGTGATTTTTCTTTGATCAAACAAAAAGTGGCAACATCCCAAAATGCAGTTGAACCACCATTGCCAAGTACTACTTCATAACCGTCTGGCAAATTAAATAAATCTTTCAAACCATTGCGCACTCGACCAACAACATTTTTTACTGCGGGTTGGCGATGTGAAGTTCCTAAAATAGATGAGCCACTGGCGGCTAATGCGGCAAGTGCTTCTGGGCGAATTTTTGAAGGTCCGCAACCAAAACGTCCATCTTTTGGTTTGAGATTGCTTGGGATAATTATTTCGTTGGCCATGTGATTAGCCTACCGATGAATTGTTATGGGGCGAGACGAGTTAATTGCCACTTTTTATTTGGATCTAATGTGTAGCGCAGGCGATCGTGGAGCCGTGAGTAACGCCCCTGCCAAAATTCAATTGAGTGGGGCACAACACAGTAACCGCCCCAATTTGGCGGAAGAGGCACAGTGCTGCCCTCCGGATATTTAGCGGCGATCTCATCCCAATTTTTCTGCAAGCTTTCCCGGCCAGCAATTACTTCGGATTGGTTACTGGCCCAGGCACCAATTTGGCTAGACCAAGGTCGAGTAGAAAAGTAATCCGCAGATTCAGCATTACTAACTTTTGTTGCAGTACCCAAAACAATTACCTGTCGTTCCATTGGAAACCAAGGAAAAGTCAGGCTGACATTTTGATTTTGGCTGATCTCTTTACCCTTATCTGATTCGTAATTGGAGTAAAAAACAAAACCAGTTTGGCTGACCTCTTTAAGCAGAACCGAACGCGACTTGGGCTGATCGCCCGCGATAGTTCCGAGCACCATCGCATTTGCTTCCACCACATATGGATTCTCAGCGGCGGCTGTGAGCCAGATCTCAAATTGAGTGATGGGGTTTGGATTGGCATCACTCTCACTTAGCCCTAATTCGCCGTATGAACGGCGCATCGCCCTGATTTCATCCCGATCCATTGGAGTATTAGAGCAGGTGGCTGACCTCATAGCGAGTCGAGAAGTACTGGCTAAATTTATGAATAGTTGGGTAAGAGGGGCAGAATAAGCGAGTGGACATCGGCTCAGCGCCGGTGACTTTTACTTAAGGGGTTAGGAATCTCATGAGCGAATTCAAACCAGGTCTTGAAGGTGTTATTGCATTTGAATCAGAGATTGCTGAGCCCGATAAAGAGGGAAGTGCGCTGCGCTACCGCGGTGTTGATATTGAAGATTTAGTTGGTCGAGTTACTTTTGGAAATGCTTGGGGCTTACTAGTTGATGATGAGTTTAATCCAGGGCTTCCACCAGCAGAACCTTTTCCACTGCCAGTTCACTCCGGTGATGTTCGTGTAGATGTGCAATCAGCAATTGCAATGTTGGCACCGGCTTGGGGATTTAAACCACTTTTAGATATCACTGATGAAGAAGCTCGTAGCAACCTTGCTCGCGCATCTGTAATGGTTTTGTCATACGTTGCACAATCTGCCCGCGGAACTTGGCAGCCAATGGTTCCTCAATCTGAAGTTGATAAAGCACACACAGTTGTCGAGCGCATGATGATCCGTTGGCGCGGTGAGCCAGATCCAAAACATGTACGAGCAATTGATGCATATTTTGTTTCTGCAGCAGAACACGGAATGAATGCTTCTACATTTACAGCTCGTGTTATTGCTTCAACAGGTGCTGATGTTGCCGCAGCTTTGTCAGGTGCGATTGGTGCGATGTCAGGCCCACTTCATGGCGGTGCACCTTCACGTGTTTTACATATGATTGAAGGCGTAGAAAAGACTGGCGATGCACGTAAATATGTAAAAGATTTGATGGATCGCGGCGAACGTTTAATGGGCTTTGGTCATCGGGTTTATCGTGCTGAAGATCCACGCGCACGTACATTGCGTCGCACTGCTGAAGAGTTAGGTGCTCCTCGTTACCAAGTTGCACTTGCTCTTGAAGAAGCAGCGCTCGCCGAACTTAAAGAACGTCATCCAGATCGAGTACTCGCAACAAATGTTGAGTTCTGGGCTGCGATCATCCTTGATTTCGCTGAAGTGCCAGGACCACTATTTACCTCAATGTTTACTGCTGCACGTACCGCTGGATGGAGTGCACATATCCTTGAGCAAAAGCGAACTGGTCGCTTAGTACGTCCGTCAGCGACTTACATTGGCAAAGCTCCTCGCAAGCCAGAAGATGTAAAAGGCTGGGATCAAAGCGTAATTTCGTTGCACGCCTAAGGGATATTTAAGCTAATGCCAAAAACTTCAATATTTTGGTTTCGACGCGATTTGCGCATCTCTGATAATCCTGCGTTGTTAGCAGCATTAGCTGAAGGCGATGAAGTATTGCCGATTTTTATTGTAGATCAGGCAATCGCAGATCGTGCTGGTAGTTTTAGGCGCTCTTATTTAGCAAGTGCATTGAAAAACCTAGACAAAACCCTTGCTGGGAATTTGCAAGTTTTTAATGGAGACGCAGTAGAAATTTTGCAAAATGTCACAAAAAAATACGATGCAACTTCAATTCATTGTGCCCAACAGTATGCACCTTACGGAGTTGCGTTGGAAAAAAGAATTTCTGACAGTGGAATCAAATTAGATTTCACTGGTTGTGATTATGCAGTTGATCCGGGGAAAGTCCGTAAACCTGATGGAACTCCCTACAAGGTTTACACTCCATTTTTTAAAGCATGGAGCGCTATTGGTTGGGAGCGCCCATACAACGCACCAAAATCTCCAAAATGGGTCAACACAAAAGCTGCAGAACGGTATTTTCCAGATTGGGACCTAACAGCAAAAACGGAGACTTTTGAAGTTGGTTCAGATATTGCACTTGAAAAATGGAATAAATTTTTTAAAGAACCAATAAATTCTTATAATCACAATCGAAATTTTCCAGGAATAAAAGGAACAAGTGGAATGAGTCCACATTTGCGGTGGGGAGAGGTACATCCAAGAACTTTGTTGGCCAATTTAAATAATAGTGCGGATCAAGAGGTGTATCGCAAAGAGATTGCTTGGCGAGAATTTTATGCTGATGTTCTGCACCATAATCCGCATACTTCTCGTGAATATTTAAATCCACAATTTACCAAGATGCGCTATGAAAAACCTGGTAAAAAATTTGAAGCTTGGTGTGAAGGCAAAACCGGATTCCCATTTGTAGATGCAGGAATGCGACAACTTAGACAAACAGGATGGATGCATAATCGGGTACGAATGGTTGTTGCTTCATTTCTAGCTAAGGATTTGCATATTGAATGGCAACATGGTGCGAATTTCTTTATGCAATATTTAATTGATAATGATGTCGCTTCAAATTCACATGGATGGCAATGGACTGCAGGTTGCGGAACTGATGCCTCTCCTTATTACCGTATTTTCAACCCCATTGAACAGGGCAAAAGGTTTGACCCTGAAGGTGATTACATTAGAAAATATGTACCTGAACTCGCTCATCTAACTGGCTCAGATATTCATGAACCTTGGCTCTACCTTGATGGATATTCAGGTGGATATGTAGAGCGAATCGTGGATCATGCAACTGAAAGACTTGAATCTCTAGCGCGGTTAGAAGAAATTAAAGTTGGCCCGCGCCTTTAACTTTATACATCGCCTCATCTGCGGCTCGGATCAAATCAATTCCGGGCGTTTTTTCGGCTACTCCAATACTCACAGATAGATATCTTGGAACTTGGTCCACATAAATTGGAGAGGAAAGGGAAAGTTCCAAACGTTTTGAAATCTCTGTAGCTTGTTGAAAATCTGCATGAACCAAAACTCCAAATTCATCTCCACCAAGTCTTGCCAGAAAAGCATTACTTGGAAGTACTTGTTCGAAGCGTCGAGCAACCTCTCTAAGCACAGCATCGCCAGCTTCATGCCCAAATAGATCATTAATTTCTTTGAAAGAATCCAAATCTAATAGCAACATGCAATGAGTGGGACCAAATTCAGCATCATTTAATTTAGCAAGAAGTGACCTTCTATTTGCAATTCCGGTTAACTCGTCTGTGCGTGCCAACTTATGTTCTACATCTAGGTTTTGGGAATCTTTTAATGCAATCGACATCCGCAAGAAAGCCATTATCAGAGATAGAACTGCAGGAATTGCAGCAAATTTTGAAAGAGAATTTGACCAGATAGTTAGTGAACCAAGCGTTAAGAAACTTAAGAAAATCGAGAGAATTATCATTTTTTGATTAAAGAGTTGGTTTTCACTTTCTTTTTTGGAAATACGATCTTTATGTAGAGATATAAGAATTAAGGCAAATATCCAACCACTCTCTATCCACGAACCCAGTGAGTACTCATCATTAGCCGATATCCAAAAGAATTTTATATCTGTAAGGGTAAAGGCCAGAAAGCCAAATCCTTGTAAAATATTTACTGGTGAAATTTTATATTTAGAAAAAATGGTAATTACAAGGGCACACAAAATTACATCAGAGATTGGATAGAAATTATTCAATAAATTGCGCAGGTTTATTGAACCTTCAAGATTTGGAATCGGTTCTAGTGCAAAAGCTGTCAAAAATGACGAGACACCAAGAGCGATAATTGCAGCATCTAAAAATTGAATTTTTGATTTAGGAGTACTGTCAAAGAATTTTAGGAAGTGAATAATTAGAAATGGAAAAAAGAGCACATAGCCAAGGTCAAGGATGATTGGGGAATCGGAGAAGTGGTTTAAGGCAAACCAGCTTGAAGAGATGGAGCTCAACCCCCAGCATGCAAATCCGATACCGAGGAGTAACTCAGATTCAATAAGTAATGTCACAGCCAAAACGAGGACAATCAGGTTATAAATTAGTAAATCCCAAAAAAAGGAAGGCTCCGGAGAAATTATTCTTTCAATGGCATGTGCAGATAGGAGTCCGATGCAAGCAGCTCGAACTGATAACCACATGAGTCAACGGTAAATCTATTTGAGTCGATTGAGAAGATCTAGGTAGACAGATAGTGATTTATGGGGATAATTAAGGAATGGAAAAAGAGATCAGCCGTAGAGGATTTATTTGTGCGGGAATCGCAACGGCCGCTGGAGTTGTGATTTCTGGCCCTTCTGCGGAAGCCGCCGGGGGTATCAGAATTTTGAGAGATGGACGCGTAGAAGTTGAGCTCTCAAAATTTAAGGTTCTTGCAAAGATAGGTGGAGCACTTGTAGTGGGTGCGGTAAAAGATATTCCCACAGCTTTAGTACGTACTGGTAAAGACTCATATCAAGGATTAGATCTGCGCTGCACTCATCAAGGAGTGACATCAAAATTGGTATCAGGGGCTTTTAAGTGTCCGGCGCACGGATCAGAGTTTACAAAAACGGGTGCTGTGAAAATTGGCCCAGCACAAACTGGATTAAATAAAATTAATACCGAAGTTGTCAGAAAAACTGTAATTCTTGGTTAAATTAGAGACCAGGCGTACAAGCTAGGTCGCGGACCTGCTTGTTCATTTTGCTCAAAGTGTTATAAGTATTAATTATTGTGTCATAGAGACTTAGGCCATCTTTTTTTGCTTGAGCCAACATCTCACGATCGGCAGGACTCAAGGTCTGATCAGCCTCAGTTGCGGCTGTCTGACCTAAAAACACACCTCTTTTAATCTTCTCTTCAGATAATTGAGTAGTACCTTTTAAATAAGCTGTGTGTGAGGTCAAGCACTCGGCAACGACCCAAGTGTTCTTTGCATTTACAACAATCGGATTTTTTGTACATACATACTGCTTGCCACCAATTGTTGCTTTTGCATTAGCACTTTTGCAGGCCGCCCCAGATTTGTTAGCAGCTTGAGCGGGAGGAACGACCGCACCAATCAGAAGAACTGTCATCGCGATAGCTAACCCGTTACGTTTGATCATGAGGCAACCTTAACTTGAGGCCCCACGAAAACGTTGGATTTTCAAGTGAACCGCCTGTGAGTCTGGACTCTGCGTACTAATTTGCGGGGCAAATGCCGGGCTAGGAAAACTATAGCTCGATACTGCTGACCTGAAATTACGATGGCATCACCACGGAGGGCACCCTCCCAGCCGGCTTTAACAACATCTGTTGCCTTTTCCCAGAAAAATTCTGGCACCGCTCCCATCTTCATTCCACCACGTTGATGAAACTCGGTGTGGGTAAATCCAGGCGCTAAGGAGGTAACTGTAATTCCATCTCTGGCTAAATCTGCGTTTAAATATTCGGAAAAAACATTGACCCATGCTTTTGCTGCACTATAGGTACTTCCAGTTAGCCAGCCAGCAACACTGCCAACATTAATAATGTAACCGCTTTTTGCATTTCGCATATTTGGAAGTGCTGCATGAGTTAGCCGCAAAATTGCAGTCACTAACACATTAAGTAAATCAACTTCTGCTGCGGAAGTATGGTTAATAAACCGGCCTTTTAGACCGTATCCAGCATTGTTAATCAGCACACCTACGGCCAGAGTTGGATTTGTAGTTAACAGGCGTTGTTCTACTAGAAAAATTTCATTTTCAACCGATAGGTCTGCCACAATTATTTCAGTTGTGACACCAAATTCTTTCTCTAACTCTTCAGCGGATTTCTTTAATCGATTCTCATCTCGGGCGACCAGAATGAGGTTGTAATGCTCTTTAGCTAAAAGTTTTGTGAATTCCGCCCCGATGCCTGAAGTAGCTCCAGTAACTAATGCCCACATGATTTAATCTTAGGAGATAACTAAGATAAATTTGAGCGCTGCCGTAAATAATCTACGAAAGAGTAGTTACATTTACGAGTGGGTGGTGTAAGTTTTTTATATGAAAATAACCAAGATCGAATGCCACGTTCTCTTAGACCCAGAATATGACCCAGCCGCAACTAGTTCGGCTCAGGATGATCTTGTTGTAGAAGTCCATACCGATGAGGGGATTGTTGGAATTGGGGAAACTGATCTAAATCCATGGATTGCGCGTGAGTGCATTGAGGCACCGGGCACTCACACTATGGATCAAGGTCTTGGTTCTATGCTAATTGGTGAAAACCCATTAGAGATCGAAAAACTTTGGTGGAAGGCGTATCAAGCAACCGCAATGACTGGGAGACGTGGTGCATTAATTAATGCACTCGGTGCAATAGACATGGCGCTTTGGGATATTGCTGGAAAAGCTGCTGATAAACCAGTTTGGCAATTGTTAGGTGAAAAATCCCGAGAGCATCTTGGTGCATATGCTTCATTGCAACCCGAGGTTGGATCTTTTGATGCCTACATAACATCAATGGTTAAGTGGGCTCACTCTGCGAAAGAGATGGGTTTTCGTGCAGCGAAATTAGAAACAACTTTTTCTGGACCTTATGCAAATATGGGGATTAGAGAAGACGATGAAAAAATGACTGAAGTTATCAGGGCAGTACGAAATGCAGTCGGCCCAGATTTCACGCTGATGGTTGATGTTCAATATGCATTTGATTCTGTCGATCGTGCAATAAAAACCATCAACACTTGGCAAGAGTTTGATTTATTTTTTGTAGAAACTCCACTTTGGGTAGATGACCTCGAAGGATTAGCAAAATTGGTTGCAGCTACCCCGATAAAGATTGCATCAGGGGAGTGGTTAAGTACTCGCTATGAATTCGCTGATTTGATTAAATATGGAAATGTTGGCGTAGTACAGCCAGACATTGGCCGCGTTGGTGGATTATCCGAAGCGCGTAATGTTTGCAATATGGCAAAAGCCAATAACAAGATTGTGGTGCCGCATCTTTGGAAAACTGGAATTTCTGTTGCGGCCGCTGCGCATTTAGCTACCGTGACTCCACATATGCCATTTTTTGAGTTTTTACCACCCGCTCTATGTGAATCTCGACTCCGTAAAGAGTTGGTAGTTGATGAGGTCACTATGGTGGATGGAAAAGTTACGATCCCACAACGGCCTGGCCTTGGAATTGAATTAAACCGCGATGCACTTGAGTTGTTTAAAGATGCTGCACGAAGGATCAGAGCCTAAAGAGTAAACTCTGTTTATAGGTTTATATCTCTTTTGATCAGGTCCTCGTAGCTCAGTTGGATAGAGCGATCGCCTCCTAAGCGGTAGGTCACCAGTTCGATTCTGGTCGAGGACACCACTAAAGATTCCGACGCTAAGAAAATACTACGGTGCGTGCCCCAACTAGGAATACTCGATCTTCAGCATATAAACGAACGGCTTTTGCAAGAACTCGTCTTTCGATATCACGGCCTATTGCAACTAAATCTTCCGGAGTTGCAGAGTGAGAAACATGGGTTATGTCCTGTTCGATTATTGGACCTTCATCTAAATCTTCAGTTACAAAGTGTGCAGTTGCGCCAATAATTTTTACACCACGCGCATGTGCCTGATGGTAAGGCTTGGCACCTTTAAATCCAGGAAGAAAGGAATGGTGGATATTTATTATATGACCAGTAAATTTTCGACAGAAATCAGCGGAGAGAATTTGCATGTATCGAGCAAGTACAACTACATCAATTTGGTGCTTCTCAATTCTTTCAATCAATCGCGCTTCTTGCTCTTTTTTAGTGGCTGCCGTAACTGGAAGATATTCAAAAGCAATTCCATGGGACTCAACAAGTGTGCGCAGCTCTTCGTGATTAGATACAACTAGCGGAATATCAACTGGAAGTTCGCCAAGATCACGTAAGTAAAGCAAATCTCGCAAACAATGACTTTCCTTAGTCACAAGAATTAGCGCACGTTTACGATTTTCAAAAGGTCTGATCTCTAAAGTCGGGGAGAATCGGCTTAACTCCTTGCTTAAAATTTCTTTTGCTGTCGAAAGATTTTCCGCCGTCGTAAACCGGGTACGCATACAGAACAACCCAGTTACTGGATCGGTAAATTGCTGGTTTTCAATAATATTTCCATTTGAATTCAAGACTGCTGTGGTCATCGCATGCACAATTCCAGGTTGGTCTTTGCAAGTAAGGGTGGCCAATAAATCAATTGTGGACATGCGATTAAGTCTATTGCATCCCCTGCATCCGCTGAATCTGCTAAATTCGCTGAATTCTTAATGAGAGATGGTGAAGCGCTTTAACTGCTTGGGAGCCCACCAATTGGCATTCCCAAAGAGCCTCATTAAGGCTGGCACAAGCAATCCGCGAACAACAGTGGCATCAAGCAAGATTGCAAATGCGACGCCAAAGCCAAGCATTTTAATTGAAGTTACTCCACCAAGCATAAAGGCACCAAATACAACCGCGAGCACAAATGCCGCCGCAGTAATAATACGTGCAGATCTTTGCAAACCAATCGCTACGGCGTCAGCATTTGATTTCCCAGCCTCGTACTCTTCTTTTATGCGAGAGATTAGAAAAACTTCATAATCCATCGATAAACCAAAAGTAGTTACTGCGATCAAAATTACCGAACCTGTATCTAATGTTCCAGTTACTGTAAATCCGCCAAATAGGTTTGCAAGATGACCATCAATAAAAATCCATGTTATGACACCTAATGTTGCTCCGAGTGAAAGCATGTTAAGCAAGACAGCTTTTATTGGTAATAGAAGAGATCCGGTAAATATAAATAAAAGTAAAAAAACGGAGATTGAAATCCAAAGAAGTGCCCATGGAAGTGCATCAGCAATTCCTTGTTGCGTATCTGTGTAATCAGCTGCCGCCCCACCTATTAATGTGCCAGCGGGGGCAGGAATCTCGCGCAATTTATCAATCAGTGCTTCCGCCGGCAATGAGCGCGGTGCCATGGAGTGGATTGCGGTAAAGCGCAAAATATTTCCTGATGTAACTGCGTCCGTCAGATACAAAATTCCGTCAGTAGAACCTATTTCCGCTTGATATAACTTGAGCTCGGCACTCCCGAGAAACTTTGTTCCATCCTCAATCACAAATTCAACTGGAACCGATTCGCGGCCGGGGAATCGTTCATCAATCACTCGAGCCGATACGGCGGCTGGATGGTTCTTAGGAAGAACTTGCGAATCCACTTGTCCGAAAGCAATATCTTTTATTGGTACCGCAAAAATTCCTAAACCAATTAGAGTTAAAATTAAAACCGCAACTGGGCGCCGCATTACAAAATGAGCAGTATTTGCCCAGCCCCCATGCTCCTTCGGTGTTATCGCGCTTTTCCGAACAGCATATTTGTCAATGCGATGACCCAATAGAGCGAGCATTGCCGGAAGTGGAATAAGTGCACCAATTACCGCCATAGCAACTACTGTGATTCCGGCGTAACCAAAAGATTTTAAAAAGTACAAGGGGAAAATTAACATCGATCCCAAAGTCACCATGATTGTTAGGCCTGAGAAAAATACCGTTCTTCCTGCTGTTGCGACAGTTTTAATCACTGCATCATTCACTGATAATCCACGATGTAATTCTTCACGAAATCTATTCACAATCAGAAGTGAGTAATCAATTCCAAGACCGAGACCAAGCCCAGTTATTAAATTTATGGCAAAAATACTCACATCTGTGAGCAATGAGATTAGAAATATCACAAAAAATGAACCAAGTATTGCGCTAACCCCTACAACCAATGGAGTAGCTGAGGCGACCAATCCCCCAAAAATAAAGAGTAAAAGCAAAAATGTTAGTGGTATTGCGATTGCTTCAGATTTTGCCAAGTCCCTACTAATTTGACCATTAATTGCGTGTCCTGCGACGCCAGAACCGGTGGCGTACAAAGTCAGCGAGCGATATTTATTTCCATAAGTTTTTGTAACTACCCCAGCCACTTTACTCATTAAGTCGAAATCTGATTTAGTAGCGTAAATAAAAATGTAAGCCGCTTTTCCATCAGTGCTTTTAAGTTGCGGAGCTTTCACATCCCAATAAGAGAATGTTTTACCAATATTTTGCATTTGTCGTAATTCAGCTGTCAATGCAATTACATCAGAAGTAACAGTCGGATCATCAACACTTCGCGAACCAGAATCAACTATAAGAACAACGGCAGGATCTTCAATGTCAAAATTCTCCTGGAGGTATTTGTAAGCTTTTGCTGATTCGCTCTTTGGGTTTGTATATCCACCGCTATCTAACCTGCTAAAAGCGAGAGAGCCGATAGCACCTGCAGAAATAAAAATAATTAGAAAAATAGCCAGGATCCTGGATTTACGATGAGCTATTACTCGCCCAAGACGCTCAAACATGGTTAAATCCTAATATGGAAAACCAAGGCGTCGAACCAGCCAAGAAAAACGTTGAAAAAAATCCGCTTGCTAAGCCAGAGTTTGTTGATCCATCAGAGGAACGAGTAAGAGATGAGGAGATCCGAAGGGAGGTGCCTCCCCATCACTCATGATCACTCATGAGTTTCAGGTAGCAGCAAGAAATCTAACTCACCTTCGCGGCGGGCTTGCGCAATAGCTAACACATCCTTTTCTTGAACTGCGAGCAATGCGCGCACATCTTGATTTTGAGGAATACTTTTAATAACTCTTAAATTGCGAGCAAGAGTCCAAGATTTTGCAGATACATCATCATCAACAATATTTTGCTGCACATTGGTCGCAATTAAATCTATTCGGTCTTGTGGATGTAAAATATTTTCAGCACCAGATAAAATTAAGGAAATTCCAACCTCGCCGGTGTGTAGTAAAGGAACCGCAATTTGTACTTTCGAAGCCTCTGGACGATAAAAAAGAGTTACTCCAATAATTACCGTAAGCCCAGTAGCAAGTATTAATCTTCGACGTATCGAAAATAAGGCAAAAATTCTTTTAATCTTTTCAATATCTTGTGAGGGAATGATTTTTCTGAGATTAAGCAGATTAATTAGCATCGCGTAAATCTGGCAGAGATCTAAAGAATAATAATTTTCTTACTTAGTGCCTGTGGATGGTGCGGTAGGAGTGGAGGCTGGGGCAGGCGTAGCGGGGGTAGATGTTGGCGTAGCTGCAGGTGTTGAGGGAGCCGGAGGTGCTGAACTAGAGGTTGCTGCACCACGTGAATCGGTGCGATAGAAACCTGAGCCTTTGAAGACAACTCCAACTGATGAGAAAACTTTACGCACGATGCCATTGCACTCGGGACAGGTTGGAACTGTTGAATCTGTGAAGGCTTGTGTCACTTCAAAAGAGTGTTCGCACTCGGTGCAGATATATTGGTATGTAGGCACAGCCACCTCCTGTTAGTGCAGAGTTTAGGGAAGTGGCACGATTGGGGCTAATTGAGGGGGGTTATGAAGAAATTTAAGTTGGTCTTTTCCGCTTTATTGCTCATGATCTTCACTTATACGAACCCAAATCCGGCTACAGCAGCAGAACTGATTTCCTCATCGCCGGCGGCTGGATCCTCCATAACTTCGGCTCCAAGTGTCGCGACAATTACTTTTTCAAATTCCATCGGAGATGTCGGAAATTCAGTAACTGTAACTGCACCTAATGGAGATCGCATCGATGATGGATCACTCCAAATTGCTGATACTAAAGTTTTAATTGGGCTAAAACCATTAACTATTGGTGGCGAGTATTCAGTTGAGTATGAGGTTGCTACAAGTGAAGGTGAAACTTTAATTGGTCAATACAAATTTACTTTTGTTGCCCCAGCGGTTCTGTCATCTACCACCCCAGAGAGTAGCGAATCTCCCACTCCTGATTTAAATAAGGAAACAAAATCATCCAAAGCGACTGATTTTTTTATGATGGGATTACTAGTTTTATCAATTTTAGTATTAATTTTAGTTTCTAGATCATTACGAAAGCCAAAGAAAAAGAAACGCAAGAAGTGAAAACTGAAGAAATAAATTTGATATTACATTTTTTTGCAAAATTTATAACGCTTTTTTCATTCATTACCTTAATTGGAATTTTACTTGGCCTCGCATTTTTGGCTCCAGAACACAAAGGATATTTTCAATCATCTCGCTTACAAAAATTTCTTCCACCAGTCTCACTTATATGGCTACTTGGCAGTATTTTCTTCCTGATTTCAGAAGTGGCATTTATTTTAAATACCCCTATCTCTGAAGTGGTTGATGGCAATATTTTGCGATCTTTTATAACGCAAACAACTTTAGGTAAACTTTTTGAGATTCAAATCGTTGCCGCATTGGTATGTGCATTTGCCGCTGTCCGAGTTAAGAAAACCGGTGGAGCAGTATTTTTGATTTTTATTGCATGGATTGGTGGATTAGCGCCCTATTTAGAAAGCCATGGAAGCAGTTCCGGTAACCATATGTTGGCAATCGGCTTAGTAATAGTGCATGTGGCTGCAATTTCTTTATGGTTTGGGGGCGTTATTGCACTTTTCTTAATGTCAAAGAGTGATCGTGAAATTGCGCGAAAAAGATTTACCCCTTTGGCGTTGTGGTGTGTTTCTGCTATTGCGTTAACCGGAGTTGTTAACGCCTTTATACGAATTGAAAGTTTTGCAAATATCAGATCAGAATATGCTCTTTTGGTAATTTTAAAAACTATCATCTTTGTATTTGTCCTTGTACTTGTTGCCCATAGTAGGAAAAAACTAGGGGAGCAAAATTTTACTAAACAGCTAATCCAAGAGTTAATTTTACTTACAACTGTTTTAGTCTTAGGAGTTTTACTAGGCCAAGGAAAACCTCCAGAACACAGTTCAGCCGATGTAGTTGAAGCGATCGGTATAAAAATGCCTGAGAGCCCCACACTTTCTAGATTACTTTTTGAATATGAGCCAGATGGCTTATTCCTTGCACTTCTAATTCTTGCAGTAGCACTATACGTAAAAGGCGTAATAATTTTGAGTAGGCGTGGAGATAAATGGCCCATCGGTCGCACTGTCGCTTTTGCTCTGGGAATTACTGCCATCGATTACGCAGTTAATGGGGGATTAGGCGTATATGCACAAGTTGCATTTTCATTTCATATGATTTCACATATGGTTTTAGCAACACTTGCTCCAATTGGAATTGTTTTAGGAGCACCAATTACGTTGGCATTACGTACCTTGCCGATTGGGCGTACTCAAGAAGAGAGAGGTGTGAGGGGTTATGCGATTGCAATCTTGCATTCAAGATATTCGAGCATAATTACTCATCCGGTGAGTGCCTTAATTATTTTTGAGGCGTCACTCTTTGCACTTTATTTCACTAATTTATTTAATTGGCTGATGAGTTATCACTTTGGTCATTTTTTTATGGGGTTTCATTTCCTACTATCAGGAATTTTACTATTTTTTGTAATCATCGGAGTTGATCCAACTCCACAAAAAAGCCCATTCATTTTTCGGATAGTAATTCTTTTTGTCGCAATTAGCATTCATGCCTTTTTCTCTGTCGCACTGATGTCTTCATCACAATTAGTTGACGGCGGCTACTTTGCCGAAATCGCCAGGCCGTGGTGGCCAGATTTCTTGGCGGATCAAAAGATGGGCGCTTCGATTGGGTGGGCAATGGGCGAGATTCCAATTTTGTTGGCGCTGATTGCCACTTTCTTGCAATGGATCCGAGCCGATGAACGAGATGCCGTGCGGATTGAACGTAACTCAAATCGGGCTCGCCAATTTGGGGAACCGGATGAATTAGATAAGTACAACCAGTACCTCTCTTCACTAAACAAAAGGGACGGTTCCAGGGATGCTACTGAGTAGCGCGGTGGCGAAAACTCTGTATTAATTAACCCATGGACGCGCTTTTTCAATTACCCGATGAGTACATCTCTTTACGAAAATCTGTACGAGCGCTAGCCGAAGAAAAGATTGCCCCATTTGCTCGAGAAGTTGATGAAGATGCAAGATTTCCAGAAGAGGCGGCAATAGCGTTATCGGCAAATAAACTATCAGCTGCTCATGTTCCTGAAGAGTTCGGTGGTGAAGGTGCTGATGCTTTAGCCGTTGTGCTAATCATTGAAGAAGTTGCTCGAGTTTGTGGTTCATCCTCACTCATACCTGCAGTAAATAAATTAGGATCATTACCATTGATATTGGCTGGTAATAAAGATCAAAAAGAGCGATGGCTACGCCCGCTAGCAAGTGGTAAAGGTTTTTCTTACTGTTTATCTGAGTCAGAGGCGGGATCAGATGCCTCCGCATTAAAGACAAAAGCAGTGCGCTTTGGAGATAAATGGATTCTTTCGGGAAGTAAAAAATGGATTTCAAATGCAGGTGAGTCTGAGTTTTACACAGTTTTAGCAGTAACCGACCCTGAAAAAGGCAGCAAAGGAATTAGCGCTTTTATAGTTGAGAAAAACGATAAAGGGATTTCTTTTGGTGCACACGAAAAGAAAATGGGGTTTAGAGGCTCTCCAACTCGTGAGGTTTATTTTGATCAAGTTGAATTAGCAAATGATCGAATGTTAGGCGTTGAAGGTACTGGATTTGCTCTGGCTATGAAAACATTGGACCACACTCGAATCACAATAGCCGCGCAAGCAATAGGCCTAGCTCAAGGCGCATTTGATGTGGCAAATAAATATTCACATGAGCGTAAGCAATTCGGTAAAGAAATTTTTGATTTTCAAGCGATTCAATTTATGTTGGCAGATATGGCCATGAAAATCGAAGCAGCACGCCAATTAACTTATACCGCTGCTGTTAAGAGCGAAAATGAAAGTTCTGACTTGACTTTTTATTCAGCGGCTTCTAAATGTTTAGCATCGGACACTGCCATGCAGGTCACCACAGATGCTGTGCAAATTCTTGGTGGTTATGGGTATGTATCTGATTATCCAGTGGAGCGCATGATGCGAGATGCAAAGCTGACTCAAATTTATGAAGGTACGAATCAGGTACAACGCATAATTATTGCCCGAAATCTTTTGTAATTAAATAAAGCGAAAAATTTTAGTAGGTGTAACAACAGCGTTAACTTTTTGATCGTGAATTTCTTGGGGTAACTTACCTTCAAAAATTTCGCCATCATGCAATAGGCAGACTTTCCAACCTGAGTTCAATTTGAGGGCTCGATCATATGAACCACCACCTTGGCCAATTCTAATTCCGCTCTCATCAACACTTAGGGCGGGGACAACAACAATTTGGGCCAATGAAATTCCAGTAACTCCGAAATTTTTGCCGGTTTTGAAATCTACCCACTCCAAAGAATTGTCCTCGAGTAAATGTGGCAGAAGTATTTGGACTTCACGGCTCAGGAGAGTGGAGTTAAAACCTTGAGTTGATGGCTCATTTCCGTAAGAGGTGTAGGAAGCCACGACCTTCACTTGAGCAAATTCAACTTGCTCAAGCAGTAGTGAACTTGCTCGCTCATCACCTTCAGGGGCCAATTTTCGCAAGTTACGCAGCACACGCCGAGTCTGGCTCTTCTCTTCCACGTGATCAGCGTAGGGTGTGATCACTATGGGATCTAGCGTATTTAAGGCAGTTATTCCGGCGGCCGGTCTGGGTACTCGTTTTTTGCCAGCGACCAAGTCGATCCCAAAAGAGATGCTCCCGATTGTTGATAAGCCGGCGATTCAATATGTAGTGGAAGAAGCCATTCGTGCAGGTTTAAGTGATGTGTTATTAATTACTGGAAGAAATAAAGGTGCGCTTGAAGATCATTTTGATCGAGCTATTGAACTTGAGGCAACATTAGAAAATCGTGGCGATGTTGAAAAGTTAGCAGCAGTCAAGCAAATAACTGAACTCGGTAAAATCCATTATGTACGTCAAGGAGATCCGCTCGGACTCGGTCATGCTGTTCTCACAGCTGCTAATCATGTCGGCAATGAAACTTTCGTAGTTTTACTTGGCGATGACTTAATTGCTGAACAAGACAACTTATTAGGTGAAATGCTTGATGTGCATAAAAAATTTGGAGGAAGTGTAATTGCTTTGATGGAAGTTCCTGATTCTCAAGTTTCGCTCTACGGCATCGCATCAGTAAAAAAAACCGACTCACCTAATATTGTGGAAATTTTAGATTTAGTTGAGAAACCTAATGTTGAGAACGCTCCATCAAATTTTGCAATTATTGGCAGATATGTATTAGATCCTGCAATTTTTAAAGTATTGGAGAAAACGCAAGCCGGTCGTGGTGGCGAGATTCAATTAACTGATGCAATTCGCGAATTGGCGGTAAATGAGAAATTAGGCGGCCCAGTTCATGGAGTTATTTTTTCAGGGCGACGTTATGACACGGGCGACCGTGTTAGCTATTTGAAAACAGTAGTTGAATTAGCAAGTGAAAGAGCAGATATTGGCGGCGAGTTTACTGTGTGGTTGAAAAATTTTGTTGGGAATTTGAATGGAAAACGTTGAAAGTTATTTAAAGCAACTCTTATTGCTGGCCCAACCATTGGCACCGCTAGATTTACCATTATTAGATGCACATGGTGCGACTCTTGCTTCAGATATTGAAATAGGAAGCCGCAAAGTATTAACAGGCGGCAGTCGAATTAGATCTACACACATCGGGATAGCTGCCTCTGTTGGCCTAGATCACCTGCCTACACACCCACATCCTCGCGTAGTAGTTATTTCAGCTGGTGGAGATTTGACTGAACCAGGTGAGCAACTTGAAACTGCTCATTTTTACGAAGTTAACTCTTGGTTATTAACCACATCAGTCCGAGAGGCTGGAGCAATTGGTTATCGGGTACATACAATTCCAACAACCTCGGCACAACTTCGATTACTGATTGAAGACCAACTTGTGCGTGCTGATCTCATAGTCATTACAAGTGGACCAGAGTCCGAGGAGATGACTCAAGCAGCACTAACTGAACTTGGAATTATTAGTAAAATTCAAATAGAGATGAACCCAAGTGGAAGCCATAGTTTTGGCTTAATTGGACCAGATAAGACGCCGGTAATAACTTTGCCAACCGACCCAATGACCTCATTTATTTCATTTGAATTATTTGTGCGGCCAATGATTCGCCAGATGTTTGGCAGAAAAAATATTTTGCATCCAACTTTAAATGCGAAATCGATAGATGCAGTTAACTTTGAGGCTGGAGCACAGCGATACCTTCCAGCGATCACAGATTTAACTCATAGTGAAAAAACGGTTAAAGCTCTAGCTGTAGAAAATTGGGCAGATGCTAACTCTTTTATAATTGTTCCAGCGGGAGTCAATAATTTAGTAGCCGGAGAATTAGTTTCTGTGATGAATCTTGAGTTGAGAGCTGATTAAAGTGTTGCTGCGAAATAGTGAAATAAAATTACGACCACTACGCAGAACCGATAAAAAAGAGTGGGAGCAACTTCGATACAATAATGAAAAATGGCTTAGCCCGTGGGAAGCCACCTCTCCAGATCCATTGATTTCATTACCAACCTTCCAGCAGATGAGAGCATTCCATCGACGCGAAGAGAAGGCTTTGCGATCAATTACCTGGGCAGTGATTTACCAGGGAAGAATTTCTGGCCAAGTTACCTTGGCAGGAATCTCATTTGGCTCATATCGAGGGGCCCATATCGGTTATTGGATCACCGAAGAACTAGCTGGACGAGGATTTATCCCAATAGCTGTGAATTTAGTGAGCGAATACGCCTTCAAAGAACTGGGGTTGCATCGCTTGGAAATTTCTATGCGTCCAGAAAATGTTGCTTCAAAGCAGGTAGCGCTCAAATGTGGATTTGAATTTGAAAGTTTACGAAAGCGGTTTTTACATATCGATGGCGATTGGCGAGACCATCACACTTATGTGAAACTCCACTAATCAACACACTCCTTAAATCCATGATTTGAGCCATCCGGACTCGTATCGTTGACCATCATGAGTTCTGGCTTGATCTACTTCGCAGTCGTCGCAATGTGGGTAGCGTATTTCCTTCCAAGATGGCTACGAACCCATGACGAAATTTCAGACAATAGAAGTTTAGAGCGGTATCAGAGTGCCATGAGTTTGGTATCACTAGGTACTAGCCATGAAAATCTTCCAAGTCGTACAGAGGTGGCTGAAAATAAAATTCGCCAAATGCGCCAACGTCAACTTATTTTGATCGGACTCGCTGCAATTTTTCTAATTGTTTTTATTTCAACTTTATTTGGTGGAGTTCCTTTTAAAACAAATGCACTTCCTCTTTCACTTATTTTAATTTATGTTATTCATGTTCGCAGACAAAAAATTGTTGAAGAAGTTGCAACTCGCCGTAGGCTTGCAGCAGCGAGGGCGACAAACGGCGTTCGTGCGAATTTTTCAGATGTGCTGTATCGCTCTAATGAAAGTGCGACTGAACATTGGATTCCATTACGCCCATCCACCACAGTCACTGTTATTCCTAACACAACGTGGCAACCATTAGATGTTCCACTTCCAACATATGTCACAGCCCCTAAGGCAACCTCTCGACCAATGAAAGAGGTAGCTACTAAAGTAGAAGTGGCAGTAGGGCCAGATGAGATATTTGATCAAGTTGCCGTAGAAGAAGCGGATTTACGCGCTGCAAATTAAGTAAATCATATCCATTTCTTAAACCACATTAATGAATGCCAATCATCATAAGTAATAATTTGTCCAACAAAAATTGGAAAGTGGTAGATGAAATTTGCAGCGATTAAGCACGTGATAAAAATTATTGAATAAAGTTTTAATTTTGGATTGCCGAATGAAGTTAAATAGTAATTACGCAGAACGGCTACAAAAGCCATTATTAGCCAAGGTTCAAAAATTATTGCATAGAAGATGAAAGTTGTGCGTTGTGGAAAGGCAAACCAAGGTAAATATCCGGCACTTATCGCGAGTAAAATAAATCCGGTACTCCACTGTTTATTTTTTAACCAAAGCGCAATCAAAATCACGAGTGAAATTGCCGCGCTCCACCAAAGTACTGGAGTCCCCATAGCCAGAACTTCTTGCGCGCAAGATGCTGCCCCACACCCCTTTGGCGTCTCATAAAAAAAAGATGTTGGGCGATACATAATTAGCCAAGACCAAGCTTTAGCCTCGTAACTATGGTTTTCGGTTAGGTGGGTATGAAAGTAAAGGATTTCGGATTGATAATGCCAAAAGGATCTGAGGGCATTTGGTAACAGGCCACGATTTTCAACTCCCCAATTTCTGCTCCAGCCCAATGTGGAATTAAACCAACCAACCCAAGTTGCTACGTAAGTCAAAAGAGGCAGAATCGCCAATTGCGCGATTCGCATGGCTATTATTTTGAAGTAATTTCCAACTTTACTTTCTTCATTGATACGGATTCGATAAATATCTCTTGCTAAATAATAAACCCCAAAAATAGCGATGTAGTAAATGGCACTCCACTTAGTTGCGAGTGCCAATCCAAATAAAAACCCAGCAAACCAAAAATTTTCTTTTAGCAAAGCGTAGAGTCCAACTAATATAAAAAACATTAACGTCATATCGAGCAGTGCAGTACGTGACATTACAAGATGTAATCCATCTAGTGAAACCAGTGCGGTAGAAAGCAAAGCCCACTTTTCTGAGTTAAATAAATGTTTTGAAATTAAATAGACAAAAAAGATTGAGAGAGTTCCGAGCAATGCGGTAGAGAATCTCCATCCGAATGGATTATCGCCAAATAATTTAATTCCCGATGCAATAACCCATTTCCCAATCGGTGGGTGGACGATAAATTCAGATTTACCATTTTCAATTTCTACGCCGTATTTTAGAAAATCTTTTGCTCCATCAACATAGTAAATCTCATCAAAAACCAATTTTTTTGGTCGATCGAGATTTACAAAACGTACACTTGCTGAGAATGCAAGAATCAGAACCAGCCAACGGCGCAGCAAAGGGTATCGGATGCCTTCCAGCGCTTTGGTCATGGAGGATAGGTTAGAACCTGAGATGATAAGTGTGTGAAAAAAGGCCCATTAATCCTCGCTGGTGCCCCATTAGGCAATAGCCGAGACCTCTCGCTACGTGTACGAGATTTACTCGGCGAGGTCGATCTCATTGCGGCGGAGGACACCCGCAGACTCTTGCGACTTTGTAGTGATTTAGAGATTTCACTTAGCGCTCCAGTGGTTTCTTTTTTTGCTGGCAATGAAGCACAGCGCACCCCGGAATTAATTTCTGCTTTACTAGAAGGTAAAACTGTTTTAGTAATTACCGATGCAGGAATGCCAGGAATCAGTGATCCAGGATATTTAATTGTAAGAGCGGCGCTAGATGCAAATATTGAGATTGAAGTTGTGCCTGGACCAAGTGCAGCAAGTACAGCGTTACTTCTTTCTGGGTTATCGATGGAACGATATATTTTTGATGGTTTCCCACCGCGAACTCAACAAGCGAGGCAAAATTATTTTGAAACAATAAAAGTAGAAGGCAGAACTGTTGTTTTATTTGAAGCTCCACATCGAATCAGAGAAACTCTGGCCGATGCGATAGAAATTTTGGGAGGTCAACGCCAAGGTGCTGTTTGTCGCGAAATGACAAAAACCCATGAAGAGATTGTGCGCGGTTCACTAACTGAATTGGAAACATGGGCCAATTCAAAAGAGATGCTTGGCGAAATAACTTTGGTGATTGCTGCACCCAGTGCCGGGGAAATATTAGAGTTAACACCTCTGGAAATAGCCGCAAAGGTGAAGGAGCTGGAGGGAGTTGGGGCAACACGGCAAGAGGCGGTCGCACAGATTGCAACGGAGTTTGGCTTACGCAAACGTGCAATATTTGATGCCTTGGTCGCCTCTAAGATAGGACAGTGAGCAACAAAGCCTTTTATCTAACCACGCCGATTTACTATGTAAATGATGCGCCGCATATAGGCCATGCATATACGACAGTGGCTGGCGATGTTTTGACTCGTTGGCACCGTCAAAAAGGTGAGCAAGTGTGGTTTCTAACTGGCACTGATGAGCATGGACAAAAAGTTATGCGCACCGCAGAAGCAAATGGTAGCGACCCGCAGAGTTGGGCCGATCGGTTGGTCAAATCTGCTTGGATCCCAACTTGGGAAAAATTAAATATTGCAAATGATGATTTTATTAGAACAACTGAAGATCGACACATGGATCGTGTCCAACGGTTTTTACAAGGACTCAAAGATTCTGGCCATATTTACGAAGGTAAATATGAAGGACCATACTGTGTTGGGTGCGAAGAGTTTAAACTTGCTGGAGATTTACTTGATGGTGCAACTCCTGATGAAAAACTTTGCCCAACCCACTCAAAACCTGTTGAGTTATTGAGTGAAACAAATTGGTTTTTTAAATTATCTGCTTTTGCTCAGCCTCTGATTGAACATTACAAAGCTAATCCAAGTGCTTGTGAGCCAGCAAGTGCACGAAATGAAGTCCTCTCCTTCTTGGAAAGTGGCGTTTCAGATCTTTCAATTTCGCGCTCTTCATTTGATTGGGGTATTCCAGTTCCTTGGGATACCAAGCAGGTCGTTTATGTATGGTTTGATGCGCTACTCAATTATGCGACTGCAGTAGGAATTGGTGACGATCTAAATTCTGAAGGTGGCAAAAAATTTGCGCAAAGTTGGCCAGCTGATGTTCACCTAGTTGGCAAGGACATTCTTAGATTTCATGCGGTCATCTGGCCAGCGATGTTGATGGCAGCAGGAATTTCGGTGCCGAAAAAAGTATTTGCGCATGGCTGGCTACTTGTAGGTGGCGAAAAAATGAGCAAGAGCAAGTTAACTGGTATCGCACCCTCAGATATAACTGATTTCTTTGGTGTTGATGCATTTAGATATTATTTTTTGCGTTCAATTCCATTTGGTACAGATGGCTCTTTTTCTTGGGAAGATATGGTCGCTCGATATACCAGCGAACTTGCCAACGATTTCGGAAATTTAGCATCGAGATCTATTGCGATGATTGAAAAGTATTGTGACGGCAAAGTTCCACAACCAGCAGCGGAACCAAAAGTGGCCGAGGCAGCGCAAAAAGCTTGTGAAATAGCGGATGAACGGATTTGCGCTTTAGATTTTCAAGGTGGAATTTTAGCGATTTTAGATTTTTGCAAAGTAGTAAATGGATACGTTACCGAGCAGGCTCCATGGGTTCTGGCAAAAGATCCAGCAAATAAAGTTGAACTTGAAAAAGTTTTATATACAACTGTGGAGTCTCTTCGAATCCTTGCAGTGCTGTTTCACCCAGTGATGCCAGAAACTTGCGAAAAATTATGGGAAGCGCTTGGTGCAAAAATTCTAGGTCCGATCGGTGATCAGAAAATAAGTGAAGTCGCTACTTGGGGGCAATTACCAGCGGGTGTTCAAGTATCAAGAGGAGATGTGCTTTTCCCAAGATTGCCAGAACCGGAGAGCGCGTGACCGATCGGCACAATCGCGATATTGAAAGAGTTGCTGCGCCACTACCTGAACCATTGGAAGAAACAACAATAGATTCGCATTGTCACATGGAGTTAATTGCTAAGGGAAATGCAGATGACCCTACAGTTGGCATTATTTTAACTGAAGCAAAAAGTGTCGGAATTGATCGAGTGGTCCAAATTGGTTATGACTTAGAACAATCAAAATGGTCTGTTGCATGTGCGAATGCTTGGCCAGGCAAAGTGCTTGCAACTGTGGCTTTGCATCCAAATGAGGCTCCAGTTGTTGAAAATCTGGAAGATCAGTTAACAGAGATAGAGAAATTAGCTGCGGACCCACGGGTTAGAGGAGTGGGGGAGACTGGGTTAGATTTTTTCAGAACCGAACCGGCCCTTCGTGCAAAACAAGAAGATTCTTTTAGAGCACACATTGAAATTGCAAAAAGAAAAAATAAGGCGTTAATTATCCACGATAGAGATTCACATTCAGATGTCCTTAGAGTTCTGCGAGAAGTGGGAGCGCCTGAGAAAACTATTTTTCATTGCTTCTCTGGAGATCGAGAAATGGCAGAAGAATGTATTTCTGCTGGGTACTTCTTATCTTTTGCAGGAACAGTCACCTTTAAAAATGCTCCTGAACTGCGTGAGGCTTTGAAAATAACTCCACTTTCACAGATGTTAGTTGAGACAGATGCGCCATTTTTAGCTCCGATGCCGCACCGAGGTTTGCTTAATTCGCCGGCTCAAATTCCAAACACTCTTAGATTTATGGCTGAAGTAGTTCAACGTAACGTTAATGAATTAGCTATCGCAACCCGTGAAAATGCCTTAACTATCTTTGGCGCTTTCGAGTAATAATGGAAAATACTGAGGCAACCCTCCCAACTTTGGGTGCAAGCGAGATCCGTGAAATTGCTAAGCTGTTAGATCTGCATCCAGCTAAATCTCTTGGCCAGAATTTTGTTATTGATGGAAATACCTGCAGAAAAATAGTGCGGCTAGCCGATATAAATAACAAGGATATAGTTTTAGAAATTGGCCCAGGGCTAGGTTCGCTAACTATTGCACTATTGCCATTGGCAAGCGAAGTCATTGCAGTAGAGATTGACCGTAGATTAGCCACCCAGTTAATCGAAACGATGCAAAGTAAAATTCCAAACCATGCCGACAAATTGCAGATTATTAATGAGGATGCTCAATTAATAAATACTTTGCCACAATCCCCAACGGCTTTAGTCGCAAACCTTCCGTATAACATTTCAGTACCGGTAATTTTGCACTTTCTTGAAAAATTCCCGTCAATTAATAAAGGGTTAGTCATGGTGCAGGCAGAAGTCGCCCAACGTCTAGCTGCCAAGCCTGGAAATAAAATTTATGGAACTCCTAGTGTTAAGGCAAAATGGTGGGCTGATATGTCGATCGCTGGAAATGTTTCAAGGGAAGTCTTTTGGCCAGTCCCAAATGTAGATTCATTGTTGGTGGCTTTTAAGCGCAGAGAATCCCCAGGGGATGAAGCGCTCAGGGTGCAAACCTTCACTATTATTGAGGCTGCTTTTTCACAACGTCGCAAAATGCTTAGAAGTGCATTAAGTGTTTGGGCGGGAGGAAGTTCATCTGCAATTGAAATCTTAGAAAAGGCTGGAGTAGCCCAAACTTCTCGGGCGGAGGAGCTCGAACTTAAAGAATTCATTGCAATTGCTCAGGCAAGAAGCATTTAGATTAATTCCTGCCAATAAGGTAAAGCCATGAAAGTTGTTGTCCGTGCCCCCGCAAAAATTAATTTGCAATTATCAGTTGGGCCACGCGGTGAAGATGGATTTCATGAATTAGCGACTGTCTTTCAAGCGATTTCGATCTATGATGAAATATCGATTGAGTCTGCTACTAAAGGAAGTGGAATTAACTTATCTTTCACAGGAGATGGCACTGCTGGCTTACCAGTAGATGATAAAAATTTGGCATATCAAGCAACAAAGTTATTTGCTAAACATACAAAAATTGATTGTGATATTAGAATTTCGATAAAAAAAGGAATTCCTGTTGCTGGAGGTATGGCCGGCGGAAGTGCAGATGCGGCCGGAACACTTATCGCACTAGATGCATTGTTTGAGACATCACTACGAAAAGATGAGTTATTTAATCTTGCAGCAAAACTTGGAAGTGATGTTCCTTTTTCATTGATGGGTGGCACAGCTATTGGTAGTGGCCGTGGAGATCAACTCACACCAGCATTATGTCGTGGTACTTTCCATTGGGTTTTAGCTTTTTCCTCTCAAGGGCTATCAACCCCCGCGGTCTATGCCGAATCCGATCGATTACGCCAATCGCTAGATATTAGAAAACCACGAGTTAGTGAAGAGTTGATGCACGCACTTAGTGGTGGAGATGCTATTGGATTAGGAAAAGCCTTAGTTAATGATTTGCAACCAGCAGCAATCTCTCTTCGCCCCGCTCTTAAGATGGCGATAGGTGCTGGAATTGAATGCAAAGCAATTGGCGCAATAGTTTCCGGATCTGGTCCAACCGTCGCATTCCTAGCGGTTGATGAAGAGAGTGCGATCGACTTAGCAGTAGCACTTTCTTCCACTGGCGCAGTTACAAAGATCAACCGAGCCAGCAGCCCAGTGCACGGACCTAAAGTTATTTAGTAGATAGCCAGAGTGTGCTTGTCGATGAAATCCCAATCGTAATCAATGCCCAAACCGGGACCTTTTGGGGCTTGAAGTAAGCCATTTTTGATCTCTAGCTTATTTTTTGTTCCAAAATCTAAAGGCTCAGTTGGATAGCAAAGTTCAAAAAATTGACAATTTGAAATTGCCAGAGCTACGTGAAGTTGTACCATTTCGAGAGCATGATAAATCGTTGTATGTAATTCACATCGGACACCAAATGCTTCTGCCATATGTGCAGTTTTCATTACTGCGCTTATGCCACCTCGCCAAGAAACATCACTTCGGACAATATCAACAATGTCATTTGCGATATACATAGCAGTTGAATAATTTGCACCTGCTAGAACTTCTGTCGCAATAATTGGAATATCTAATTTTTTGCGAAGTTTTCTTAATGAATTAAAATCAACATCAAGCACTGGTTCTTCTAGCCAAAGAAAATCTAATTTTTCAAGTTCGCGTCCAACTTTCAAAGCTTCTTCATAATCATGTCCAATTACCGGATCTGCCATTAATGGAAAATCTGGCCCGACAGCTGCTCTTACCGCTTTGTAAGCAGCGATATCCATTTCTACTTTTCCACCTTCGACCATTCCTGGTGGGTGCAATTTGTATCCTCTGTAGCCTTTTGCTTTTGCATCAAGTGATTCAGCAACGTACGCATCGACAGAAGGCAAAACTCCGGAACTTACGTAAACTGGAATTTCCTCACGGGCGGCACCGAGCATTTTGTAGACTGGCAGTTCAGCAATTTTCCCTTTTATATCCCAGCAAGCATTGTCAAAAGGTGCGTAAGCGTAAATAGGGACGTGGTTCCACTTGCGATCAAAGTTTTCAAACTCTTTTAATGCTTTCTCAGTATCGCAAGGAGTGCGACCAAGGAAAAAGGGTTTAATCGCTGACATTGTCTTTCCAGCGATCGTTGCATCAAGTGCGCCAAATCCAAAAGAGGTTCCTTTAATTCCTTGTGAATCAGTCAAAGTAATAACAGTGAAATTCATGCCATCTGCAACACTCCAATTATCGTAAGTGTCTCGTTTTGCAGTTCTACAGGCACGAATTTCTACATCAGTAATAACTGAATCGAATTTCGCCATCTTTAGTAAATCTCGACAGTGTGCTTGTCAATGAAATCCCAGTCATATTCAATTCCTAGCCCAACTCCAGTTGGAGCTTGAACATAGCCATCTTTGATTACCAATCCATTTTTTAATCCAAAATTGAAGTCATCAAATGGATATAACGTTTCGAAGAATTGGCAATTTGATATTGCCAGCGAAGCATGGAGTTGAACCATCTCAAGACCATGATAAATAGTTGTATGCAATTCGCATCGAACACCAAAAGCTTCAGCAAGGTGTGCAGTTTTCATAACAGCTGTTAAGCCACCACGCCAAGAGACATCGGTCCTGACTATGTCCACAATATCTTCTTTAATATAAAGCGCTGTTGAATATTGAGCACCTGCGATTACTTCAGTTCCACAGATTGGAATATCTAACTTCTCCCGCAATTTTCTAAGCGTATTAAAATTGACATCCAGAACCGGCTCTTCCATCCAAAGATAATTTAATCGCTCTAGTTCACGGCCTACCTTTAACGCTTCTTCATAGTTATAAGCAATAACAGAATCTGCCATCAGATTAAAATCATCACCAACTGCTTTTCTGACTGCACGGTAGCAAGCAATATCTTCTTCTACAGTTCCGGGTGGGTGCAGTTTGTAACCTTTATAGCCTTTTGCTTTTGCAGATAAAGCCTCTGCAACATACTCATCTGGTCCTGGTAAAAACATAGAGCTGACATAAAGCGGAACTTCTTCGCGCGCAGCGCCAAGCATTTTATAAACTGGCATTTCAGCGATTTTGCCTTTTATATCCCAGCACGCATTATCAAAAGGTCCGTATGCATAAATTGGAACGTGATTCCATTTGCGATCAAAATTTTCAAACTCTTTTAACGCTTTCTCAGTATCAAAAGGATTTCGACCAATAAAAAATGGCTTAATTGCTGACATTGCTTTACCAGCAATAGTTGCATCAAGTGCGCCAAAACCAAATGAAGTTCCAGTTACTCCATCAGCAGTTGTTAACGTCACGACTGTGAAATCTGGACGGTTGCCACCCGGCAATTTGACTCCGCGTACTGCGTCAATCGATTCGCCTTTGTCACTGCCACGGCAGGCGCGGATCTCTACTTTTTCAATCACAGCGTCGCTTTTAGCGTTCTGACTCACGGCTAGCCCCTTAATGAAAAATCGTTTTCCCAGAGGCTACAGCGCTAAAGGTGCAAATTCAATACTTATTTACTGGTGATCAACCTAGATCAAAGTTGATCAACTCTGATCTAGGTTATTGAGCACTACCCCCAAGAGATTTGCCAATGCCTTTTGCTGAGCTGAATCGAGTGAGTTAATTAACTCTCGCTCCCGCAAAAGCAGATCAGCCATAGATGCATCCACTGCTTTGATTCCAAGAGCGCTCAGTTTTACTAATGAGCCACGACCATCAGAGGGATCAGCGTTTCGAGAAAGAAATCCAGCACCCTCTAATAAATCAAGTCGATGTGTGATTGTTCCACTTGATACCAACGTCTCATGCATTAATTGTCCCGGCGTTAATTGATAAGGCTTACCAGCACGGCGCAATGCCGCAAGTACATCAAATCCCCATGTTTCTAAACCATGGTGTGAAAAAGCATTCCTTCGCGCAATATCTAATTGACGTGCAACTCGGGTTATTCGACTTAAAATTTCAAGAGGTGCAACATCTAAATCAGGACGTTCGCGTTTCCATGCAGAAACAATTCGATCCACTTCATCACTCATGATCACTCATCATCAATCATTATTTCTTCCTGCTGAATTTCGGGATAATTTAGGGTTAGATTCCAATCCAACTAATCCATTCCATGCAAGATTAACAATGTGTGCGGCGACTTCTTCGCGAGTAAGTAACCGGGCATCAAGCCACCACTGACCAGTTAACGCGACCATACCGACGAGCATCTGTGCATACATTGGCGCCATTTGTGGATCAAAGCCGCGCGCACCCAACTCAGCAACAAAAATATGCTCTACTTGTGATGCGACTTCACTTAACAAAGTTGCAAAAGATCCACTCTGTCCACCAACAGGAGAGTTCAAAACTAAAATTCGGAAACCATCACTACGAGTTTCAATGTAAGTTAAAAAAGCGAGCGCTGCATTTTCTGCTTTGACTCGCGGACTTCCCGTTAAAAGTGATTCTGAAATCAACTGCAGCAACGCCCGCATCTCGCGATCGACTACAACCGCATACAAGCCTTCTTTGCCCCCGAAATGTTCATAAATAAGTGGCTTAGATACACCGGCGCTGGCGGCGATCTCTTCGACACTGGTTCCTTCAATCCCTTTTTCGGCGAAAAGGGCGAGGCCAACTTCAATTAATTGAGCCCGTCTTTGGGCGCTGGTCATCCGGATTCTGGCTGGAATTGGGGCGCTCACGAGAAAGAGGGTAGCGGTATGGTCGAAAGTGGCTAATTTTTGCGAGAGAATACAGGTTCCGCCATTGTGTAGTGGCTAGCACATGGGCCTTTGAAGCCCAGGGTCCAGGATCGATACCTGGTGGCGGAGCTCTCTTCCCCGGCTAGACCTTAGGCTTAACCCAGTGCAGTAGTTTGAAGATCGAGGCAAGTAAGGGGGACCTTAATGTCTGGAGTGTCTGGAGTGTCTGGTAAGTCTGGGACATCTGCCGGTCCAGTGATCTTTATTCTCGCTGCAGGTGAAGGCACGCGGATGCAATCTCAACTTCCCAAAGTTTTACATAAAGTTTTAGGCCGCACACTTATTGAGCATGTAATCGATGCGGCTAATGATTTAAACCCTAGCCAATTAGTAGTTGTTGTTGGTGCACATCGAGATTTAGTTGAAGAGGTGGTTAGCAAAGTTTCACCTGGTGCAAAAATCGTGGTTCAAGAAAAACGCGGTGGAACTGGCCATGCTGTTCGAATAGCGTTAGAAAATGTAAAAGTATCTGCAGAGACTCCCATATTGGTTTTAGCTGGTGATATTCCACTTATTACTTCAACAACTTTGCTATCACTATTAGATACGCATGTAGCAGAACAAAATTCGGCCACAGTTCTCACTGCAGAGATAGATGACCCTGAAGGTTATGGACGAATTGTGCGAGATGGAAGTGATGGAATTCTAAGAATTGTAGAAGATCGAGATGCAACAGAGATAGAGCGCGAAATAACTGAAATAAATTCCAGCGTTTACGTTTTCAATTCACATGATCTTGTTGATTCGTTGAGCAAAATTAATAATAAAAATGCCCAAGGTGAAGAGTATTTAACTGATGCTATCGGAGTATTGCAATCGACAGGTAAGCGAGTAGAACCAGTTATTGTTGAAGATTTCATTGAAATTCTGGGAGTGAATGATCGTTTTCAACTATCTGAGTGCACTGCATTATTACGCGATCGGATTAACCTACATTGGATGAAAAATGGCGTGACCATGATTGACCCAACAACTGTTTGGATTGACCCAACTGTTTCATTATCGCAAGATGTAATTATTTATCCAGAAGTTGCGCTCGCCGGGAATACATCTATTGAAAGCGGAGTAACCATCGGAGCCCGAACTACCTTAATTAATTGTGAAGTTAAAAGCGGTGCAAATATTCGCGACTCATATTGCGATGGAGCTCAAATTGGGGCTGAAGCTACGGTCGGACCATTTTCCTATTTGCGACCTGGAACTGTTTTAGAAAAGGGCGTAAAAGTTGGGGCTTATGTTGAGGTAAAGGAATCTCAAATCGGTGCCGGATCTAAAGTGCCACACCTTTCATATATTGGAGACACCACAATTGGTGTTGGAACGAATATTGGCGCTGCAACCGTAACTGTGAATTATGACGGCGTAGAAAAGCATCAGACAGTGATCGGCGATCATGTTCGAATTGGCAGTGACACGATGTTGGTTGCGCCACTTTCAATTGGCGATGGGGCTTACACGGCCGCAGGATCTGTAATTACTGAAGATGTTCCGGCGGGTTCAATGGGCGTTGGACGTGCGCGTCAACGTAATATCCTCGGGTGGGTGCTGCGCAAGCGCAGTGGAAGTGACAAACACATAATGGAACAATTGATTATGGTTGATGCGCTAAAGCGTGCATCTGCAAAAAGAATTACGGTCGTTGCGCCTTTCTATGGTTACGCACGTCAAGACAAGAAGCACCGTGGACGCGAACCAATCTCAGCTCGATTGATGGCAGATCTGTTTAAGACTGCTGGCGCTGATCGCTTAATGGTTGTTGATTTGCACACATCACAAATTCAAGGATTTTTTGATGGGCCGGTTGATCATCTCTTTGCACTTCCTTTGCTGGCAAATTACGTCGGTAGCAAAGTTGATAGATCGCGATTGACAATAGTTTCACCAGATTCTGGCCGAGTTCGAGTGGCTGAACGTTGGAGCGATTTGCTAGGTGGCTGCCCTATTGCCTTTATCCATAAAACCCGTGACCCAAGAATTCCAAATGAATCATCAACTGGAAGAGTTGTTGGTGACGTCAAAGGACAAACTTGCGTAGTAATCGATGACATGATCGACACGGCTGGAACAATCACTAAAGCAGTTGATGCACTTTTTGAAGATGGAGCAGCAGAAGTAATAATCGCAGCAACGCATGCGGTTATGTCAGGACCTGCGATTGAGCGTTTACGTAATTCGCGTGCCAGTGAAATCGTGATTACCGATACTCTGCCGATTGCAGATGAATGGAAATTTGATCGATTAACTGTGCTTTCAATCGCCCCACTTCTTGGTCGAGCAATTCGTGAGGTTTTTGAAGATGGATCGGTCACCAGCCTCTTTGATGGCCATTCCTAAGTTCTTAAACCTTCACTAGGCAATCAGTTAGGTAGTGCCTGAACCGCAATTTCCATTTCCAACCATCTTTGGCTAACCTTCGCAGATATTCCGGCGAGGGGGAAACCTCCCGTTATCGACGGGGCTTCGAAAGAAGTTCTCGCTGGGAAAATTACCAGGAGTACCAGGAGGATGTAATGGCTGAGATCAAAATCGCAGGTGCCCGCCGGACTGAATTCGGAAAAGGTGCATCTCGCCGAACCAGACGTGATGGATTAGTTCCAGCTGTTATTTACGGCCATGGTGAAAATCCAATCCACATCTCATTGCCAGCACGCGAACTTGGTGTCGCTCTCAAATCTTCAAACGTATTGCTAGATATTGATCTTGGGGATCATGTTGAGTTAACACTTCCAAAATCGGTTGTTCGCCATGCGATCAAAGGAACTCTTGAGCACATCGATTTAATTATTGTTCGACGCGGTGAGCGCGTAGTTGTTTCTGTTCCGGTTCACACATCAGGTGAGTACGACCGTGATGGAATTTTAGAACACAATCACAACTCGATTGAAGTTGAAACTGAAGCAACATCAATTCCAAGCTTCTTAGAATTAGATATGACTGGATTGGAAGCCGGAAGTTCTCTACATGCATCTGATGTGAAACTTCCTGCTGGTGTAATCCTTATCAGTGATCCAAAGATGGTTGTTGTACATCTTTCTGTCCGCTCTGCTCAAGAAGAGCCTGTTGCAGTTGTTGCACCTGTTGAAGGTGCCGCCGTACCTGCTGATGGCGCTGCCCCAGCTGCTGAAGGCGCAAAGAGCTAATCCGCTAGCCTTCTTTCATGAGTTGGCTTGTAGTAGGTCTTGGTAATCCCGGAAATGAATATTCGGCAACCCGTCACAACATCGGATTTCAGGTTGCTGATTATTTAGCTGAACAAGTTGCTGGAAAATTTAGCAAACATAAATCAAAAGCAGAAGTTTTAGAGGGCCGATTTGGCGTGGGCGTGGATGCTCCAAAAATTATTATTGCCAAGCCACAAACTTTTATGAATGATTCTGGGAAATCGGTAGTAGCACTTAGAAACTTTTATCAATTATCCAATTTGCAAATTATTGTTATTCACGATGAACTAGATATTGATTTTGCAAAGATCCGGGTCAAGCAAGGTGGTGGAGATAATGGACACAATGGGTTGAAAAGTTTGACCCAATCTCTTTCCGGACCAGATTACTTTCGAGTTCGAGTTGGAATTGGTAGACCAGTTGGGCATCTAGATGCGGCAGATTTTGTATTACAGGGCTTTAGTAATATTGAAAAAAAATCATTGCAAGATCTAATTATCAAAGCTGGCGATGCGGTCGAATCAGTTATGCGAAATGGGCTAGAGCGCACGCAACAAGATTTTAATGAGTAGCGCGTTCAACCCACTCTAAATATTTTGTGTATTCAATATTTGCCATATTTTGATCTTCAGTTGTTGCGGTGAAGGAGATCTTTTCGCCTGAGAATTTAGGTGCTAAAACCTCTGGTGCGACTCCGCTTGCTGCACTTGCTGCCAAAATTGCCGCCCCAACACTTGAAGAATCAGATTCACTAAAAGAAATAATTTCAGAGCGCAAAATTCGACTTCTAATGTCGCGCCACAATTTTGATTGATGGGATGCACCGCCAAGGTGAACAGTTGATGGCAACTCATCACTTAGGGATTTAGCTTGATCAATTATATGTCGAGCAGTAAAACCAACTCCGAAAATTACCGCATGAGCAATATCGCTAAATTTACTTTGGTGCGAAAGTCCGGCAAAGAGGGCGCGAATATCACTACGCCAAATAGGAGCACGCTCACCTGCAAGATATGGCAAAAAGATTTCATTGTGGGCGTTGCTACTTTCGACAGATTTAGAGAGTAACTCTTCAGGTGTGGAATTAAAAAGATCTGCAGCCCAAGAGATTGCAGAACCGCTACTTTGGGTTGGACCAAATATCACTGGTATTGGCGCACAACTTTCAGGAACGGTAGAAAGGTTATGTTTACCTTCACTTAATTTTCTACAAGATATTCCCGCGATATCCGAACTTCCTGAGATAACAAATGCTGTGGGTTTTGAAAATACTTCAAGAGCCAACATGCCAGCAAGTGCATCTGACCAACCAATTGCGACTGGAATTCCAGCGGGTAGAAATTTATTGCCAACAGAAGTTGCGCCAGCAACCTCCCATGGCTTACCAATTGCTGGGATTAATTCATTTGGCAATCCAAGACTCTTCCAAGCCTGCGTGGGCTTTAAAGTTGTGGCATGAATTAAACCTTTGCTTGACCAATTGTCAGAAGAAAATTGTCCAGTTAAATGGAAAAGTAAAAAATCTTTTGCTTGCAATAAGCGCGAATCTTTTTGTAAAATTTTTGGCTCATGCTCCTTTAGCCAGCGAACTTTTGGCAAAATTCCAGAAGGGGCCCATGGCAAAGAGAGTCCAAAATCTTTCGCGACATCTGGGATTTCAACAGCAAATAGATCTGCCTCATTTTGTGAACGCGTATCTTGCCAAGTCATGGCGGGGCGCAAAGAATTACCAAGTAAATCTGTCACCACCAAGGTCGGCGTCTGTCCGACAATTCCGACCCCGGCAATTTTGGTTAGATCAACATCTAATTCACTTAAAACCTTTGTGAAGGCTGCTAACCAGTTGAGTGGATCTTGCTCTACCCAACTTTCATTTGGTCGGTGCGTTTCATACCCAGCAGAAGCTCTGGCCAAAACAAGGCCATCTTGATTAATTGCGGTTGCTTTTAGGGCAGAGGTTCCTAGATCAATGCCAAGCCAGATTTGCATAGCACTCCCTTTCTGCCTGAGTTGAGGGTACCCTCACGTTTGCAATAGAAGGGGGTCAAGATGACAACTATAAAGAAGATCTCAACATATTTATTAGGGCAAGATCAAATTTTTGTAAAAATTGACACCTCAGAGCCAGGATTATTTGGTTGGGGAAGTGCTGCATTTGCTGGCCATCACAAATTAATTGCAATCAGCGTTGACGATTACCTAACTGATTTTTTGGTTGGCAAAGAGATAACTGAGATTGAAGATATTTGGCAAACCTCTCAAGTGCAATCCTCTTGGCGAAATGATCCAGCGCTTAATTGCGCCCTTTCGGCAATTGATCAAGCGCTTTGGGATATTAAAGGGAGGGAGGTTGGAAAGTCGGTTGTCGATCTCATCGGCGGGCGTGCCCGTAAAGCGGTTCCGGTATTAATGAAAAGTGAAAAGAATTTAAATTCGGGATTGATAGACGAGATTGCAAAATTACAAGAAGAGGGATTTCAATATTTTTTGATTAACCCAGAGATGGATTCCAAAGCAGTTACATACGGCAAACAAATTGTTGAAGTTTTTAGCAAATTGCGATCTGAGTTCGGCAATACAGTAAATCTTGCGCATGATTTTGATGGAAGGTTGTCACCTACCGAAGCACTTTCAGTTGTTAAACGTTTAGAAGAATTTCATCCTTTCTTTCTAGAAGATGTATTTCCTCCCGAACATATTGATTGGCACCTTGCAATGAGAATGCAAACCAAAGTTCCAATGGCTACAGGCAAAAGATTTGTAAATCCACATGAATGGCTAAACATAATTCCGCAAATGGCAATTGATGTCTTGCGTTGCAACGTAGGTGCAATTGGTGGATTTAGCCAAGCCTTAAAAATTGGACATTATGCGGCTCCAATAAGTATTCGAACTTCATGGTCAGCTGGTCAATTGCAAAGTCCAATTGAGTCGGTAGCAACTGGCCATCTATCGCTCAATCTGCTCCTCTCTGGTCCGCAGGAATGGCACGAACTTTCCTCGGAAATTACCGATGTGGTCGGGGGATTACCTGAGTTGAAAAATGGATACCTTTATTTCAACGCTGAACCTGGATTTGGCCTTGAAATTTCAGAACAAGCTCTCGCCCTATTGAGTAATTAGCCAATAAATAGAAAGATAACCCACTATGACAACCATTAATTGTGTAAATGAAATTCGTAGCGAAGTTGGCGAAGGCCCAAACTGGGATGCAGGTACTTCAACAATCTCCTGGGTAGATATTGCTGGAAAGTTTTGGTTCGAGCAGAACATTGATGGTGGTGCAGTTACTACCCATTCAGTACCAGAAGTTATTGGTGCGATTGTTGGTCGGAAGAAAGGTGGTTATTACGCCGCAACTAAAGAAGGATTTGCTGAATTAAATCCAGATAATGGTTGGAAAATTACCAAGAATTTTCTAAAAGAAGATGAACGCATGAATGATGCAAAAGTTGATTCTGCTGGAAGATTTTGGGCTGGAAGTTGCACTATGGATATGGTGCCAGGAACCGGTGCTTTGCATGTCTTATCTGGTGATCTAACAATGAAAACCGTAGCAACCGGAATTACCCTTCCGAATGGGTTGGCATGGAGTGCAGATAATTCACATTTTTACCACGTAGATAGCATGCAGCACGTTCTGACTAGTTATGAAGTAGATTTTGAAAATGCTGAGTTACATAATAAGAAAACATTAGTTTCTTTTCCTGATGATGGATCAGTCCCTGACGGAATGTGCATTTCAAACGAAGGTTTATTATTAGTTGCCATGTGGGGTGGCTCACGAATTGAAATTTATGACCAACAGGGCAAAAAGCAATCGGTTATAGATATGCCAGTAAAACAGCCAAGCTCATGTACTTTCGGTGGCGCAAATGGGGATCGATTAATTGTCACCTCAGCTCGTGCATCGCTAGGTGCAACTGCTAATGATTTAGATGGCGGTTTGTTTATTGTTGATGGGCTCGGACTTACCGGTGCTCAAAGTGAAAAATTCAACGGTTAGGAGAAATTATGCGCGCGCAATCCCGTAATCACTCATGTCGAATCCATGATAATTTCAAAATAGGAAAATTAGACGCTGTTGTATTAGAAAATGAAAAGTTGCGCATCACAGTAGCCGCAGGCCGTGGCGCTGATGTAGTTGAATTTTTGCACAAGCCTGATGATTTAGATTTGGTTTGGCTTACACCCAACGGTATGGTGGATGGCGAAGTTAATTACAACTACAACGACCCACTTGGTGCATTTACTGATGAGTATCCAGGTGGTTGGCAAACAATTTTTCCAAATGGTGGTGCTGCATCTAATTACCAAGGTGCAGATTTTGGGCAACATGCTGAAATGGCACTTTTGCCATGGGATTTTAAGATTTTGAAAGATACTCCTGAAGAGATTTCCGTTGAATTTTTTGTGTATGGCCGGAAAACTCCATTTTTAGTAAAAAGAACCATGAGTTTGAAATCCAACTCCACAACTCTAGATATGGTCGAGACAATTGAGAATTTATCTGATGTTGAGATTCCGACAATGTGGGGATTCCATTTCACATTTGGCCCACCATTTATGGATGATGAATGCCGAGTGGTACTCCCAGGAAAACCAACTGTGATGCCGCACGCCAGTGAGGTATTCGGCAGTTCACGCCGACTAAAAGGAAATGAATATTTTGCTTGGCCTGTAGGAGTTGGACCAGATGACAAGCCAATTGATTTCAGCAATATTCCACCACGAGATACTCCGACTGAAATGTTATACATGAAGGATTTAGAGCGAGGTGAGTACCGAGTCGAATCACCAAACAAAGGCTTAGCCGCAGTTGTTAAGTGGGATAAAACAAATCATCCATACCTTTGGTTCTGGCAAGAGTTCGGCGCAACTAAGGGATATCCATGGTATGGCCGTTATTACAACATTGGCTTAGAACCATTTTCAAGTCTTCCAACAACAGGTGTAGTTGATTCAGTAAATAATGGAACTGCACTGATTTTTAAGGGTCGGGAAGTTAAGAGTAATAAATTCTCATTTGGCGTTGAAAAGTTAAAGTAAAAAATTAGTAAGGAGTAAAATGGATTTTGTTGGGAAAGTAGTAATAGTTACCGGTGCCGCAAAAGGTATGGGTTTTGGCGCTGCAGTTAAATTTGCAAACGAAGGTGCAAGTGTGGGACTTGTGGATAATGATGCTGCGACGCTTGCAACTGTTGAGAAGAACTTTTTAACATCAGGCAAAAAAGTAAAGGCTTTTCCAACTGATGTGAGCAATGCAAAAGATGTTGAGAAAATGGTCGCCGGAGTTATTGCTGAATTTGGAGCGCTAGACGTAATTGCAAATTGTGCCGGAATTCAAACTTATGGTGATGCCGTTGAGACGACAGAAGAGATTTGGGATAAAACCCTAGATGTAAATGTTAAATCTATGTTCTTGACTGCAAAGTATGGCGTTCCGCATATGCGTAAACGTGGCGGCGGAGCTATTGTAAATATTTCATCAGTTCAATCAATTGGCGCTCAAAAGCAAGTTGTTGCTTACTCAACTTCGAAAGGTGCAATTAACGCATTAACTCGTGCGATGGCGATGGATTTTGCGGTAGATAAAATTCGGGTTAACTCAGTTCTTCCTGGTTCGGTTGATACACCTTTGTTACGTTTTGCTGCTGAAACTCACAAGGGCAATAAAACGGTGGATGAAGTTGTGGCTGAGTGGGGAAGTTCGCATCCGATTGGTCGAATGGGAACTATCGAAGATATTGCCGAGCTTATTGCGTTTCTAGCCAGTGATCGAGCTTTATTTATTACATGCTGCGATACCGTTAATAGTAAGAAGTAATGCTCGGCGAAGTGTTGCTTCGTCGCTGTAGTCACCTTTACGAACTCTTTGTAGTAGAGATACCTGTAGAAGTTGAAGTGGACGAAGGTAAGCATCACGAACTTGCAAAGTTTGTGAAAGAATTGGCTGATCACTTAGCAACTCGCTCTTGCCAGTCAAATGTAAAATTTCAGCTACGGTTAAATCAAATTCAGTCCGAATTTCATCTAAGAAATGATGAAGCTCAGGGTTGACCAAAGTTTTTACATAATGCTCAGCAGTTAAAAGATCAGTCTTTACCAAAGTCATTTCAACATTACTTATAAATGTGCGGAAGAAATGCCATTCCGTAAGCATGTGCGCCAATACATCAGAGTTGCCTGCTTCACGGGCTGCCTTTAAACCAGTTCCAACACCAAACCACCCGGGAACAATCTGACGCGATTGAGTCCAACCAAAGACCCAAGGAATAGCGCGCAACCCGCTTAGGTCAGCACTTGAATCTGGTCGTCGTGAAGGTCGCGAACCTAAGAATAAATCTCCAAGTTGTTCTACTGGAGTTGATTCGAAAAAGTACTGTGGAAGATCAGGATGGTCCGTCAAAGTGCGGTACTGCGTCATCGCTGCACTACTTACGAGATCCATGCATGAATCCCATTTAGCTAAATCTTTCGGATTTTGACGTGGCGCGCGATTTAAAACTGTAGCTTCCAAAGATCCCGCAAGCATTAACTCAACATTTTCACGCGCGAGTGATGGCAGCGAGTACTTATCGCTAATAACTTCACCCTGTTCAGTCATTTTGATTTCTCCATCGACCGAACCCCAAGGAAGTGCAATTAATGCGTCATAAGTTGGCCCGCCACCACGACCTACAGAACCACCTCGACCGTGGAATATCCGAAGTGCAATTCCGTGTTTCATCGCAACATCACGCAAACGTCTTTGGGCTCGGTGAATTTCCCATTGGCTAGTTGTAATTCCAGCATCTTTATTTGAATCAGAGTATCCGAGCATCACTTCTTGTACATTTCCGCGTAGCTCAAGAATCTGTCGGTATTCAGTAACAGCCAAAAGTGATTCCAAAATCTTGTCTGCTGATTGCAATTCAGCCACTGTTTCCAAAAGTGGGACATAACCAATTAAAGAAAATGGATCTTCACAATTTAGATTTAATAATCCTACTTGCTTGCCAAGCACCACCGCGGCCAACAAATCATCAGCACCTTTTGTCATTGAGACGATATAACTTTCGATGGCCTCATTGCCATATCGCTCGATAATCTCACCTATTGCAGCAAAAGTTGCCAAGGTTTGTCTACCAAGATCATCGAGATCATCGAGATCATCTGTTAAATTTGCAGCCGATGGTCGAGAGTTTGCTAATTCTGCTGCCAATAGATTTATACGTTCAGCACTACTAAGTTCTAGATAATTCTTGGTTCCAACACTGCTAAATAATTGATTTAAAAGATGGTGATGCCGGTCAGAGTGTTCGCGTACATCAAGAGTGGCATGAGTTAATCCAAATGCTGAAACATTTCTAATCATTCGATCGAGTTCACCATTTGCAATCAATTCACCTTTATGGCTCATTAGTGAATCACGCATAATCAGCAGATCGTCAAGTAATTCCTGTGTATTTGCATAGTCGCGCCCTGGCTCATGATCTTGTAGGGAAGCATGGCGCTTTTGAGTTAGTAATAATTTGTGGCGGATAGCAGTGGCTTTTAATCGATATGGCTCTTCAACGTTGATGCGCCTAAAACGTTCTTCAATCTCAGGCAAAATTATTAAATCAACTTTTACGGAAGCAAGTAACTCTTCGGAGGCTCCAGCAATACGGGTTGATACAGAAAGTGATTGGCGAAGTGCATCTAATCTTTCGAGAGTTACCCTAATGCTGTGCCCAACTTGGGTAGAAACAGCGTTTTTAGTTACCTCTGCGGTTACATGTGGATTTCCATCTCTATCTCCACCGATCCAACTTCCAAATGACAGTGGGCGAGCGGTCGAATCAAGAGTTATTCCAAATTTATTTAATTCAAATGCAAAATCTTCAAGAACTTGGGAAACAGTAGATCTGCTTAAATCATCTAAGTAGTACAGCGCATTCATAGCTTCATCAATTGGTTCTGGACGTTCTAGACGCAACTCATCTGTCTGCCATAACAGTTCAATAGCCTCAGCAAGTCTGCGGTTATTCTCTGGCGCATTTTTCGCATCAAGTAAACCTGCAATTGTTGCAAGTTTACTCAAAATAGATCTGCGTGCAGCTTCAGTTGGGTGTGCTGTAAATACTGGCCGAACTGAAAGTGATGCAACGCTTCTGGCTAATTCATCTCGAGAAATCTTTTGCTCAGCAATCCGATTAGATGCACGTTGCAACCAGGATTCACCACTTCCACGCTCTTGAGCTAATGTGCGCGCGCGGTGTACCTGTTCAGCAACATTTGCTAAGTGAAAGTAAGCGTTAAAAGCCCTTACTAATCTGATGCTGTCGTCAACATTAACTTTGGCAAGCAAATTTGCACCTGCCGGTGAATCTTCACGGACCGCTTGGCGGACTTGTTCAACTAGATCAAGGAGTGATTGTCCTTCTTGACGAGCGATTGTTTCTCCCAATAGATCGCCTAAGCGGCGAACATCTGCGCGTAACTCCGCGCCATCACTGGAAGGCATGGGGTAATTCTCTCAGATAGAGTCGTCCTATTGCCCCCCGCATTTAGCGGATTGGGGCTTGTCGTGCTGTATCAAGAAGAGAATTGGGGCAAAGATGGCAGTTGAATCCTTATTGCCTCATCTCAAATTGCAAGATCTAAGTTCAGCGATCGCCTCGGGCAAAAAAGTAATAGCGCCAAATTCACTCCACTCTTGGCTAATTGCTCAAGCGGCAATTTCAAACAGCGAAAATCAAAGTGCTCCAATCTTGGTGGTTACGCCAGGAAGCATTCTTGATTTACAACGCGAATTACATGAGATTGCACCAGAATTAATAATTCAAACTTTTCCTAATTGGGAAACTTTGCCTCATGAAAGATTGAGTCCACAAAGCGATACGGTTGCTGCCAGATATAAAGCTTTAAACATGCTGCGTACAAATCAACCAATAGATATTTTGCTAACACCTGTACGTGCATTAATGCAACCATTTGTTAAAGGATTTGGCTCAATCGCTGCTCCGAAATTTGAAGCAGGTTTGCAGATTGATATGCATAAATGTGCACAGGAGTTAGTTTCACTTGGATACGTAAGAACTGACTTAGTTGAAAAACGTGGTGAGTTTGCAATTCGTGGAGGCTTACTTGATATTTTCCCACCGCAAGAAGATCACCCGATCAGAGTTGAATTCTTTGATGACACAATCGAGGAAGTCCGCAGCTTCTCTATCGCCGATCAAAGGACTATGGCACTTATCGCCGGATCTGTGACGGCACTTCCTAGTCGTGAAATGGCTTTAACTGATGATGTCAAAAAACGAGCTGGAGCATTAGTTGAAAAGTATCCTGGGATTTCAGATTTACTAGGGAAAATCGCTAATGGCATTGCTGCGGAGGGTATGGAATCTTTAATCCCAGCCTTGGTTGATTCAATGGAATCTTTAACTGAAGCACTTCCGGAAGGTTCAAAAGTAATTTTAGTTTCGCCAGATTTAATAAATTCTAGAGCTGGTGAATTAATTTCAACTGGTCGTGAATTTTTAGAAGCATCTTGGCTTAATGCCGCACATGGAAATACAGTTCCAATTGAATTAGGTAGAAGTTCATTTATAGAGTTGCCTGAAGTTTTATCGGCACTAGGTAATCGCAATTTCAATATTGGCTCCGTTGCACCATTTGGAATCGATGGTGAAAATTCAGAGTTTGCCGAGTTTGAAGTGATTGAACCTATAAGGGGAAACATTGATCGCTTTACTTTGCAGATCAATGAAAAGATTAGCGCAGGATGGCGAGTTGTAATTACAGCCATAGGACATGGAACCGCTGAAAGATATGCAACTTTGCTAAATGATGCAGATATACCGATGAAGTTAATAGAAGATTTGGCAGATCTCACACCAAATGTTGTACATGTGACAACTTCAGCCATCAGATTTGGATTTAGCGCACCACAAGAAAAGATTTTTTTGGTCACTGAACGAGATTTTGTTGGGGCCAAGGCTGTTAATACCGAAGGTGCACGGCTTGCCCCTCGTCGAGGTAAAAGAATTGACCCGCTTGCATTGAAAGATGGCGATTACGTCGTGCATGAAATTCATGGAGTAGGTCGTTTTATTGAAATGGTTGAACGAGTAGTTGGGGGAACAACCCGGGAGTATTTAGTTATTGAATATGCTTCAAGCAAGCGGGGCCAGCCAGCAGATCGACTTTATTTACCAACTGACTCATTAGATCAGATAACTCGTTATGTTGGTGGGGAAGCTCCAAGTGTGCACCGTATTGGTGGTGCTGATTGGCAAAAAGCAAAGGGGCGAGCTAAAAAAGCGGTTCGGCAGATCGCTAGTGAGCTAATACAACTCTATGCAGCACGAACAAGTTCACCAGGATTCGCATTTTCACCAGATACTCCGTGGCAACGCGAATTAGAAGATGCATTCCCATTCTCAGAAACACCAGATCAACTTTCAACAATTTCAGATGTAAAGGCGGATATGGAAAGACCATATCCAATGGACCGGATTGTTTGCGGAGATGTTGGGTTTGGAAAAACTGAGGTTGCGATACGTGCGGCATTCAAAGCTGTGCAGGATGGAAAACAAGTTTCAATTTTGTGTCCAACTACATTGCTTGTACAACAACATTTAACAACTTTTAGGGAACGTTATTCAGGATTTCCAATTAGAGTTGAAGCGCTATCTCGTTTTTCAACACAAAGTGAAATTAAAAAAGTTCTAGCAGATTTAGCAACAGGTGCTGTGGATGTTGTGATTGGAACCCACAGATTGCTTTCAACTGATGTGATTTTTAGAGATTTAGGATTGATGGTCGTAGATGAAGAACAAAG
>RGZI01000021.1 GCA_010031635.1 Actinomycetota bacterium
CGGCAACCATAATGGAAAATTTTCACTAGAACTTAGATGCGCTAATTGATCTGGATTAATTCCACGCTCTGTTGCGCGCATAATTAAATCACGCATTTCGCGAGCAAATGCACCAGTCATTACGGCTGCTAATAACTCCTCTGGCCATCCAGCTAAATTTGAAATTACGGACGGGCCTAATAATTCTCTAATGTAAAAATCTTGCTCAGCGCCTGAAAAAAGAGTTGGTGGTTTTTTCCCATTTTGTGCAGCATGTGCTCTTAACAATCCAAATGCAAATGCTGGAATTGTTTTTACAATTGCACCGTTAATACTTTTTGGAATATGAGCAACTATTGAGTCATTTAATTCGGTCGCTCTTTCCCGATCAAAAGTAAGTAATAAAATTTGATTTGGATCGATGCCTTCTTCAATATATGAAAGCGCTCTTTCAATCATCAATGCGCTTTTGCCAGTTCCGGGACCACCCAAAACCAGCAGTGGCGATCCTCGATGAGCGACCACAGATTGCTGCTCAACAGATAGTTCCAACCGTTGACCCGGGTTAATGCCGGGATCACGAATTAGCTTTAAATTGGCCACGGGCTTATTCAAGCCGAGCCACCTGACAGTGGTGGTCATAGGCGCGTTTTAGTCCGCGCCTATCTATAGGTACCTTCTGAATTCCCAGCAATCCAGCGTACAGCGGCTGGTGAGCCTTTAAACCTTAATCCCGCTTCTTAGCGCGCGAGGTAAGTCGGCCGCGCTCGTTTTGATCAAAGATAACTTTGCGGATTCGAACTGTTGCCGGCGTTACTTCAACGCACTCATCTTCACGGCAAAATTCAAGTGCTTGTTCTAGATTCAAATGCTTCGGTGGAACTAAGCGTTCTGCATCATCAGATCCAGATGCGCGCATATTTGTTAACTTCTTTTCACGCACTGCGTTGACATCCATATCTTCATTGCGCGCATTCTCGCCAACAATCATTCCTTCATAAACTTCAGAACCTGGCTCAACAAATATTGTTCCGCGTTCTTGCAAAGATGAAAGTGCATACGAGGTAACCATTCCACGTCGATCTGCAACTAGTGAACCAGTTGGACGGGTACGAATTTCACCTTGCCATGGTTCGTAACCATCAAAGACGTGGTGCAAAAGTCCGGTACCGCGAGTTTCTGTTAAGAATTCAGTACGGAATCCAATTAATCCACGTGATGGCACAGAGAAATCAAGACGAATCCATCCAGTTCCATGATTAGTCATCTGTTCCATACGGCCTTTTCGGCTCGCCATTAATTGGGTGATAACACCAAGGAACTCTTCTGGAACATCAATTGTTAAACGCTCCATCGGTTCGTGCAATTTTCCATCAATTGTTTTAGTAACAACTTGTGGCTTTCCAACAGTTAATTCAAAACCTTCACGGCGCATAATTTCTACTAATACTGCAAGCTGTAATTCACCGCGCCCTTGAACTTCCCAAGCATCAGGACGTTCGGTTGGCAATAAACGAAGTGAAACATTTCCAATCAACTCTGCGTCAAGTCGGTTTTTCACTAAACGCGCAGTTAACTTCTTGCCACTTTGTCCGGCAAGTGGAGAAATATTAATTCCGATGGTCATCGAAATACTTGGCTCATCAACTGTAATAAGTGGAAGTGCAATTGGATGTTCAGGATCAGTTAATGATTCGCCAATTGTAATTGTCTCGAAACCAGCTACCGCGATGATGTCACCAGGGCCAGCTTTTTCAACAGGTACTCGATCTAAACCATTGTTCATCAGCAACTCAACAACTTTTGCGCGTTCAACACTTCCATCAACTTTGATCCAGGCTACTTGCTGGCCTTTATTGATCTCGCCTTGGTGAATACGACAGATTGCTAAACGACCTAAGTATGGAGATGCATCAAGGTTGGTAACTTGTGCCTGAAGTGGAGCGCCTTCGTTATAACTTGGTGCTGGAATTGCTGCGTAAATTGTTTCAAACAGTGCATCTAGGTTTTCATCTTCCGGCATGGTGCCGTTTTCAGGACGCGCAGTTCCGGCACGACCAGCTTTTGCACATGCATAAATAATTGGGAAATCAATCTGTTTTTCAGTTGCATCAAGATCTAAGAAAAGTTCATAAGTTTCATCTACAACTTCTGCAATACGCGCATCTGGACGATCTACCTTATTAATAACCAAAATAACTGGCAGATTTTTTGAGAGTGCTTTACGAAGTACGAAACGGGTTTGTGGCAGTGGGCCTTCAGATGCATCAACAAGAAGCAGAACTCCATTAACCATTTCAAGACCGCGCTCTACTTCGCCACCAAAATCTGCGTGGCCCGGCGTATCAATAATGTTGATTGTGCGATCGCCACGTTTAATTGCGGTGTTTTTTGCGAGAATGGTGATTCCCTTTTCGCGCTCAAGATCCATCGAGTCCATGACCCGGTCATTACCCTCCGTCTGCTCTTTATATGCAGCAAAAGCGCCGGATTGCCAAAGCATCGCGTCAACCAGCGTGGTCTTTCCATGATCGACGTGGGCGATAATGGCAATATTCCGTAAGTCATCGCGTAATTTCACAACTCTGCTCGTTTCTTTTCTCGGTTGATATATCTAGTTATATCTAGTTATATTTATTGGTGTTAAACGTTAAATCTAAACTCGACGACATCGCCGTCGGCCATTACATACTCTTTACCTTCCATCCGAACTTTGCCGCGTGAACGTGCCTCGGCCATGGTTCCTGCGGAAATTAAATCAGCAAAAGAGATTATTTCGGCCTTAATAAAGCCTTTTTGGAAGTCCGTGTGGATCACACCAGCTGCAATCGGAGCCGTATCGCCTTTATGAATTGTCCATGCTCTGGCTTCTTTCGGCCCAGCAGTTAAGTAAGTTTGTAATCCAAGTGTTTCAAAACCAACGCGAGCAAGTGTCGCTAAACCAGGCTCTTCCATTCCAATGCTTTGCAAAAGTTCGAGTGCATCTGCTTCATCTAATTCTGCTAACTCTGCTTCGGTTTTTGCATCTAAGAAAATTGCTTCACTTGGCGCGATCATTGCTTGTAATTTTTTCTTTAACTCTTCATCACCAAGTTCGGCAGCATCAACATTAAAGACATAAATAAATGGTTTCGCAGTTAACAATTGCAACGGACGCAACGCTTCTTGATCTAAATTACTTGCTGAAATTAATTTCCCAGCACCTAAAAGTTCTTCTGCTTTTTTTGCTTCTTCTAATTCCACAATTTTTTCTTTTTGTAAGCGAACTTCTTTTTCTAATCTTGGAATTGCTTTCTCAAGAGTTTGTAAATCGGCGAGCGCAAGTTCGGTGTTGATAGTTTCGATATCTGAAACTGGATCGACTCGTCCATCTACGTGTACAACATCGCCATCACTGAAAACTCGAACAACTTGGCAGATCGCATCTGCTTCGCGGATATTGGCAAGAAACTTGTTGCCAAGACCAGCACCTTCTGAAGCCCCTTTCACAATGCCGGCAATATCAACAAATGAGACTGCTGCAGGGATTAATTTTTCAGAGCTAAAGACAGTTGCCAGCTGCGCCAAACGCTCATCTGGAACGCCGACCACCCCAACATTGGGTTCAATCGTGGCAAAGGGGTAATTCGCCGCCAAGACCTGGTTTTTGGTGAGCGCGTTAAAAAGGGTCGACTTACCCACATTTGGCAGACCGACGATTCCGATGGATAGGCTCACGAGGAGTAGAGCCTACGGGGCTTTGTCACCCCTTCCTGCCACGATGTGCTCATGGAGCTTTGGATATCAGTGATCGCCCTTCTCATTGGGGCAACTCTGGGGATCGCGTTGGGGTATTTGCTGGCCCAGCGTCGACAAAGATCTGGCACAGATACCGGTTTAACCCCAGCCGAAGCCAGCGCATTAAATGGTCAGATTGCACTTTTGCAGTCCCAAAATAAACAGTTGCAAGGCGAGGGCGAGCGGGCAATCCGTTTAGATGAATCATTAAAAGCAGTGACCACACAGATGCAGGTGCTCTCAACTCAAGCGCAAGATCTGCAATTAAATGTCACGAAATCAAATAGTGCCATGTTTGAACAGATCGAAAATATGGGAAAACAAAATGATTCACTTGTACGCGAAACTGCAAAATTAGCTGGAGCATTGAGCAAATCGCAAACCCGCGGTCAATATGGTGAAGCCCAACTTGAAATGTTGTTAGAAGGTGCTGATCTAAAAGAGGGCATTCACTTCGAGCGGCAATCTTATAAAAATTCCGGTGGTGAAATTACTAGACCTGATGTCAAGATCTTGATGCCTGGCGGAACTGAAATATTTGTTGACTCAAAATTTCCATTTGAAAGATTTTATGAAGGTTCCATAACTGAAGATTCAGTTGAGCGAGCACGCTTAATGAAAGCCCATACTGAAGATCTAGTTGGCCATGTAAATGCACTCGCAAAACGGGAGTACCAAGAAGGTGAGAGTTCCCCGAATTTTGTGGTGCTCTTTGTTCCTTTTGAATCAATCCTTTCAGAAGCATTGCAAGCAGATGAGTTGTTGTTACAAAAAGCATTTGCGAAAAATGTTGTTATCGCAACTCCAACAACAATGCTGGCCCTACTTCGCACCATTCGATATGGATACGATCGCCAAGATCTTGCTCAAAATGCTGAAGAGATCCGCGAATTGGCTGGAAAATTATTAAAGCGCATTGGCAAAGTTCATGAAAAAATAGAGGTGCTTGGTGAGCGAATCAAATCAAGTGAGCGCGCATTTAATGATTTAGTTGCCACCTCTGAAAATCATTTAATGGTTCCAGCGCGAAAGATGATGAAATTAGGCGCACCTTCAACAAGATCTATTGGTGAGATCGGTGAAATTGATAGCGAAGTTCGGCAAATCAAAGGTAGTGCTGCGCTGGAGAGTTCAGTTATGAATGAGTTAGATTTTGAAAGTGAAAGTAGTGATGCAGAATGAAAATTAACCTTCCCAAGGATTTAAAATTGCCAAAAGTTTCAGGGCTAGAGAATTTACCAAAAGTGCAAGGCCGTGGATTAACAACCCCTGGGATAATTGCGATGCAAATATTATTTATCTTTTTTGTTTCTACAATAGAAATTTTCTTTGGCGATGAGCCTGCGATTTTTACCGGATTAACCCTTTGGTTCCTGCTTTACGCCGCGATTAAGATCGGCCGAAAAGGAACGCTATTTACCGCAGTAGTTTGGTTGCCAATCACATTAACTTCTACATTGCTTTTCACTTTGGCAACAGTAGGCGGAAAAGGAGTTGCACCGACTAAATTAGGGATTGCCTTACTTACTTCACTGGCCCGGTTAGCGCCATATTTATTATTGGTAACAATTATTGGCTGGGCGATTTACTATTTCAAAGAAGTTAAGCCTGGGCAGCGCGCAGATCTTTCCTGAGTTCTACCGGCAAAGAAAAGAGCAGGTGCTCCTCCGTCTTGGTAACAACTTCGACATCGCCAAAACCACGTTTTTTCAACTCTACTAATAAGTCTTCTACTAAAATTTCAGGAACTGATGCACCACTTGTGACACCAACAGTACTTACTCCCACAAACCATTCATCTTTAACCTGCGAGGCGTAATCAATTAAATATGAAGCCTTTGTACCCGACTCTAAAGCCACCTCTACCAAACGAACTGAGTTTGAGGAGTTTGTCGAACCTACAACCAACAATAAATCGCATTTCTCGGCTATCTCTTTTACCGCTAACTGTCTGTTTTGCGTTGCATAACAGATGTCATCACTTGGCGGTGCCTGTAGTAATGGAAAACGTTTTTTAAGCGCATCTACAGTGAGCATAGTTTCATCAACGCTTAAAGTTGTTTGTGAAAGCCAGATCAACTTACTTTCATCTTTAACTACAACTTTTGCAACATCATCCAATCCATCAATCAAAAGCACATTGTCTGGGGCTTCACCTGCAGTTCCCTCAACCTCTTCATGGCCTTCATGTCCGATTAAAAGAATCTGATAATCCTCAGACGCAAATCGGCGCACTTCATGATGAACCTTGGTAACTAGCGGGCAGGTCGCATCAATAGTTTTTAGTGATCTTGCTGCAGCTTGCTCATGCACAGCAGGTGAAACACCATGAGCTGAAAAAATTACAGTCGCACCTTCAGGAACTTCATCGGTTTCATCAACAAAGATCGCACCTCGTGCTTCAAGGGTTTCAACTACATGGATGTTATGGACGATCTGCTTTCGCACATACACAGGTGCGCCATAGAGATCGAGCGCTTTGGTAACTGTGACAACTGCTCTATCAACACCAGCGCAATATCCGCGCGGAGCAGCAAGCAGTACCTTTTTGCTCGCGACCGCACCAACCGTTTGGGCTGTCTCGACTGACTGGACTGTTCCGCTCATCTTCCAATCATATTGTGAGTGCGCCCAGATACGCTTATCAAATGAGTGATGAGCAACTCGACCCGGGCGATGACCTTGCCCCACTATCGGTTCGTGTGGTTTCGCAACAAATTGGCGATTACTTAGGTCGCCTTGGCGCTGTCTGGGTTGAAGGTGAAGTGGCTGAAGTAACTTTGCGCCCGGGTTCGGCGATGGCATTTATTAGATTAAAAGATACAAGCGCTGATATTTCCTTACAAGTAACTTGTCACAGATCACTTCTTGAAAATGGTGAACCGCTCCCTCCAAACGCACGGATTGTCGCTTACGCAAAGGTTAATTGGTATGCGGTGCGCGGAACTCTTTCACTTATGGCCCGTGAAATCCGGCAGGTTGGAATCGGTGAATTACTTGCCCGCTTAGAAGCACTCAAAATATTATTAGCAAGTGAAGGTTTGTTTGCATTAGATCGAAAAAAAGAGTTGCCCTTTCTGCCTAGAAAGATCGGCTTGATCTGTGGGCGAGCAAGTGCGGCTGAAAAAGATGTTGTTGAAAATGTATTGCGCAGATGGCCGGGTATGGCATTTGAAATTAAGGAAGTTGCGGTCCAAGGAAGTCAGGCTGTTGTTGAAGTTTCCCAAGCTCTAAAAGAGTTAGCTAAAGATGGTGAAGTTGATGTCATCATCATCACTAGAGGCGGTGGATCTTTTGAAGATCTGCTGCCTTTTTCAGATGAATCTTTAATCAGATTAGTTGCAACAATTAAGACTCCAATAGTTAGTGCAATTGGCCATGAACAAGATTGCCCATTATTGGATCTTGTTGCTGATTTCCGCGCATCAACTCCGACTGATGCAGCAAAAAGAGTTGTACCTAGCCTTGATGAAGAGGCGGAACGTACCCATTTGCTAACACAGAGATTAAATAAGCGAATTAATTCGATAATTGATTTAGAGATTCAGAAAATTTCTGCACTTTCTTCGCGGCCAGTTTTAAAAGATCCGCAAGTGTTAATCAGCACGAGAGCCGAAGTGACTATTCAATTATTAAATCGCTCCCGAAAATCCTTTAAAGCGATTTTGCAAGAGGCTCGGACTGAACTCAAAGAGGTACGAGCGCGAGTCCGTTCCCTATCTCCACAATCCACTCTTGATCGAGGTTATGCAGTTATTCAAAAGGGTAATGGCGATTTAGTACGCAGCCCAAATGATGTGAAGGTTGGCGAATTGGTACATCTTCGTTTAGCAAAAGGTGAAATTGGTGCACAAATAACTAAGCAAGATCAAAGTAAATCTGCAAGTGAGAACCAAACGAATAAGAAAGGGAAGTAATGGCTGAGAAGAAAGTTGCTAAAGAATTAAATTATGAGGCTGCTCGCGATGAACTTGCGAAGGTAGTTGCCGAACTTGAAGCTGGTGGTACCTCACTAGAGGAATCACTTGCTTTGTGGGAACGTGGCGAGCAACTAGCAAAAATCTGTAACACCTGGCTCGAAACCGCCAAGAAAAGATTAGATGAGGCGAGTAATTAGCAGCAGGTGAGGCCGCTAAAAAGAGCGTATTCTTATACACATGGCTCCCGAATTTCATTACTCAGACCTGCTACCGATTGGGCCAGATGAAAGTGAATATCGGTTTCTTGGCAAAGAAGGCATTGAAGTTGTCGAAGCTGCAGGCCGTACCTTTATTACAGTTTCACCAGAAGCAATAACAAAACTTACCGAAGAAGCAATCCACGATATTAATCACTACTTGCGTCCAGCCCACTTGCAACAACTTAGAAATATTATTGATGATAAAGATGCCTCTGCCAATGATCGTTTCGTCGCATTAGATTTGTTAAAAAATGCAAATATTTCTGCCGGTGGAATTTTGCCTATGTGCCAAGACACCGGAACTGCGCTTGTCATGGGAAAGAAAGGTCAACAAGTTTTAACAACTGAACGGGATGAGATTTCAATCTCCCGAGGAGTATTCAATGCTTACACAAAACTAAATTTGCGCTACTCACAACTGGCACCTGTCACTGTATGGGAAGAGAAAAATACTGGTTCAAATTTACCGGCCCAAATTGAAATTGGTGCAGATACTTTGCACCCAGATGAGTATCAATTTCTCTTCATAGCCAAAGGTGGCGGAAGCGCAAATAAATCATTTTTGTACCAAGAGACTAAAGCGATTCTGAATCCAACATCATTTATGAATTGGTTAGAAGATAAATTAGTTTCTCTCGGAACCTCAGCTTGCCCTCCTTACCATTTAGCAATTGTTATTGGTGGAACTAGTGCCGAGCACACTGTGAAGACCGCTAAGTTAGCAAGTACTAAATATTTAGACTCACTTCCATTGCAAGGTGATGCTAAAACTGGACATGCCTTTAGAGATATTGAATTAGAGGCTCAAGTTCTTGATCTCACCACCAGAATTGGTATTGGCGCCCAATTCGGAGGCAAATACTTCTGCCACGATGTCCGTGTCGTGCGTTTGCCTCGCCATGGTGCATCACTTCCAATTGCTATTGCGGTTTCCTGTTCTGCAGATCGCCAAGCGTTGGCAAAAATCAACAAAGAGGGCATTTTTATTGAGAAGTTAGAGCGAGATCCAGCAAGGTTTTTGCCAGAAACGACTGACCAACATCTTGATGATGACGTAGTAAAGATAAATCTAGATCGACCAATGAAGGAAGTTCTTGCTGAACTTTCAAAATATCCAGTTAAAACTCGACTTTCACTAAGTGGCACCTTAGTTGTCGCACGCGACTTGGCTCACGCAAAATTAAAAGAGTTGCTGGATTCCGGTAAGCCACTTCCTGATTACATTCTCAATAACGCAGTCTATTACGCAGGTCCAGCCAAGACTCCTGAAGGTTTTGCATCTGGCTCTTTTGGCCCAACCACTGCCGGGCGCATGGATTCATACGTCGCCCAATTTCAAGCAGCAGGTGGCTCCATGATTATGTTGGCAAAAGGCAATCGATCAGCCGCAGTCACAAATGCTTGCAAAACTTATGGTGGATTTTATTTAGGATCCATTGGTGGTCCGGCAGCAAGGTTGGCCCAAGATTGCATTAAGAAAGTTGAAGTTCTTGATTATGAAGATTTAGGAATGGAAGCTATTTGGAAAATTGAGATTGCAGATTTTCCAGCATTTATTGTTGTTGATAATAAAGGAAATGATTTCTTCGCTGAACGTCAAACTACAGTTTCAATTGGCAAACGTCCCGAATAATTTTCGCTCTGAAGTTTTGTGCTAATACCAATTTTTACGATAAAAAATATTTAAGGCTTTGCATGGGGTTTGATAACGGACCTTGATGTACTTCAATCCCCAATTCATTTGGGTAATTGGGTTGGTGCGCCAATCTGACCCGATCGTTTCGTACTTTGTGGCGGGAAGAGCCTGCGGAATTCCATGCGCCCCTGACTGTTTGTTCCGAGAGCGGTAATTCCACATACTCTCGCGGGTCCAGAGTCGGTTTAGACAAGAGAATTGAGCTGTACCCCACCCATATTTAGCTTTAGCCATGACCTCGGCCACGGCCCGAGCTCCATTCGGGCTCTTGGCCTTTTCGACCAGGCTCAAGGTGTTGGCAGCACTTGCGATAGTGAAGGCCGAAAGTCGGCTAGCGCTCATCACTTCAGCCAAAATTAGCAAGGCTGGGGCCGGAAGCTGTTCGACTGCAACCTGGGTCAGTTCGGAAGAACCCGTTAAGTCACCTGGCTCGACATTTAAATTTGCAGATGGAGCGATTAACTCCGAGGAAGATGCATTAGTTAAAACTTGGGTAGGTGAACTTTCATCACCAATTGCTGGAGCAGTGAATAGGAGGGTCGGCAAAAGTGCAAAAACTAATCCGCGGGCAACATTGCTGCGCATCTTTCACACCTCCTGCTTCCTAATTGCTCGGTCTGCTTCTCGATATCCGACCTTTGCCGGACAACGCCCTGGTCTAGCCGCCAATTTTCATGGCGATTTAGTGGGGGGGAAGGCTCTACCATCCCAAACTATGCCCCTTAGCGGTCAAATCTAAATGGCCTTTTTTCTCTGTGAGTTTCCCTAAAATTAACCTGTGGAAAAGTATTTCCGCAGGTCAGCGGCTTTTGGCTCAATATATGAGAGATAGCCGACATTCCTGATCTCCCCTAATTTTCGATATTACGGAACTGCCAATAGGGGGCTACATTGGAGATAACTTCCTTGAAGGAGGGCTGATTAATTTGGAAATTATCTTTCATCTTCGAAAAGCTACGATCGCCGCAGATTTTAAAAAGATAGCCACTGAAAAAATAAACTCTTTGCAGCGGCTGCATGTAAAAGTCGATCGAATTGAAGTTGAAGTGATTCATGAAGGAAATCCAAGCCAAGGCAAACGCTCGCACACCGTCATTATCACTTCGCATGGTGCAGGTCCTTTGCTGCGGGCCGAAGCTGCGGCCTTCAATGACCTGGCCGCATTTGATGAGGCGATCCGAAAGGTTGAATTGCAGCTCCGCAAAAGGCATGAGCGATCGACCGACCATAAGCGAGAGAGTGTCCGGGGCCTCCCGGCAGACCCGGATCTGATCTAACTTTCCCCCCAGTTGCCCGTTAGTCAAGAGTCACGCTCACCGGCCAACTTCTTAACTTATTTAGTTCGGTAACCAGCCGGGCATTTTGGAGCAGTACCAGAAACTTTTCGCGTCAATTTGCCTTTAGTGCAGGTAATAGTTTTTACAGCCTTTTTTGCATCTATTTTAGCAACTGCTTGTTTAACTGGTTCAGTAACAGTTGTGGCTGTCACCACCGGCTCAATAACTTTCTCTTGAGTTAACTTAACTTGAATTGTTGGTTGCGAGTATTGAAAACCATTAGCAGATAACTTGATAAACCCATTACTTTCATTTAAAACACTAGTCTCAACTGTTGTTTTTTCAGAAGTACTTACAACTGAGATTGATGCTTTGAGTGGCGCCTTAGAAAAACCGTACATACATCGAGCTACTTGTGAATTCATAACTAAGTCATAACTTCCAAGCAGAACTTCCCCTGTAGTAATTAAATGCGGCGCAGCAACTTTGTACTCTAAAGATTGCGTATCAGTATTAAAAACCGGCGGCCCAGATGAGTACATAGATGCATTTGTCGTTACTAAGCCTGCAATGCCACTTTCAAGTTTTGTACATCTTTCAACATCACCCTTAGCGTCACCATCAATAGTGGAGATAGCCCAAGCTGATGGCATCGCAGCAGCGCGGTCTCCGAGTAGTGGTAACCAACTTTTTAACTCTGCCAAAGTGTCATCGGTAAAGACTGAGTTTCCATCACTTAAAATTGAAGTCTGAGCCAAATCCCCATTTCTTAGCCCGAAATAAACAGAGCCATTTCTTGGAGTTTTGGAATAACGAAGTTTTAAATCTTCGGGCAATGAAGCAGTTTCAACCCAACCAAATACCGTGGGAACTTTTATTGGGTTAGCAATAACTGAAAAATTCATCAATCCATCTTTAATCTCACTGGTAATTTCAGGAGTACTAAACCTTCCATGCCACCAGCCTGTTAATTGATTTTTAAATTTTGCACTAAAACCAAAACCAATACCTTCGGGAAAAGTTTGAATTGTTAAACATTTTGTATTTGTAGCAAATTGGCAAACAGGATCGATACTACTTCCAGCAATCATGTCGAAAGACGTATATGTTGGCGTATCAATCGAGATTTTGCTAGCTAAAAAATTCCCTGAAGTTATTGAGACCGGAAAAATGCCCGCTCTAGTTCGCCAAATCTTGAATACTGATCCATTTCCACTACCTTGCATTTCAACTTTTAACATGTACTTGTCTCCCCCTGCGTGAGGAGCTTCAGGTATTGAGAAAATTAACGGTGGTCCACCTGTAGGTAATCCCTTAGTGGAATCACCAGCAAAATCATAAATTAAGGAACTTTCAATTGGTCCTTCATAATTTACTTTCAACTCTTTGCCCGCTGCGTTCCGAGCCGACATCGAAGTTACACATTCACTTATAATTTTCTCACTGCAAAGCTGCAAATTTGCACTCATTTGCTGGACTACTGTTTTTGCACAAAGTGGATCAGTGAAAGACTTACAGGCGGTAACACTTTCTACCTTATCTTTACTACCATCTAGTGAAATAAAATAAGAAGAAAATCGTAAGAGTTCTAAAGATTGCTGAACTAAAATTCCATATTGACCAGGTTTTGAAGCTGCGGTGCGCTTCCACTGTTCATCAATTGGTTTAGCTACATCGCCTAATGCGGGAGATTGCAATGAAATCAGCAGGCCTGCAGTCAGTGAGATGATGGCTAGTTTTTTTAGGCTCACCATGGCTTACCTCTTCACTGGATCAGAATGACTACTTGTGAGTAAGGCTACTTGAAAGTTCGCGATTAGGTTAGTGGTGAAAGATGGTTGAAGGATTTGTGCCTTCGAAACAGGAGGGGGGTCTAAAATCCTCACCCACGGGGCTTTTAGGCAAGCCCTTGGAGGTAAAGGATCACGATCGATCATTTCAAATTGCGAGACTCTAGACCCGCATTTACCCTTAGTTAACGCTAAAAAGCATTTAAGGAGTTAACGTGAAGTACAAATCAGTTAAAGGTTTGCTTACCAACGATGAGTCCTTAATTCCGGTAACTTTTATCGATAAATTAGAAGATGTGTTGCATGGTTTTCTTGGAATAGTTTTATTTGTTATCTCACTGTTAGCCGCCGGCTATACCTTGCAGCGCTTAATTGAAACCCGTCCCTTTTTCCCCTTGGGAATGATCCAAGGAATTAATGACATACTTTTCGTGGTAATTATTCTGGAAATTATGCGAACTGTAATTGTGCGATTCACGGATGGCATATTCCAATTAGATAACTTCTTGATCATTGGGGTTATTGCAGCGGTTCGACACATCCTCACTGTCGGAGCATCTCTTACAATGGAAGAGACAAAGACGACAGAATATTTCAACAGAGCACTTATGGAGATGGGTGTAAATACTGGAATCGTTTTGACTCTTGTCTTTGCATTATTTTTAGCGCGTGCAGCACGTGCAAAAGCCGGTTCGAGATAATCCGCTGCTTTTAATCCCCACTAGAGGAAATGATGCTGGTTCCTTGAACAAGAATAAGCAAACCTTTATTTTTTAGAGTTTGAAAATGTTGGTCCTAAAATCGAGGCGATGTCCAGGACATTTAATCCAATTAACTCGGCCATGGCATTTCGTGCTTTGCCAACCTGTCGATTGCAGATCGCAGTCGCGACTTTTTCATGCTCCTCAATTCTTCTTCCATGTCCTATTCCCACGGTTACTTCCACACTTAGCCGCAATACTGATTCAATTGCGACTCCAATCTGAACCAATATGTCATTGTGGGTAGATTGCATAATTGTTCTGTGGAATTTCAGGTCTACTTCAATAAAAGCAAGTTCATCATCTTTCGCGTATTTCAATTCTCTAGTAAGTGCGGCAATAAGTTGGAGCTCGGGGTCGCTGGCTCGTTCAGCAGCGAGTGCACAGGCTGCTGGCTCAATCATGGATCGAAGGTCTGTCAGATCTCGTAAAAATTTTGGATCAAAATCTTGCCCAATTCTCCAAAATAGAATTTCTGGATCTAGTAGTTGCCACATGGAACTTGGCAGTACCTGTGTTCCACGTTTAGGCCGGGTTTCCACCAACCCTTTGGCCGCCAACACCCGAATGGCCTCTCGAATAACACCTCGCCCAACGTCAAGTTTTTCAACAAACTCTTCCTCGAAGGGGAGGATCTCCCCTGCGGCATATTTGCCATTAACGATGTCGCGGCCAATGAGGGCTACGACCGCAGCGTGGTTTAGTCGAGTGGGGATGGGGGGAGTTTCAGTGCTCACTCGGGCTCCGGTTCTATCAACTGATCTGAAAGCGCCACTGCTAAAAAATCTGTGGGCAGAATAACTTGTCGGATGTTATCAGTTGGGTGGTGAGTTCTGCACATGGAGATATACCGACTAACGGGAGACTCTTATGCCTACCGATTGCGCCTTGCGAAAACGAATAATTAATTACTCCTACATATTGACATTGGGATTGGTTTCCGCTTGTGTTATGGGGTTGGCAAAAAAATCTTTGTCCTCGAATAAAACCGAATAAATAGGTGAAGAAAACTTCGAAAGGTGCCGTGCTCTCGACGTTAGTTGCGCTAACTTTGATCGGCAGCACCGTTGTAGCACCAGCATCACATTCCGCACAGGCTCCCGCTTGGCCATCTCAGACTGCCAAACTGAAGGGCGTCACTCTCACGATGTGGTGCGCAGCCGCGTCTTTGGCAATTCCGAAGTCAGTTATTTCTAGCTTCGAGAGGGTTACTGGGGCAAAGATTAAAGTTGTCACAATTCCAGATCCATACGAATCTCCAGTACTGGCCAAGATCGCAACTGGCGACAAACCAGATGTCGCCTTTTGGTCACCAACAAAATCTGGGCTCAAACAAGGAAGCCTTTGCTAAAGCTGGTATCACTACTCTCCCAAAGAACTTTACCCAGATGACTGCTGCTGCGGTTAAGTTGAAGGCCGCCGGCATTACTCCGTTTTACGACGCTGCCAAGGATGCTTGGCCAACTCAATTCATGGTGCAGAGCTTGCTCGGCGATGCTGCAAAATCAGGTTGGTACCAAAAGTTGAACTCACGTGAGGCTAAATTCACCGACCCGACCTTCATCAATGCAGTGACTACTTATAAAGCTCTGATCGATCAAGGTTTATATAACTCCGATATCAAAAGCGGCACCTTTGCAGCCCAGACGACAGCGCTATTAAAAGGTGATGTAGCGATGGTAAATCAGGGAAGCTTTTTAGGTCCAGCACTTTTGGCAGAAGCTGGTGACGCAGCCACTCTTGACGCAAAGATTGGCTATTTCGGAATTTCGCCTACTAGCAATTTGACGTTGTCGCTTCCCGGCCAAACTGATGCGATAGTCGCATTCAAAACTGGTAACGCCAAACGTGAAGCTGCCACTAAGCAATTCCTTGCATACTGGATGGGCCAAGGCTACGCAGCCTTCCTCGATGACCGGAGCTACATCTCACTTCAACCAAAAGTTCCTTCGCCATCTACAGTTCCGAAACTCTTTATTCAGGTCGCCAGCGGATTGAAAAATTCCGTCGGTGCAATACAGTCGCAGGCGCTTGCGACTCCTGACATTCACGTCTATCTCAGCAACATGATCAATGGCACGATGACCATTGAAGAAGTTGCACAGGCAATGCAAACGCAATTCGAGCAATTAGCAAAGGCCCAAGGCGCGAAAGGCTTCTAAGCAAGCGTTGGGTGGGCTTCGTAAGAGTTATTCTTATGAAGCCCACTTAACTATCTCGAATGAGGCCAAGCATTACAATTTTCAGGGGACGATCAAATGAATGCCGGTGCCAAAGTTAAATTACTTCTGAAGAGACCTCGAATTAACGCGGCGAGTAAAGCACACTCAACTCATCCAATCTGGTTTATTGTTCCAGCTTTTTTCTTTTTAATAATTTTTTTCATTGTGCCAACGGTTTTAAATTTCGTCTACTCGTTCACTGACTGGTCAAGTTTTAAAACAGAAGTCAATTTTTCAGGGTTTAGTAATTTCACTCAATTGTTTTCAAGTGGCAATCTCGTGGCAGACTTGCGCATCACAATTCTTTACGCAGTTCTGGTCGCAGTTTTTCAGAATCTTTTCGGATTTGCTCTCGCACTTTTACTCGAACGAGATACGCTCCTTAACCGAATTGCTAGGGCATCTTTTTTTATCCCGGTCATCATGTCGGCCTTAGCAGTCGGTTATGTTTTTCAAGCAGTATTAGAACCAAAGGGGCCCGTGAACTCGATATTCAGTTTTTTTGCGGGTCGACCTGTCGAAATCCCATGGCTATATAGCACTACATGGACAATAGTTGTCGTCTCTGTAATTCACGCGTGGAAATGGATGGGTTTGGCGATGCTCATTTTTCTCGCCGGCCTCAAGACGATCGATAGTGAAGTACTCGAAGCAGCACGCATCGATGGTGCCTCCTGGTTTCAAACGCTTCGCACGATTCGATTTCCACTCCTCGCGCCAGCGATAACTTTTAATGTCGCAACTTCGTTGCTTGGTTCGATGAATAGTTTTGACATCGTTCAAGCAACAACTCAGGGCGGCCCCGGTGGAACAACAGAGCTGCTTAATATCTACATCGTTAGAGCTTTTGGTCAAGGGCTATTCGCGCAAGCAACGGCCATGAGTTTGGTACTTCTCGTCATGGTGATGGTCCTGGCATTTCCACTCATTTGGTCTCTACGCAAAAGAGAACAAATCCTGTGATAAAAATTCTGAAGCTTCGGTCTATCTGATGCTAACCAACGCACTACAACGCCCTTCGCGAATCTTCCAGCCACTCGCAGTTCTGCTCACTATGATTTTTTCACTTGGTGTGCCGTTCTGGGTCATCATTGTCACGGCTGGTAAATCGGCAGTTGAAGCGCGGCAACCTAACCTCGCGCTACCAAGCCACTGGGAATTAGGCAAAAATATTTCCACCACATTTAGCGAAGGCAATATGGGCATCGCTTCGCTTGGAAGTCTTCTCCTATTGATTCCATCTGTCTTTGGAGTTCTGCTGCTTGGAGCCATGGCATCTTGGGTGTTAGCGCGGCGGAAAACCCGTGGCCTTTCGATCGCGTACACGATCGGCATCAGTGGCGTGATTGTTCCCCCTGCCATCGTCCCGATTGTGCTCTTGCTAAAACAGATCGGCTTGCAAGGTACTCCGCTCGGATTAATCGGTGTGTACATCGGCATGTATATGTCCACTGTAATTTTTTTCATCACGGGATTTATTCGAACGATTCCCATAGAACTTGAGGAGGCGGCCCGCGTAGATGGCGCGAATCCGATGCGAGTCTTCTTTCGAATCATCTTTCCTCTACTCGGGCCGGTCATTGCGACCGCGACAATTCTGGTTTCATTATTTATCTGGAACGACGTTTTCTACGCACTGTTTGTTGTTGGCGGCCGTCTCGATACGTTGCCATTGAACTTATATCAAGTCGCAAGTTCCGGGCTGTACCTACAGAATTGGAATTTGATCTTTTCTTACATTCTTCTCATGACGCTTCCGATGCTGCTCGTCTTCATTTTCGCGCAACGTCGAATTATTTCAGGTGTTACAAGTGGAGCAGTCAAGTAGTTCAGATAGCAAAAAACTTAACCCATCACCGTCCCAGTACTTTCAGAGTTAAATCGGCGCTTACGCGAAAAAGCTCCCATGTTGATCTCATTTCCCGTATGTCCACAGTGCACCCGCACAGGCTCAACATCATGGTTACGTCCGCCACTTACTTCACTAATGAGTTGGGTCATAACTTTGCCAACCATAGGAGCGTTCTTAAATTGATTTCCACTAGTACCTATTGCTACATAAAAACCATCAAGATCAGTTCGATCATAAATTGGAGTCCAATCAGAGGCGACGTCATAGACTCCAACAATTCCTAGTGCTGTATTAGGAATCTGCAACGCTGGCAAACGTCGTGCGGCCCTTGTAACTTGAGCTTCGAATCTTTCTTGCGTTCTATTCATATTTACTTTATCAACGTTATCAACCCATTTGAGTGGATCACACTCAGGTTCAGTGCCACCAACTAATAGTCCACCATTAGGCGTACCTCGCATGTAGATCCCTAAATCTAGATCTCCCATGATGGGGCCAGGTAAGAGATTCAACGGTGCATTTACTTGATGAACCTCCTGTCGCATCGGTCTCACACTGATGGTGAACTCACTGCCAACCCCAGCCATTTTGTTGATCTCGCTCGACCACGGCCCACAGGCATTCACTACAACGTCAGCTGTGATCTTCTCTGATCCATTAATTTCCACACCAATAATTCGATTTCCTGTTTGGATTACTTTTGTCACAACAGATTTAAATTTAAATTGTGCTCCATGGGAACGAGCAGCGTCCGCCAAATTTTCTGCGGCTAAAAGCGGGTCATTTACATAACCACCTTGTGGCGTAAAGAGAGCACCTAAAGAATCATTGGACTCCTCCCAGAATCCTTCATCGCTAATAGATTTAGGAGGACCGTACTTTCCTGGATCCAAATGCGGGAGCTTCATCGCTAAGGTTTCTTTATCCCATAATTCAAAAGGAATTTTGGCCTGGGTATATAAATCAGCAATTCTTTCTTTTGCAATCTCTGGTGCATCGAGCATGAGAACACCTACATCAAAAAGTTGTGAATATGAAGTTAATTCAACTCCTAAATGCTCACGCCATTTCTTCCAGCAGTGATAAGACTCCCAGGCCAATGCAATTGAATCTAAAGTTGAGTAGTTAAACCGAATAATCGCACTAGATGCACTTGTGGATCCTTGACCTGCACCTGCACCTTTATCAATGACGATGACATCATCACCATTACGAGAGAGCTCTAAAGCAATGGATGACCCGATTACTCCAGCACCAATAACGATTACTTTGCTCACTTAAGAACAATAACGCGGAAGTTAAAAGTTGAAACTGGTGGCGGGTGAAGGATTTGAACCTTCGAAGGCAGAGCCGGGGGATTTACAGTCCCCTCCCATTGGCTCTAACCAGTTACCAGGCTCGGCGTTCTGAGCCTGGTTAACCCTTCCAGCTACAACATTGGCGACTTCGCGCCACCAATGTGTATGAATTGTGTATCAATTCTAAAAGTAAAGCTTCGTTAGCTGGTCTTCCACAGTGGCACAAGCCATTGGCAAATGTGGAAGGTGTACCCAATGGCACGTAAGGCAAATGGACAAGGGCATACATACAAGGTTGGATCTTCCTACCGAACCGTCATCCGCCAGGGCGGAACTGTCGTTACCGCGATGGCAAAGACTGCACAGCAATCCAAGAGCCTGGCGAAGGCGAAACTGTCGAAACTGCCTCAAGACCAATCTTCAGTTCCAGGAAATCCGAAATTGAAAGTTGAAGAGTTCTTACTTCATTGGCTCGATGAAACACATCAACATCAGATTGCATATTCAACATACCGAAGATATCGATCTCTTGCTGTTCATCATATAAACCCGTTTCTCGGTCACCATGAATTGAGGAAACTAGACTCCCAAGTGATCACCAATCTATTAATAAATATGAGGTCAGGTGGTCAGAGTGTTCGATCTCAACAGCAAGCAAGAGCTCTGCTTGCTGTTGCATTGGATGAGGCAGAAAATACAAATTTAATCTCGGTGAACCCTGTGCGTAAAGTAAGAAACCCTCAAGGCGCGGGGAAAGTATTAACTCCTTTGAAGATAGAGGAGGTAAGGAGATTGCTAAAGACATACCAGGGGACATTTCTCTCAGCACGATTACATATCTCTCTCATCTGTGGATTAAGACAAGGGGAAGCTCTTGGTTTACGGTGGCAAGACATTGATTTCGAGTCAGGCACATTGACTGTTTCATCCCAGATTCAGATGATAAATGGCAAAGCAACGTTTACTAGACTTAAAACAAATCGATCATATAGAACTTTAGTGCTTACTGAAGAGACTTTAGAGTCTCTTCGAATTCATAAGAATTTGATTGGCAAGTGGCAAACTTCCTGTAACGATAAATGGGTCAACTTAAATTTAGTATTCCCGGGTGATAGTGGTGCTGCCAGGTCTTCCCATATCGATTACAACGAATGGCAAAAAGCACTCAAGCTTTGTGGAATCGAGCCTCATCGTTTACACGATGCACGCCATACTGCGGCAACTTTGATGTATAGCCAGGGAATCGGAATTGAGACTATCAGTCGTGTTTTGGGGCACTCATCAAGTGCAATTACTTCACGAATCTATGTTCATACCTCAATTGATCAACTTAAAGATGCCGCAGAAAAAGTTAATTTTGCTTTAAACAATAACAATTCATAGGAAATGCTTGATTGAATTGCATCCCTCAGTCTAAAATGAAAGTAACAAAAGGACTTATATGGGGAAAATGGAAATTGCTACCTTTAGTTTTTACATCTTTAATGGAATAACTGACCCTCTAACTTCCTATGGGATGAACAAGTCTGGAATGTCTGAAGCTTGGCAGAAGCTCACCAAGGAAGAAAAGTTTGAAATCCTCAATGGATACAAATCCACAGGAAAGTTAGACGCCGTAGCAGTCATAGAATTATTAATGGGGGAATTTGACCAAGCATAATATTGTCAGGTACTGCCTCACGTTGATTGCCTTAGCAATGTTGAATGCAACAAATGCAAATGCAGCAAACAATCTTGCGCAATGCGTACAAGTAACAAGCTCTTCTGTTACTGCATCTTCATTGAATCCACAGTACGTAGTCACAATTAAAGATGCATGTGATACAGACTTAGGGTCAGTGACGATTCAGTTTTATTCTGGATCAAATGACATAAGGTCTGCAACGCCACAATTTCGTTCAATATTCAAACTCAGCAAATGGGGGGATACTCTTTATTTTGATCTAGGTAATCTTGCAAAGGGAGTTTATGTGCCGCGTTTGAATGTAACTGTTGGAAAAGAACCCTGGAATCCAAATAATATTTTCCTGAGCTCCTTCACAATAACTGGAGGAAGTGCTTCTGCACCAACCACTAAACCAACAAATTCACCGACTCCCCAACCAAGTCCTGCCAAGACCCTTGCAAGTCCTAATTCAGAACCTAAAGGTGTTATCACCGCCAAGATTTTCCCCGCAGATAAAAGTTGGGCGGCTTGGATTAAAACATTTGAATATGTAAGTGGTCCTAATCCCTTGGTTTCAAACAAGGGAACAAGAATCAAGATTTCAGGAGGGTGCACGCCCGCGGGTAAAACTGTTCAAGTGATGAAGAATAGAAGTGATTCTGGTGCAAAGTATCCGAATGGAATGCGATACATACAACCTGTCTTGGTTTGCAAAGCTGGTAGATTTTCTGGAACAGTAATAATTACTGGTGATACTAAGATTTCAATAACCGAACTTCCAACTAGTCATG